>JAHBUU010000115.1 GCA_019637895.1 Pseudobdellovibrionaceae bacterium | reverse complement strand
TTTCTGAGAACTGTGACTGTGGGGTCGAGGAGGTATCGTCACGCTCATGCCGACACCTCTTTCTCCAAGGCCGCTTTCTCCTGTTCACTGTTGGCGCTGGATGCGCGGTCGAGATTTGATTGGACGTAGCGAAAGGCTCCCTGATGGGTGCCGGTCTTATTCGTGTAGAAAACTTCGGCGTACTCGTTCTGTTTCGTTTCAAGGCTCGCCACAACTTCGAGCGGCGCTGATCCCAAAAGGGAGGAGTTTTCCTTGAGGTAGCGCACGTTGTCCGGGCTCATTTTCAAAAAGAAGAAGTTGTCGGCTCCACCCCAAACAGCCTTTCCCGCTTCGGTCTCGAAGAACACGCGTGGATTGGGCGCAACGCCGATCAGAAAGAAGCCCATTTTCCTCATGCGTTCGGCGGCCTCGACGACGAAATCTCCCACAATCGGGTTGTCGCGCCCCAAACATCCGAGCTCTTCGATATAAAGCACGCCGCCGCACTTGAGATTTTCTGGGCGGCCCATCGTCGCCATGATCTCTTGGATCACGCACATACTCATGAGCACCTTCAGCGTTTCGTCCGAATCGAGAGCTTCGAGGTCGTAAGCGTAGAGGAGTTTTTGAGAAATCTTCTTTTTCTTGCTCTGCCCGCGGAAAAAGGGGGCGTAGATGCCGTCGCCATAAAACGGCATCAATCGCGTAATCAGATCTTCGATTTGCTCTTTCAGAGATTCAAATTCGTCTTCGGAAGTGAGGCCCGACATACTGGCGACGACATCATCCATGGAGACGGAAACCTCGATTTCGGAATCAATCTCTACGAGGTCGCCATCACGGAAGCCGACCCCCTTTTCTCGAACACGGCGCAAGTACGCTTCTTTGAGGGCTCGGGATACAATCGCAAGGTGGTGGCTTTCCATCTCGAAGGATGTGCTGGTCAGTTTTACGGCCGTCAGGATCAGCTTGGTGAGGAACTGAATCTTGGAATCGTCGAAAACACCGCGAAACGGTGAGAACGGCATTTCCTTATTCATGGTAAAGACGCTCAGATCCCCGTCAAATTCGCGGCAAAGAGCCTCGCAACTGGCACGCTTATCGACTACGAACACAAGAGGCTCGACCGATTGGGGACCGTTGAGCTTCACCGCTTGAACGGCGTCCAGAGCGAATTTGCTTTTCCCTGAGCCCGTATCCCCGAGGATCGCAGTGTGATTTGAGATCGGATTCGCCATCCACGAGAAGCGAACAAGATTATTTTCCCTCGAAAGATAGAGCTGAAGGGGATTTTCCATTCCTCGGTACGAGTCGAAGATCGGCAGGAGCTTCGTCGCATCTTTGTTCATGATGCGGATGAACCGCTGACTGGAGTGATCGGCGGACGGCGTGTAGAACAGCGGCAAACTGGTCATACACAATCCAGAGCCGATCATCTCCTCGTTGATGACCTCGCACTCCAGATCGTTATGGAAAACACTGGTGATCGCTCGGGTGCGCTGATTCAGAATCTCGTCGGTTTCCCCCTCGACAATCACGCAAAAAGTCATGAACAGGCATCGCTCGTCGTGCGCCAAGCGTTCTTGAATTTCCTTGAGTTCCTGCTGTTGGCGTCGAGCGCGGGCGCTCGGGCTGTTCTGAAGAAAGAACTCCTTCGTGTCGAAGTAACTCTTGATTTTCGCGGCCTTCGGGAAACTGAAATTGAGGGAGAGGCGAAACGGAAAGTTCAGCATCAGAAAATTCGCCATTCCGCCCGGAGTGACACGGCGAGGGCTTGTTTTGAGCGTGATCGTGCGGGTTTTCAGGCCCTCACGAATCAGCCCCTCGAAACTTCCGGTCGGCCCCGCGTATACGATTTGCTCTGAAATTGAAATGTGGGGATTGAAAGGAGCGAAATCGCGCTCCAGGTATTCCTTGGGGTTGAAGAATCGGCGGAGAAAATCGACGAGATCCGCGCCGTTCACTCGCTTGAGGGGAACCTTCGAGCTGTCGATGAACTGCGCGAGAATTTGTGAGAATTCGGAGACCTCCATGGTCATCGCATTCATGGTGTCAAAGAGAAGCCCTTCCCCACGCTCCATGAGGCGAAGAATCGACTTCATGTTGTCGCGGTCTGGAAAATATCGAATGGAAAGAAGTGCCCTTCGGCGCATCGGCGAAAGGCTGCTCTTGCCTTCGCAGAAACTCTTCAGCGTTTCGAGGCGGGCTTTGTAGATCGCTTCTGACACAGGATGGGCGTGTTTGAATCCGCTCGTCTCGAAGTTCCAGATGGGATCGCGGGCGGGAATGTGCGCTTGATCGAAAAGAACCTGAAGAGTGCATTTTTCCGGCAGGAAAAACCACGACTTCAAGCTCTCCACCATATTGACGATGCGTTCAGCTTCGATGGGTTCGTGTTCGATCAGGCCCAACTCGAAGATCGCGCCCAGGGAGCCGTCCTTGAGGACGAACATCCCGGCTTCGGTTAGGTATTCTTCATAGGGTAGAATTTTGGCGAATGAATCCGGGCGCTCAAACAGAGCTCGCACGAAATTCGTGCGGCTGGCGAGTGTGGATTCGATGATTTCATCGGTCGTTTTGTGCAAACCAAGCATAAGAGAGCTCCTTTTGGAGCCCGCCTCTCGCTTGGTAGCAGTAGAGTGACAGGTGTTTTATTTTTCAGTACGGTGGCGGCGCGATTTTCGTAGCCGCTAAAGGTCCGCTAGCCCCAGACTTCGGGAATCAAATTCCCCGAGGCGTTTTCTTTTGTCAGGCAGTCCGCGAATCGGGGAGCATTTGCGTTCTTGAAGCTCTCGATGAATCGTTCGATCCCAGGCTTTGAGCGCGTTAGACTCCCGAGATGTGCTGAAAGCGCCGACTTCATCAAATCTTTCTTCGTGTCGAACAAGCCGCAAAGGAATTCGTCAGGATGAACGGCTTTCACATTTACGGGTTCGATGCGATCCGCAGGGAAGTCTTTCAGATTGAAAGTTACAACCGCTGCGGCCTTTTCTTGTCTCGCAAGCGCAACGATATGTTCATCGTCGGGATCGGGCAAATCAACTCGCTCGAAGTCATCGCTCAGCGAACACATGGAATCGGCGAAGTCTAAAAAGACAGTTTCTTCCATTGCGGCCTTGAACTTCTTTTTCTCGCTTTCATCGCCCGGATGATTTCTAAAAACTTCATCCCAGATTTGGGCCGACCAGATAGGGCGGTAAATCTTGGATTTCGACATCCACAGAAAAAATCCGCGTAGCGTGTTGGAATGGAGGACGTTTGCATCAAGTACAACCGCTTCCATCAATCCATCCCATATCCCAGCTCGTCCAACTTCTGCATGGATTTGGCGAAACTTTCCCGTTCTTCGATGTATTTCATCAGCGAATCACGCTTGATTCTCCACTGACTTTTCACCGGGTATCCTTTCAGGATTCCCGTTTCAAGCAGGTGGATGATGACGGGACGGGAGACCTTTGCGAGCTTTCCCGCATCGGCAGGAGAAAGGTCATCATCACCGACAAGCAGCTCCACCAGGCCCACAAGCTCGTGAAAGGATTCTTTCTTCAGCTTGAGCTCGATCACGTCGGCCATCGGCTTTTCCGCCTTCTTCAAAAGAGCCAAAAGCCCCTCGGCGCTTTCTTTTTCCTGTTTGGGTAAGGGTAGCTTCGACATAAAACCTCCGTCGTGCTCCTCCATAATAACCCATTTTTTATTATTTTTCATACTTTTATTACTTTCATCATTTTAATTGCTTTTTCATCTTGTAACACCGTTATATTGCATTTGAGGACCATGGTGTCTCAAAATGGACATCCTCAAAGGGCACGAGGTTTGATCGCCGCCTATAGACGTTTACGGCTTCCCAGGGGCTTCTTTAGGTGCTTGCGGCGGCCTAGGTTTAGGCTTGGCCGTTGTCCGCGGAGCTTTCCCTTTCGCCCCCTTGGGCACCTCGACCTGTTTCATCTCCCAGGTTTCCGGCGCGACAACCACCGAGATCCAGGCCCCCCAGAAGTAGTCCTTTGAGGGCAACTCCTTGGCGTGGAGCCACGGAACGATCACCTGCTCCGGCACCCGCGTCGGCACATATTTGACCGAGCCCGCTCCCGAGAGTTTCAGTCCGGGCGGTTTCACATCGTAACCGGCGCGTTCTTCCAAAAGCGATTTGGATGGCGCGCTCGCGCAGCCCACCACGAGGCTACTCAAGCACGCGAGTAAAATAAGAATAAACGCTTTCATTTCCACCACTCTTTTCTTTGCGGAAGAACTCTTCCGGCAGTTTCACTTTGTCTTTCATGATGATCCACACGTCGCGGCCCGACCCAACCTCGACCGTGGGAGCGAGGCTCTGCGCCTGTTGCAAGTACCACTGAGCCACCATTCCTGCGGCATTCGAAGCACCACCGGCCGCCGCGCTTGTCGCAACATCGCCGGAGAGAACGGATGTACTACCGCCAAAGGCGTTCGTACTCTGCGTAGTTTGAGCCGCTTGCACGGCCTTACCCACGCCTTCCACCACCCCGGACATGAAGGCCATCGCTGCCACTCGGCCTTGCTTGGAATTCACCTTGCCCTTCATGGCGAAGGAGCCGTCTTTGTCGTCGGCGATAAAGCCGTTCACCTCGCGCTCGAACATCTTTCCGTTCTTTGAAACACAACTCATCTTGGTCGCCTGCATCTGCACCCGCTCGGTGGAAAGATCTCCTTCCGCTTTTGCGATCATGAAACAACCCGAAAGGTCGATTTTGTGATCGTTCGGCGCGATGTAAGAGAAATCCAGGACCATCAAAACCGGATACGTTTTTCCTTCGGGCACATCGACCCCGGTCAGCACTTTGGCTTTGACGTAGCTCCCAGCCGGAAGCATGACGCCCTCATTCTTCTTTCCTTCGGCCTTCACCGGAAACGAGATCAGATCAGCCCCTTTTCGAGCGCCGCCGCGCGAGCGCACGCGAGGTTGAAGGGGCGATACCGCGCTGGCATCAAGCCCCTGCACCGGATCGTAGAGCTGGAGCGAAGCATCCGCCGCGCTCTGACTCTGAGGAGCCACGCCTAACCCCTGTTGCGGCGCGAGAGCCGGCCCTGCATCAGATGTTCCCGTGGGAACAGGACGATTTTGAGCTTCTTGGAGCTTTTTTTCCAGCTCAGCCAGACGAGCTTCGAGTTTCGTTTGCCCATCAATCATCGACTGCGCCTTTTTCGAGAGCAGACGTTCCTTGCCATAGTAGAAGGTACTTTCCCGATCATTGAGAATACGCCCCTTCTGGAAGTCAAGAGCCGTGCCTCGTTCAACGATACGGCTTTCGTTTTTTTCGCCGAGTCCGATCAGGTTCACGATCAGAAGAACACCCACGACGGCAAGGCCCACGAAGATCGGCTTTTTCTGCACGATCTCTTTGATCCTCGCTTCGTGTTTCTTCCAATCGAAGGATTTGATCTGCGTAACGATTTCGTTCATCTGCATATCACTCTCCTCCCTTGGATTTGGTGTCGGGCTCTTCGGCCTCCATCGCAAGGATCACGTCACGGCTCGAGGCGGTGTTCTTTGCGACCACGCGAACAAGGGTTTCATTCACGCCCTTGCCCTTCGGATACAAGGTGGAGTCATCGCTTTGAGAAAGGATGGCGAGGCTGGGCTTTCCAACCGCGATATGGCGCACGTCGATCTCCAGGTTCTTCCGCCAGCTCGTGTTTCGCACTCGGAAGACGTAGCCGTTGAACGGGTTGCCCTGATAGATCCGAATGAGCTCCGCCTGGGCGTTTCCACTTTTCGACGGAAACCCTTGGGACATTCGCATCACTTTGTAGCCAGAAACGCTATCGTCGCGGTACATGGCCTTCAGCAATTCGATTTCGGTCAGTGCCGGAGCATTGCCGTCGAAACCGGATTCCACAGAATCCCGCGACCTAAAGTCGTAAAACGAATCCGCCGCCGGATCTTTCGGACTGACCAGGATCTTCACTCGAACCACAGCTTTATCCACGAGGAAGAAGGTCACGTCATGGACCCCATTCGTGAATCGCGGCGTAACACTCAAAGACGAATAGTCGCCTTTGTTGGTCGGCTCAATCTGAAGGCGGCCCGCGCCCGTGATGGTCTGGACCGCCTTTTCAAATCGGAACACCGTGGGCGTTCCGTAGATAATCCTCACTTGTTCCGCCGCTGATCCGTAAACGACTGTTTTCGCTTCCGCACGGACGGCGATCAAGCCGACCAGAAGAAGGAAGAAACAGAAGTAGATTCCGATGAGCAGCGTGAACACCACCTTGCGGAAAAGATCCTTGAAGTCTTCTTTTGTGAAGATCAGACCTCCGTTCATTCCGATAACATTTCTACTTTCCATTGGCTTTCCCTCCGCTCGTGCTTGGTTTGAATCCGTCCGCTCGTCCGCGCTTGAGACTCGTGATTTCCAAGAACCACTCTTTGCCTTTCACGGGAGGCACCAGCCGCATGGTCATTTCAACGATCTCGTCCACATGACCGAGGTTTTCAGCGTTGGAATACCGTTCGCGCTGGGCAATGGCTGTCACTTTGTAAAATCCGTCATCCGTTGAAACCACCTCTCGATCCGTCACGCGCAAGATCTCCGAAATGTTTTCCGCTTTGACAGTCTCCCGCCACTCCCGCGCTTCCTCCTCGAATTGGATCGAAAGCTCCGGGCTCATGAACGAGGCCAGCCGCTTGTACTGCTCGTCGATGTTCGCGGCGTTGACGTTCCCTAGCATTCCAAGAAAGGTCATTGCCGCATTCACCACATACGAATCCGACACCGATTGAGGGGAGGCGGGAGTGAAGTCCATCACTCCCGGCGCGAGAATGTATTCCTTCTCACGCAATTTCATCTGAAGGCCGTGAATCTCGTAACGCGAAAACGCGAAGTTCAGCGCGAAGGCCGCCAGATGAATCACGAGAAGATACTGAAGCGTCAGGTTGTGCTTCAGCATCGCCGCTTTGAAGGCAATGAATTTGGGAAGAATCCGAAGATCGACCCCCCGGTACACACCGACCGGGGGAGTTGCGACCTGAGCGGCTTCGATGCCCTTATCCATTGCTGTCAGCATCTCGTTTGCCTTTCTTTTTAGGTTTCTCGTCTTCGACTCCACTTGCGGCTCGATCTTTTTCCAGAGCGTGATTGCGAGTGATCGCAGAGAGATAATTAACGGGCAGAATCCACGTCTCCACACGCTCAAGAATCCAGTAGCGACCGTCGCGGGAAAGTTTCGCGCGAAGATCGAAATTGGGTTTTCGCTCATACTGCTTGTTCTGTTTTTCGTTTTTTTGTTCGTCCATACGTCCTCCGTTTGGGTTATTGTTGGTTGCATTTTTCATCCTTTCTCAATCTGAAAACCGACGCTCGTTTCCTCGCGGGTTGATAAGGCCGGGAAGCCCCATGCGCAGACGCGCATGGGGCCAGTGAAAGAAGATCCCCTTCGGATACTTCTTTTTGATGGCTGGCCCCGCGCCCAGGCACAGAACCAACAGCGTGAACATCGTTCCCCACGAGTAGAACAACACCCCGAAGATCAGGATGATGAAGAGCGCGATGAACACATCCGAGAGCTCCCAGAAATCGAAAACCATGATTGGTGAGTCGATGGTCTGACTCACAAGCGAGGAATGTTTTGCCTTGAGGAGCTCTTGCTTACGCACTTAACAGCTCCTTCGGCGCGACGGTGACGTGCGAGAACACGCCGCCACCGCCGCCGATATCGAAGATATTTTTGACCCAGGTGGGTGCCGTTCCAAGAACGATGGCGGCCACGATGCAAAGAACGGCGAAGCCGAAACGCTGTTCTTTCAGATGCCAGCCCGCGGACATCACGCAGAGACCGGCGAAAATTCGCGCTCCCCACGAGAACAACACTGAATCGATGATTCTGAGTAGGGTTCCGGCCGCTTCGAGTTTGTCGCTGGCATCGGCTCCGGGGATTCGGGTTGCCCCGAATGCCTGGCCGTGAAATGCAAAGGCGACTAACGCCGTTACGAGAATAAAAATGAACCAGATTTCGTGGTTCCTTGGGTTAGGACTTTTGATCGCTGAACCATGGCATAGCGATCCGCACATTAAAAGGCGTGCTCCGAGCATAGATTTCTCCTTATTGCTCGAAGTCGCTCGCCTTCTCATGGTGGAGGGACTTCATTCGTTTTTTTGAATCGACATCCTCGGTGGTGGTGGACGCCGGTTTCTATTTCACTCTACTGATCCGCGCTTTTCAGAAGCCCTAAAACCTCTTCATACGCGTGATAGCCTTGAATCGGGGGAAGCAGCGCCTTGCGCTTGCTGTCCGCGATCAAGAGATACGGAACACCGTTGATCCCGTGCTTTTTGACTTCTTCCTGAGCCGCAAGCCCTAGCGGAACAATCTTTTCATCCTCGGGCACCGGCCCGCGGTCGATTTGCAACGCATGAACTTCGATGCCATCTTTCTGAAGACGATTCAAGACACCGAACATTCGTCTGCAATGCGGGCAGGTGGATTCAAAGTACATCCTGACTTTGAACCTCGCGGGATCGAGTGGCCCCTGGGCCGGTGGTACAGGCTTCGTGGCCTTCGCAGAAGTCACCGGCTCTGGTGTGACCACCGGCATTTGGCCGTTCTTCACCAGATACTCGCGCACACGATCATCGAGACGGCGGGCCAGCTCGTTTTTCTTCTTCATGAACTCGAACCAGTTTTTGATGTTCTCATCCGAAGGATTTCGCGCGATTTCCATGAACGGCTCTGGCGGTGTGTAATCGCCTTCCTTGAAGAACTCCTTGTTCCTCGGATCGAGGTACGTTTTCCACGGAAATTTACCGCCCCCGGAGGCTTCGCCAGGAAGGGGGGACTTCGGGGGTTGGCCGACGACTGTCTTTTTGTTGCCCCAAAAATCAATCTTGGAGTCAAAATAGGACAACTCGCCCCCGAGGGCAGTAAATGGAAAAATCAGAATCAATACGCTATAAATTTTCACGAATCACCTCCAGACAGTCGATCTCGCCCATGCGGGCGCGGTACGCTCTCGCCAGTTCCAAGCTCTGATGGATCTTGGCCGCTCGATGCCCTTCACGGGTCTCAAAGGTGGCCCACTCAAGAACGGGCACGCGTCCTTTGATACCCTCGGAGCAGCAGGGACAACCCTCTGGGTTTCTCGTTTTCAAAAGCTGAGCATCATCCCCGCCGTACTTTTTCAAGAATCGTTGTTTGTCTTTTTGGGAAGCGTGTTTTCCACAGACAAGACACACCTTCTGCTCCAAACGCTGCGCGACCGACAGGCGCAAGTTGGATTCTAGCACCAAGCGTTCTACACCTAAGCCGGACAAACGCTCGATCACTTCAAGCGCGCCGTTGGCGTGAAGCGTGGTAAAAACCAAATGTCCGGTTTCAGCCGCCTGAAAACAGAGCTTCGCGGTTTCCGCATCGCGCACTTCTCCGACCAGGATCACATCAGGATCTTGACGAAGCACCGAGCGAAGAGCATCGGCGAAAGTCATCTTCTTTGAGACGGGA
>JAHBUU010000114.1 GCA_019637895.1 Pseudobdellovibrionaceae bacterium | reverse complement strand
ATCACAATATCAATGCTGCCGTCTTTGAGGCCCGCGATGACTTTTTTTGCATCCGCCGTTGAAACGAAACGATTCAGAACCTGGATGCGAATAGGCCAGCCATCAAAGCGCTTTCTAAAGGTTTCAAAATGCTGAAAGGTCAAAACCGTTGTCGGCGCGAGAATGGCGACTTGTTTTCGATCTTGGATCGCAAAAAAGGCCGCCCTCATGGCGACTTCCGTTTTTCCAAAGCCGACGTCGCCGCAGATCAGGCGATCCATCGGCTTGGTGGAATCCAAATCTTTTCGGATGTCATCAATCGCACGGAGCTGATCTTCGGTCTCCTCGTAAGGAAAACCCTTTTCGAACTGAGTGATGTCTTGTTCGTTCAAATGAAAAGAAGGTCTGTGGGCCTCGGCTCTTTTTGCATAAAGCTCGAGAAGTTCCGAGGCGAGATCGCGCAGATGACTGCGGACCTTTGATTTGGTTTTTTCCCAGGAGGTTCCACCGAGCTTATCTAGAATGGTGGTGCTGGCCGAGCTTGAGTATTTTTGCAGCTGCCCGACTCGGTAAACCGGGAGGTAAAGCTTGTCCTTGTCTTTATAGGCGACTTGGATGAACTCGCTCTCGATTCCGCCGATCGGCATGAGTTTCAAGCCCTCATACTGTCCGACACCATGTTTGACGTGGACAACCAAGTCACCGGGCTTCAGGTCTCCGAACGCGAGGCGCTTGGCCTGACTTTGGAAGTCCTCGGCTCCACTCGAGCGCCGTCGATGCTCTTTCTTGCCGAAAAAATCATCTTCGCGAAGCAGGAGGAGGCGTTCTTCCTCGATGCGAACACTTTCGCCGAAAGTTCGAGGAACCAAGTGAACGATTTTTGGATCGTTGTCTTGATCGGACAACCACTGTGCCCACAGATACTCGTCGTTCGCGACCCGAACCGGAGTGAGGTTCATTCTTTCCAGAGCAAGGACCAAGCGCTCGAAGGGAGGACCCGTTCGAAGGCCGATGAAAACGCGCTCGCCGCTGTCTCGAATCGTTCGGAGCTTTTGACCGATGGCTTGAAACCACTGATCGCTTCCGAAAGGCAAAGAGAGGGACAGACCAGTTAAATCTTGGGTCGATGCGGAACGATAGGGCACCACACGGACCTGGCTAGAGTCGTCCTGCAGGGTTTCGATCAAAGAAAAGGTGATCGAGCGGCCGACGGTTGGCCGAAACGTCGGATTGAAAGATTCCCAGATTTTTTCCAAAGGAGGATGCAGCACCGAGGCTGTCGATGCGTGTTCGTCGGATCTCCATTCCTCGAAGGTCTCGTCGATTTCTCGATCGATGGACTCGGGATCCAGGATCCACAGATTCATTCCGTCCGGGAAGTATTCAAGTGCACTCGAAGTGGAATCGTAAAGGAAAGGCAGTAAAAACTCGAAACCCGGAAAGGCCTGCTTTTGTAAAAGAGAGCGAAGGATGTCCTCGCGTTCGTGGGCAGGAACTTTTCGTCGGTCCCAGTCGGCGCGAACGGCACTGACCAGTTTTTCGTATCGGTCTTCGAGGTACAAAGTTTCCTTGGCCGGAACGAGCAAAAGTTCGCGGACCTCATCGATGCTGCGCTGATCGTTGGGGCTGAAGGTGCGAAGGCTTTCAATCTGATCCCCGAAAAGCTCGATACGAATGGGCTTGGCTTCGGCCGGAGACCAAATATCGACAATCCCCCCACGGAGCGCGTATTGACCCCGGTCCTCGACCACGGGAGCTGCGGAATAACCCCGTTCTTCGAGCCAGGAGTTGAAATCACCGGGAATTTCATCGTCTTTTTTCAACAGGCGCGAAAGGGATTCGAAGAGTTTTTTCGGGAGCGTTCGTTGTGAGAGTGAAACCCCGGTTGCGATGTACAAATCGCCGTCGCGGGATCTGAGTGCCCGACCCAGGAAGCCGACCCGGTCGGCGATGGTTTGTGGGCTCGGATAAAGGCCGGAATAGGGGGAAACATCGGAGGCCGGCAATACGAAGCTCTGGCGGAGTGGGTCAAAGGCCTCGAGACTCTGCTGAAGACGGTTGCAGTCGGCTTGACTCGGAACCACGACGAGATGTGGCAAGTCATTGATTTTTTTAGACTGAGCCTGAGACAAAGCAAAGCCGAGCGCCGCCACTGAAGTGGTGCCGCGAACGAGGATTTTCTCGGATCCGATCTCGAACTCGCGCTCGAGAATGCTTTCCAGTCGGGTGGAGGCCCATTCGGATTTCATTTTCGTCTGAGGTTGCCACGAGTTAGGCCCATCCTCAAACGCCTATTTGCTTGATTTCATTGGGCGCCAGTCTATAACAAGAAGGTCAACCTGAAAGCATCTTGAGAATGCATCTAAGGAGGGATCATGCCTCTCGGTGGAGTCTTATTTTTAACGATCTTTATCGCCCTTTTCGGGACGCTTCTGATTTTTCTCGCACGAGCGATGGGTGGGGACCAAACCCGCAATCAAACAGGGGTCAAATTCGATCCCTATGAGTGCGGAATTCCAGGCCAAGAAAAGAAGGACACCAAAGTTTCGGTCAAGTTTTACCTGACCGCGATCTTGTTCATCCTTTTCGATATCGAAATCATCTTCATGTACCCTTGGGCGATCACGTTCCGTGATTTCATCGAGGCGGGGGCGGGAACGGCCGTTGGTCTTTCGATGCTCATCTTCCTGCTAATTTTTATTTTCGGACTTTTCTGGGAAATCAAATCCAAAGCCTTGGAGTGGGACTGATTCATGGGTCAGGACATTTTCGAAATCACAATCAACGGCATTAAGCTGATCGTTATCTTCCTTCTGATGGTGCAGGCCGTGCCGATTCTGGTTTGGGTCGAGCGTCGTGGATCGGCGTTCATTCAGAATCGCTTGGGTCCAAACCGTGTCGGTCCTCTGGGATTGATGCAGCTTCTTGCAGATGCCGTGAAGTTTTTGAACAAGGAAGACTTCCTTCCGCGTAAGGCTGTGCGGGCTTTGTTCTATACGGCGCCCGTCTATGCCTTGATTCCTGGTGTGATCGCCTACTGTGCGATTCCGCTGGGGACTCCTTTGCAAATCGAAGCGTTTGAAATGGCTGGCAAGATGTGGGGACCCTACACCTTTGCAATGCAGGGTTTCGACATCGGTGTCGGGATTGTTTTCATCCTCGGGATCTCGTCTTTGGCGGCCTACACCATCCTGATGGCGGGCTGGGGTTCGGGGAACAAGTTCTCTTTGATGGGTGCCCTTCGGGCAAGCGCACAGATCATCTCTTACGAGCTGGCTCTGGGTTTGTCGATTGTCGGCGTGATCATGCTCTACGGAACTTTCAACCTGACGGACATGGTGCTTGCGCAGCAGGGCCCGATGAGCTTCAGCTTCATGGGAAATCAAGTCGTGATCCCATGGCTTCCGAATTGGGGTTTGTTCTATCAACCTCTTGGCTTCATTTTGTTCTTTGCCGCAACCTTCGCGGAGTCCAACCGATTGCCTTTCGATTTGGCCGAAGGAGAAGCGGAGCTCGTCGCTGGTTTCCACACGGAATACGGCGGTTTCAAAATGCTGATGTTCTTCATCGGTGAATATGCCCACATGATGATCGCGGCGGGACTTGTGACGACGTTCTTCTTTGGTGGCTACCTGGTTCCTGGATTTACACCAGCGGAAATTCGCGAGTTCGTGGCTCAGAATCTGGCATCAACACCGAACGGGATCAGCGCCATCACTTCTGTGATTCACTTGTTGGCGTACTTCGTGAAGTTTGCACTTTTCCTGTGGTTCTTCATCCACGTTCGCTGGACGCTTCCGCGCTTCCGCTACGATCAGTTGATGGATCTGGGGTGGAAGACGATGCTTCCTTGGGCTTTGTTCAACACCATTTTGACGGCGGTCGTGATTTACGTCGCCTATAACTTCGCGTAACGGAGAGACGACATGACTGCTGACGCTTTCATTTTTTGGTTTCTGTCCTTGGTGGCCGTGACGAGTGGTCTTTCCGTCGTGATGATGGCAAATCCAATTTACTCGGCTCTGTCTCTGGCGATGACAATGGTGAGCCTTGCGGCCCTGTTCGCGACCTTGGGTGCCTACTTCATCGCGGGTGTTCAGGTGATCGTCTATGCCGGGGCGGTGATGGTTCTTTTTGTCATCGTTCTGATGCTCTTTGACCTTCGTGAGGAAACGAAAGCCTTTACGCGAGGGCAGGTCAGTGGCGCGCTCAAAATCGCGATGATCGGATTTCTGGCGGGCCTGATCGTTATGGTGATGGCTCAGGGTGTGAAATTCCTCGCGGCTCCGGACGTTGTCGATGCGGCCAAGCTGCCGGAAGACTCTTCAAAGGCGCTCGGACTTGTTCTATTCAACCGCCATATTTTCGGATTCGAAGCCTTGGGTGTTTTGCTGCTGGTGGTTGCCGTCGGCACCGTCGCGCTTGCTCGAAGCAAAGGGGGAACTCATGCCAAGCACTGATGTGATCAATCAGATTGGCCTGTCTCATTATCTGGTTCTTTCGGCGGCTCTCTTCACCATGGGGTTTCTGGGCGTTCTTATGCGCCGAAACGTTCTTGTGATGATGATGTGCATCGAGTTGATGCTGAACGCGGTGAATTTGACCTTCATTGCTTTCAGTAAATTTTCCGGTCGGATCGATGGACAGATCATGGTCTTTTTCGTCATGACCATCGCGGCGGCAGAAGCGGCCGTGGGCCTTGCGATTATCGTTTCGATTTTCAAACGCTACCGCGAAGTGAACATTCGTTTCTTTGAGCACCTGAAGGGATAAGCGCATGAATCACAGCCTTTTGATGGCCATCCTTTTATTGAGCCCCTTCGTTGGCTTTCTGATCAACGGAGCCCGCTATCGCAAAAATGGCCCGAACCTGGCCGGTTGGCTGGCGACGACGGCAATCGCAATCTCCTTTATCTGTTCGATCCTTTTGGTGGCGGACCTGATCGGAATGCCAGCGGAAAGTCGCCGGATCGCCGTCAGCTTTTTCGACTGGATCGTCATCGACAAATTGAAAGTGGCTGCCGGATTTGTTGTCGATCCCATCAGCGCCATCATGATCCTGGTGATCACCGGTGTTGGAACGCTGATTCACATGTTTTCGATCGGATACATGCACCACGACAAGGGTGTGGCCAAATACTTCGCCTATCTGAACCTGTTCGTTTTCAATATGTTGATCCTCGTTCTTGGGGACAGTCTGTTGACCATGTTCGTGGGTTGGGAAGGGGTCGGGCTTTGCTCGTACCTGCTGATCGGCTTCTGGTTCACCGACAAAGACAAGGCCGCAGCCGGTATGAAAGCCTTCATCACCAACCGAATTGGTGATGCGGCATTCTTGTTGGGGATGTTCATCCTCTTTATGACTTATGGGACATTGAATTTCTTCGACCTGAATCAATTGGCTCCGACAGTTCCAGAGGCATCCTGGTTGGGTGCTGCGACCCTGGGAACCCTGATGTTGTTTATCGGGGCAACAGGTAAGTCAGCTCAGATTCCTTTGTATGTTTGGTTGCCGGACGCGATGGCGGGACCAACTCCGGTTTCCGCTCTGATCCACGCGGCGACCATGGTGACCGCTGGTGTGTACATGATCGTTCGTTTGAATGCGATGTTCATCGCGGCTCCGAATACTTTGATGATCATTGCAGTGATTGGTGCTGCGACAGCAGTGATGGCGGCCTCAATCGGGATGACCCAGTGGGATATTAAAAAGGTCCTCGCTTATTCGACGGTGTCCCAGCTTGGCTATATGTTCCTGGCCGCTGGTGTTGGCGCGTTCGGTGTGGCGATGTTCCACTTGATGACCCATGCCTTCTTCAAAGCGTTGATGTTCTTGGGCTCGGGATCGGTTATCCATGCGATGCACGAAGAGCAGGACATCCGCAAAATGGGCGCTCTGAAAAAATACATGCCGATCACTCACATCACCTTCTTCTTCGGCTGGCTGGCGATCATCGGGATGCCACCGTTCGCAGGATTTTTCTCAAAGGATGAGATTCTTTGGAAAGCAATGACGTCGCCCCTGGGTCACCCTCTGCTGTGGGCAGCCGGTGTTCTGGGTGCCGTGATGACGGCCTTCTATATGACACGCCTGATGGCTTTGACCTTTTGGGGAAAAAGCCGAGTTCCGAAAGAGGTTCATCCTCATGAATCTCCGGCCTTGATGACGATTCCTCTGATCGTTTTGGGGCTTTTGTCCATCGTCGGTGGCTGGTTGGGAATCAACCACGCGATCAGTTCAATTTTGCCGGGCCATCCGGCAAATGTTCTGGAGCATTGGCTGGGGCCTGTTCTGCGGGAACCGTCATTGGACGGAGTCCATCACAGCGTCACGATGGAGTGGGCTTTGATGGGGGTTTCGGTGGGACTTGCGGCGCTGTCTGCTTTTGTCGCCTACCACTTTTATGTGCGATCACCGGAAACTCCAAAAAAGATCGCCGAGTCTTTGGGGCCTGTCTACCGCTTGATTTCTAAAAAGTATCTCGTGGACGAGCTCTATTTCGGAGTGATCATCAACCCGTTGATCGCATTCTCGAAAAACCTGTGGCACCACGTGGATGTGCAGGTCATCGACAAGACAACCTACTTGCTCGCTGATTTGATGAAGGGTGGGGGCTCGGTCGTCCGCACTCTTCAAACCGGAAATATGCAGCAATACGCGATGTATATCGGACTCGGTCTCGTTGCGGTTCTTTCTTTCGTACTCATGAGGTAATCGAATGTTACTAACAACGATCGTTTTCCTACCGGTTCTCTTTGCGCTTCTGGTGACGCTCTGGCCCCGTGAAAAGTCCTTGCGCCACCTAGCGCTTGGCCTGTCACTGATCGAGTTTATCGTCAGCCTGGTGATTTTGCGGGACTTCAGTGCGGCAACGCCAGCTTTGCAATTCGTTGAGAAACATATGTGGATCGAGCGCTTCGGGATCCAGTATTTTCTGGGGATTGACGGAATCAGTCTCTGGCTTGTGATCCTGACGACGTTTTTGACCCCGGTTGTGATTCTGGGAAGCTGGACATCGATTGAAAAGCGGGTCCGTGGATTCCATGCGGCGCTCTTTTTGCTTCAAACAGCGATGCTCGGAACTTTCCTGGCTCTTGATGCGGTTTTCTTTTACGTCTTTTGGGAACTCTCGCTGATCCCAATGTATTTCATGGTTGGTATTTGGGGCGGGGCTCGTCGGATCTATGCGACGGTCAAATTCTTCATCTTCACGATGTTCGGTTCTTTGCTGATGTTGGTGGCGATCATCTACATGATGTATCTGACTCAAGAGGGATTGGGCCAGATGAGCGCTTCGTTGCTCGACTTCTACCAGCTCAAGATTCCGTTTGTCGCGGGCACGCTCCTGAGCCTGCAGACGCTTCTGTTCTTTGCTTTCGCTCTCGCCTTTGCGATCAAGGTTCCAATCTTCCCGCTGCACACTTGGTTGCCGGATGCTCACGTTGAAGCTCCGACTCCAGGTTCTGTCATTCTGGCAGGTGTGATGCTGAAAATGGGAACTTATGGATTCCTTCGTTGGGTGATTCCGCTGTTCCCCGAGGCCGCTGAACACTGGGCTTGGTTGATGCTCCTTTTGGGTGTGATCGGTATCGTTTACGGAGCTTTGGTTGCGATGGTTCAACCGGATGTGAAAAAACTGGTGGCTTACAGCTCGGTCTCTCACATGGGTTACATCATGCTGGGGATGTTCGTATTCAACTCTTATGGAGTGACCGGCGGTCTCTATCAAATGTTGAACCACGGTATTTCCACGGGAGCGCTGTTCTTGTTGATCGGTATGATCTACGAGCGCACGCATTCTCGCGAGATCTCCAAGTATGGCGGTCTGGCGGGGGTCCTTCCCGTTTTCACCATTTTCTTTTTCATCATCACGATGTCTTCGATCGCGGTGCCTCTGACCAATGGATTTGTCGGTGAATTCCTGATTCTCATGGGAACTTATCAAGCTCATCCTTGGTACGCGGTTGTCGCCGTGACGGGTGTGATTTTGGGCGCCGCTTATATGCTGTGGATGTTCAAAAGAGTTTTCTTCGGTGAAAAAGGGCAGCTCATCATGGAAGCGGATCATCCGCTGCACGATCTGAACGCCCGAGAGATCGCGGTTCTCGTGCCGCTCGTCATTCTCGTTTTCTGGATGGGACTTCTGCCGAATCACTTTATCGATTACTCGAAGGCGTCGATTGAGCATCTGGTGAATAACCGGACGAATTACAGTCTTCCTCTTCCGGGCCAGACCCCAGCCGCTCCGACGGAGGCTCAATAATGGCAATGACAGTTGGTCTTTCAGATATTCTTCTTATCTCGCCGATGATCGCCTTGTTCTTGGCGAGTTTGGTTCCGATCACGATCAAAGTGCTTCGCGGAAATCAGGAGCAGCCTGCTCTTGCCACTTTGGCGCAAGCCCTGATCGGAATGGTTGCGGCGATGGGGTTGCTGCTGGTTTTCGGTGGCCCGGGCAAGACGGCGTTTAACAACTCCTTGATCTTTGATGGCGTCACCCAATGGATGGGAATTATCGCGATCGCTTCGGCGGCAGCATCGATGGTTTTGATGTACGAAAACCCGGCGACCAAAGGTCGGCAGTTTTCGGAACTCATGTTCCTGGCCATGAACTCGGCAGTTGGAATGTTGATCCTCGTATCAGCAATCGACCTTCTAATGGTTTTCATCGGACTCGAGATGATGTCTCTGTCCCTCTATTTGATGATCGCAATGAGCCACGAAGAGAAGATGTCGAAAGAGGCGGCCTTCAAGTATTTCATCTTGGGTTCTTTGGCCTCGGCGATTTTCCTTTATGGAACAGCCTTTATTTTTGGGTCGGCAGGAAGCACGAACATTTTGAGCTTTATGGCCGAAACACCTCGCCTGATCGGGGGGAACCTGCTGTTCTTGTTCGGGATCTGTTTTGTGACGATCGGTTTCTGCTTTAAGGTTTCGATCGCTCCGTTCCACGCCTGGACTCCGGACGTCTATCAAGGGGCTCCAACCCCTCACACCTCGTTCATGGCGACGGCGGTGAAGGTCGTTTCTTTTGCAGCTTTTCTGCGTTTGATCGCGACCAAGTCCCTCATTGGATCGCCGAATCTTTTGGATATGCTCCAATGGTTGGCCGTCATCACCATGATCGCGGGGAACGTGGCGGCTATTCTTCAGAATAACCTGAAGCGCATGATCGCGTATTCCAGCATTGCCCATTCTGGTTACTTGCTGGTTGGAATCATCACGGCCGGAGTGAGTGACGCCTCCTTCTTCGGTGCAAGCAGTGTCATTTTCTATCTGTTGGCTTATTCGCTGATGACGATTGGAACTTTGGCGATTGCGAACATGATGGAGCGTTCGGACGCCCATGTCGTGAATATCGAGGACCTAGCGGGCTTTGCGAAAAATCGCCCGATCATGGCTTTGTGTTTCACGATCTTTTTGTTGTCGCTCGCCGGGATTCCGCCGACCGTCGGATTCTTTGGCAAGTTCTACCTGTTTGCGGCCGCGATCGGCGAGGGTCTTTTGTGGCTCGCGATCTGGGGTGTGCTGAACTCGGTGATCAGCGTTTACTACTATCTGCGTCCGATCGTCGTTATGTACATGAAAGAAGGCGATGCGGAAGTCGCTCCTCATTCTTTGA
>JAHBUU010000113.1 GCA_019637895.1 Pseudobdellovibrionaceae bacterium | reverse complement strand
CCGAGCCGTACATCGTCGCATAGCTCGTCCCATCGGCGGCCTGGATATCCGGACCCGGATCGATCGCGCCCATCCGGATCATCATGTACTGATCGTTCTTCGAGCGTTTCTCGGTGGCGTAATAGTAAGAACCATCTTTGTCGATCAACTGAAGACCTTTTTTCGACAAGGGGTGCTTGATGAACTGCTTTCCGTCGGAGGTCCTTTGCAGAACCGGGCGCTCTTCGACGGCGGGGACGACAGCAGGCTCTTCAGTGACTTGCGTGAGATGCTCTTCCTCGTTGACGTAAGGTGGCTCGTTTGGAGGGGCATCCTGGTTCTGCGCTCCGGCGACCGAAGCGATGAAAAGCATGGCGATCAGACTCAGAGTTTTCATGCCTCACCCCTCCGCCGCCAGTGGGTTCGCGAAACAAGAACACCTGAACCGACCAACAGAGCCACGCTCAATCCGAGTGTTGCCAGCAAACCAATTTCCAAGCTCAACCAGGCAAAAGCGATCAAAGGCCAAAGAGCGCCACGAACCACCGTCCGCGCGACCTCGTGTTCAGAAATCCATTTAGCCAAAGGAGGACTCCATGAGTAGTAGGCTTCAACGAAAGCGGCCCCCCAAGGCGTGACTTTCAAAAATCGATCTCGGAACGATCGCAGCGTTTTCACATGAGGATCCAGAGGACTTCCCCAGGCGGCTGTCGCAATGAAACACTTTTTGTCGTCCAAAAGACCGACCACTTCTTCAGGAGTGCCGCAGACGGTGGCTTCGAACGAAGGATCACCGGTATAACCCGTATCGCTGAAATCCGTGAAGGACGCGATATTGCCGGCCTCGTCTTGGTTCGCCATGGCCAGGCAGTATTTGGTTCCGTTTTCCATTCCAGGAACACGAGGGTCCAAATCATCGGGCGGGTTCTGCGTGTTGGAATACAACAGCTCGCTGCGGGAGCTGCCGTTCGTGATCGTGCTCACCGTGCTCGTCAGGTTCCCCGCATAAGGCTCGAAAAAGAAAACGAGCTTAGTCCATTTGACGGTGCTGTCCGCGTTGGGAAAACCGGTTGCGACCGACAAGCCCTGACCCGCTGGTCCGTCGACGTATAATTTTCCATCACCAGGAAAAACGGCGAAGTCGCAAAAACCATCGGTCGCAGAAGCCCCGCTCTGCGGATTTCCCCCCGGACATCTCTTATAGAAGTTGCGACCAACGGCATTGCTCATCACGATCCGAATCAGGATGGACTCGCCACTGACGAACGAGGAGTCGTTGTTTTCGCGAATGCCTAGGCGGAAGGTTTTGGCCACGCTCGATGCGCAGTTTGTGCTGCCCATTGCTCCACAGAGATCGCTCCAGGTCACGTCGACGTAAAAAGTCCCGCTTCCATCAACGGCCGGTGAGTTTCCCAACTGACCGCTGGAATCCGAGTCGGATTTCAACAACGCATATCGACCGGTTTGAGTCGCCGAGGTTCGAGCCGACAAACGCACCGTCATCGTCGGGCTGACTTCCTGCTCGTTACAAGGAACCAAACCGGACCCATTGCAAGAGTTGCAGACCGTGTTTGAGCAGGGGGAGGTCGCGTGCGTGATCCCACCATAAATCGTGATGGTCTTTGTTCCCTGCTCGTCGGAGGTCTCACTCCATTTCGACACGTTGGACGCACCAACGAAAGTCACCGTCGCCGAAGCGATGGGCGTCATCAAAAAGAACGCAAGCAGGCTGGAAGAAAAGGCT
This sequence comes from Pseudobdellovibrionaceae bacterium, assembly GCA_019637895.1. Classification (GTDB taxonomy): domain Bacteria; phylum Bdellovibrionota; class Bdellovibrionia; order Bdellovibrionales; family Bdellovibrionaceae; genus JAHBUV01. The sequence goes on along the minus strand of JAHBUU010000113.1, from coordinate 8,117 downwards.
TTTCCCACCCTTTCAGGAGATCATGGGCGGGACTTGATGTCAAAAATTCGCTCGGCGATCTGGAGACCGTTCAGAGCGGCCCCTTTGCGAATATTGTCCGAGACGACCCACATCAGCCAGATCTTCGGATTTTCGAGATCACGGTGAATCCGTCCGACATAGACGGGATCCTGTCCCGAGACAGCCCGAGGAGTTGGATAGACGGATCGCTTGGGATCATCCTGTAAAACTAGACCTTCGCCTGTACGAATCGCATCGACGACATCCTCACGCGAGACTTCTTTCTTGAGCGTCACCCAAACGGACTCGCTATGGGAATTCAGCGCCGGAACTCGAACCGTGAAAGCCGAGACTTTCAAATCCGGAAGTTCCAGGATCTTGCGGGTCTCCTTCATGATCTTGACCTCTTCACTGCAGAAGCCATCGTCATCGAACGAGCCGATCTGAGGAATCACATTGAACAAAATCGGATGTGGGAACACCTGCGCCTGAGGAGCGGGGTTTTCGTGGTCTTTCACCTGCCCCATCAACTCGTCATGAGCAGCCTGTCCTCCACCACTCACCGCCTGATAAGAGCTGACCCGCACTTCCTCAAGACCGAACTTGTCCGAAAGTGGCTTCAGGGCGGCGACCAACTGAATCGTGGAACAGTTTGGATTAGCAATGATGGCGGGTTTCATCCCCTTCGACAGCAAATGCCCATTCACCTCAGGGACGACCAAAGAAATGGACGAATCCATCCGGAAGGCCGCTGAGTTATCGACGGCAAAAGCACCCGCCTTGACCGCGAGTGGAGCCCATTCCTTGCTGATGTCATCGCCCGAAGAAAAGAAAACAAGATCAAGTCCATCGAAACAACCGGGCTTCAAAACCTGAACCGGCCAGTCTCGACCGAGGAGGGAAATCTTTTTCCCAAGAGACGCCTCCGAAGCGAAGGGTCTCAACTCGGCCACAGGGAAGGTCCTCTCGCCGAGGATGTCCATGAAGGCCGTTCCCACCATTCCCGTCGCGCCGACGACGCCGATCTTGAGCATGTTTTCTCCTGATTATTTTTTGCGAATCGACGGATCTGTGTTTTCGCCGGGTTCTTCGACGAAATCGCTTTCCGCATCGACAACCAGATCCTGCTCGCGAGTATTCGGAGGAAGATAGACGTTAGGGCGGATTTTACGAACGTTTTTTCCAAGACGGAAAATCCCGAAGATCGCACCCAAAGTGGCGTACCCCATGAACAGGAAGAACAGCATGACTTCAGGTCGCAGCAACACGACCACGATCAAACCGACACCGATCACGAGGTGACGGAATGGGACGCGTTCTTTCAGATCCAAATCCTTAAAGCTGCGATAGCGGAAGGTGCTCACCATCACAAAGGCGAGAAGAATGGTCATCAACAGCAGAGGAATGCTACCGAAAGCCTCGAGGCCCATGTCGTCGAACGCCAAAACGGAAGAAGCGACGATGCCCGCTGCCATCGGGATTGGGAGCCCCTGGAAGTAATTTTTTTCGACGACGTTCGCTTGAACGTTGAAGCGTGCAAGTCTCAAAGCACCGCAAGCGACGAAAAGGAAGCAGGCAACCCATCCGATACGACCGAACGGACTGAGCGCCCAGGTGTAGAGCAACAAGGCTGGCGCCATTCCAAAGCTGATCAGATCACAAAGCGAGTCGTATTCAGCTCCGAATTTGGAGGTCGATCGGGTCAGCCGCGCCAAGCGGCCGTCCAAGAGGTCAAAGATCGCCGCTGCGACAATGAAGTACGAGGCGAAAACAAATTGCCCCTTGATCGCCATGATCGCCGCGAAGAAACCGCAAAAGAGGTTTCCGGTGGTCACCAGATTCGGCAAAATGTAGATGTACATGGCCAAGCGACGGCCGGAGCCTTCTTGGTCGACGGTTTGAACGGATGAAGATTCTGTTCCCATGAGAAGGGAATCTAGGCTCTGTTGGTCTATTTAGCAACTAGAACCCGCCCGCTTGGCGCCTTAGAGGACCGTGCCGAAAAATCCGAACAAATAGAGCAAACCGTAAAGTCCCAGGGCCGAAAAGACCGGCAGCGTGAAGTTGTCATCAAGCTTCGCGACAGGAACAAGCTCGGCCAGCGCGCCGACAACACCAGAAAGCAAACTGAAAACGATCACGCGATCAGCGGATCGGTCCCAAGACAAGAGATAGATCAAGCTCAGCAGGAAACAAACAGCGAAAGCCGCCATGAAACCCTGCAGGGACTTATGACCGAACAGCTTGTCTTTGCCATAACGGATCCCAACGAAGCTCGCGATCGGGTCGGCGAACGCAAGATAGAGCAGAGTCAATGAAACCACGGGCCGAGGAAACAAAAAGGCAACAATCGCGACACCCGCCAAGAGGTAAGTGGTTCCAGCCAGCTTGTGGATTTCATTTTGCCGCATGATCGGTCGGAACGCATGGATGAGCCAATCGTTCAAAGCTGGCCACGACTGACGCAGAAAATCGAGAGGGATGAACAACAGGCAGGCAAACGCCAAAATGGTAAAGGAGACCGCTTCCGGAGCCAGCGACCACAGCAGGAACATGAGAAACACGGTTCCCATATGCCAAACTTTACGCGCCAAATGTAGGTCTGTCCGTCGTCTTAAACCCGGATGATTCATCACACTTTCAACCATAGATAATGGGGGCTACCCTAAGGGAGTCACTCTCGTGGCGCAAGCGAAAGCGCCATCATGAAGACGCGGATTGTTATCGCGTCGAAGAAAGCGCGGAGATCCTTGAAATGACTGTCAAAAAGCTTTCGATTCGGCGTCCCGCAGAGTTCACATATTGGAGCCGAATTCGGTTTGGTCCTTCGCGAAGTTGGATCAGATCGGTCTCGTAATCCGCTTTTCCTTTTGCGAACACGGAGGCGGTGAATCCGTTGGTTTCGTTGATCACCGAGACCTGCTCACTCGAGATCGGAAGCCCACCGCATGCCCGGCCTTTGAAACGCATGAAGTTCGAATGGACGCTGGTTTCCACATCCGATTGCTGACCGCAGTTCCAATTCCATTCGATCAAAAAAGAATCCGCAGCAGAAGCAATTGCGATCGGTTCAGGCTGCTGAGAGACCAAGGATGCTGGCTCGACACTCGCTGGAAAGCGACTCGAAGCCGCCTCGTTTTGCAAACCCGCCGTCTCCTCACCGAAGGTGTCGCGAAAGGCTTGCGCGCCCAAAAGGACAACGACAAAACCCATCAAAAGTAGAAATTTTCCCTCGGAAATTCGCGGCGACATAAAGAACGGATCGGACGCCGCGGTCCAGGACTTGAGGTGCCTCGAGAGACGAAAAATCGATTCCCGAATTGAGACAAGGAGTTTCGAAAGAAAGTCTTATTTCTTCTCGATCGAAATCGCGAATTTCTTCACGCCAACGCCTTTGACCACATCCAAAAGACCAACAACGCGCCCATGAGGCACGTCCTTGTCCGCGGAGATGATCGCCTGCACGTCAGGATTCTTTGAAACCTCTTCTGCGGCCACCTGATGAACGGTCGCCTCTTCGACGAAAGAACCGTTCAAATTGATACGCCCGTCCGCCGTCAAAGCGATATTGAGTTTACTCGGAGCCGTTTGATCGCCACTGGCGGCTTTCGGCAAATTCACGTTGATCGTGGGTTTGACGAACATCGGAGCCGTGACCATGAAAATGATCAAAACGACCAAGATGATATCCACCAGAGGGACAACGTTGATCTCCGCTATGGCCTCATCGGTATCCGTGATTTTGGATGCCATGGATCAGATCCCCTTCTTTTTCGCGTAAGCCAAGCAGAGCTCTTTCACGCTTTCCAAGGATTGGAGGATCCCTTTCACTTTTTTGGAGTAGTAGTTATAGAAAATCACTGCGGGAATCGCCACAAAAAGACCCGTTGCCGTCGCGATCAACGCGATCGAAATCCCGGCCATGACCGTCTGTTGGCCAGCTTCGGGAGCCGCCGCCAAATCCTGGAAGGCTTTCATGATCCCCAGAACGGTTCCGAACAAACCGATATAAGGAGCATTGGAACCAACCGTCGCCAGAAAGGTCAGGAATTTCTCCAGGTCCGGACGCTCTGACAATGCAAAGGTGTTGAAAATTTCTTCGACCCCTTTGCTGCCGGATTCACGCATGTGACGAAGGGCATAGGAAGCGGCTTTTCCCTCGAGAGAAGATGGATCCCGTGCGATCTCCTCGAAGTCCTCGACACTGTTGCTTTGCAGAGCCACTTTGATTCTTTGGCGAACCAACGCGGATTGCGAGGACACTTTGCGAAGAGCAAAGAATCTCTCGAAGATCATGCCGACGCTGAGGACGCTCATCATCAACAAAATAATCAGCACCGCTTGATCGGCCACATGAGCGACCGCGAAAACCTTCTCTGCGAACATTGAATTTTGCCCCTTGTTTCCCGTTGAAAAAGTGATTCAAGATATCATGGCACGCGGTTATTATCCCTATGCTATGAAACCCAGGTCAAGGAAGGCCCCTTGAAGATATTGAATTTGAAAATGCGTTGGTGGGCTTTTGTCGCGATCCTTCCGATCGTACTGATCCAGACGTCCTGCGAAAACAAAAGGGCCCCCTCCGTTCTGATCATCGCGGTGGACAATCTGCCCTTCAATCTCTCCCTGTGCTCCAGAGACAGCGAGGAAGGGCGCTCGGGCTTTGCCACGCTTTGCAACGAGTCCATCCGTTTTACTCACGCCATGACCCCTTCCACGCTCAGCGTGCCCGCACTCGCATCGATGATGACAGGTCTCTATCCCTATGAGCATGGAATCCGCCACAATGGATCCACTGGACTTTCGCCGAGGTTCACAACCTTCGCCGAGGCCGCGCTTCGCAAGGGCTATCGCACGGCCTTTTTCTCCGGAGGTCCTCCTGTCTGGCGACGCACCGGCTTGCATCAGGGTTTCGAGCTTTTCGACGACCTCGTGAACTTTTCGTCGGGCCGACTTTTCCGGCCTCTCGACGAAAGCATCAAAGTTTTCGAAGAATGGTTCCTCAGTGAAACAGCCGACTCCGCCTTTGTCGCAACCCTTTACGCCCCTGACCTGAGCTTTACCGATACGGTGACTGAAACCGTATCAGGAGAAATGCGAAGCCTTTCCTACGACAGCCAGCTCGAAGAACTCGAAGAAACCCTGGATGAGTTGTTTTCTTTCCTTAAAAAACGAAACCGTTGGGATGACACCATGGTGATGGTCGTCGGTCTGAACGGTCGCGAGCTGTCGGCTCGAGATGGTGAAATCGAACCAATCAATCTGCACAGCGAGAACACTCAGGTCTCGCTTTTCATCAAGCCCGCTCAGAGACCCCGGGATACCGGCATCTCGTGGACCGTTGATCGAAACGTCAGCCTGGCGGATCTCGGGAGAACCCTCCTGGAAATGATGGATTCACCGATCAAGACCGAAAAGGCGGACGAATTTCCCGTGCACTCCGTCCTGCCGGGCCTCAAAGGAGCCCAGCTCGATTGGCCCGAAAGTCGACCCGTGCTTTTCGAAAGCGGATGGGGCGCTTGGCAGAACCTCTCAGGAATTCGCGCGGGCGCGCTGAAAGAGCAGGAGCTTGTCATCCTCGATTACCCACCCGTGGCCTACAATACCCTGACCGATCGATTCGAGACCATGCCTCTCCCTCAAGGAAAAATGGATTCCGCTCTCGTTTCTGCTCTAAAGAGAAAAAACTATCGCCCCTGGTCTCCGCTCTCTTCGTCCCTCCAAAAAACCTTTGCGGTCTCTTCGTTGAACTGGCTCTCACCGGCAAGAGCCGCAGCTCTTCATAAGGATCTCACCGTCCTCGCTCGCGAGCCATTCGCCCATCCCCGCATTCTTCGTTGGGCTGCGCAGTCGGCTCTCGACCAAAAGGACTGGCCTTTACTAAAAACTCTCGGGAAAAAGACAAACAAGGCAGATTGGATTGCGGTCGCGGAACGCAACATGGGGAAGAAGTCAGATCCAGACGACCTTTGCCTGCGTCTCTTTCTCAGAACCAATCCGTCCCATGAAGACATCAAAAAATGTCCGGACGAAATGCTCCTCTCCCTGTTCGACTGGACTCAAGCGAAACGCAAAAATGAAAAAAACAAAGAGACCGCCCGTCGCCGTTTCATGAAGGCCTGGGAGGGCGCTCAGATTGATTTGCGAATTCTGAAAGCCAATGCGGCAGTGGGTTTGCTCTGGCTACCGATGACGGCCGAAGAAGGAGTTCCTTCCAGAACGGCTCTGGCTATGGCTTTGCCGGAATCTCGCTGAGTTAAAATTCTACGGATTGATGGTTTCCGTCGACGATGGCTGGCCCTCATAGAGTAAAACCCAGCCCATATATTTTTTCATATCCTGCACATAAATGTTTTTCTCCGGGGTCGCATTGCCCTGGATCAACATTCTGCGAGAACCAAAATACAGATATGGCAAATAATCGACGTAATTAGAGTCGTTCACAAACTCGAGGTCGTTCAGCACCACCCGGCGCTTCAGCTCTTCGAGAATCTCGATCAGAAAACCGACGGTAGCGACAGCCGCATTTTCAGGCTCATGAAGAGACTCGGGCGTGATGTCATAAAAGCTGGCGATTTTTTCTGGGACGATTTTAATCTGGGTTGGCCCTCGGCTGCTCTGACTCGGTCCCTTCTCGGATCCGTCCATGTAGGCCTTGAAAGCTTTCGCCACGCGAACCAAACCTGGAAAAGTCTCTTTCAGGCGGTAGCGACGGCTTTTGAAAAACTGCGACTCACGTCCCAGGATTCCGACCGCCATATGAGCCAACAGATTGTATTCCTGGCCATCGATTTGGTAGAGGCGAACGATCTCGCTTTTGCGTGCTTCGAGGGTCCGCATGAAAGCTTGGACATCCCTGGATTCTAGCTGTTTGTTTCCGCTCAAAAAGTAAATGGGACAGTCCACACAATCGGAGGTTTTCCAAACCCAAGGGAAATACCCATTTGTTTCTAGAACGGCCGCCTTTTCAGCGGAAAAGACAGCCTGGCCCCATGACAGTGCTCCCGACAAGAGAATCAAGAGGGAAAGGGACAGGGCTTTGAACATCGTGAAGGCCTCCGGATCCTCTCTCAGCAAGGGAGAGACCAGGCCGAACAGAAAATAAACCGATTTTCAGAGGGGAAAAAGAGACCAACGTCAGCCCACGCCTAAAAGTTCGACAGCGACTAGCCGAAATCGACGAGGCCCAACCAGAAGGGCAGATCGGGATCTTCCTGAACCAAATGGCGGGTCACCGCCTGCAAATCCAAGGGGCCAGCAGCCGTCCACAAGGATTGAGGCAGCATGGACGAAGCCAAAAGCACCAAAAGGTCCTTGTCTCCGGCACGTAAATCACCACACACGATATTCGACGTGGGTTCCACACCCAAAAGACGAGAAGGCAAAGGAGCAGAGGCGCCACCCTTCAATGAAAGTTCGAAAGAATGATCAAAGGCCGTCGCGAGTGGAACCAAAGGCCGTCCCTCCCTGCGTAAGAGCAGGTGCGGCGCTCCCACTTGCGCCCAAGCGATCTCTTCGCCCGACCTTGCAATGGCGAGCACCTCGACGCCCGAAACGTACTCGGCCTTGTTTTCACCCCGATACAAAATATCGTTTGCGATCATCATTCCGATGCGAAGGTGATTCGCCTGATCCGATAGACAAGTCAGGAACTCGAAAGGGGATGTCACCTCGACGTCCCCTTTGGCCGCCGTCACGTATTTTGCGATTTCGTCGGCCACCAGATTCGCATGTTCGGGCTGCCCCCAAGAAGTGGCCACCACCAGGAGACTTCCGTCAGCCTCGGCATGCAAATAAGGCTTGGGGCGGAAAATCTTCGAGCTGTAAGAGCGCTCTTGAATCCTCATTGAGGAGCCCCATACTTTTTCATTTTGATCAGCGCTTTTCGATAATACACGCCGTCCTGGATATCGCGCTTCAGGATCTCACGCCATTTCTGCTTGGCACCCTGACGGGTGTCATCGCCATCGACGTTTCCAAAGCTCTCTTCCAAAATTCCCTCTTGATAAATACGCATCATCTCTTCTTGCAGCCGCAAGGTCAGAGAGCTGATCTTTTCATCCAGCATATCGTTCTGCGGATCGACTTGCTTGGCCTGTCGAAGGGCGTAGATCGAT
>JAHBUU010000112.1 GCA_019637895.1 Pseudobdellovibrionaceae bacterium | reverse complement strand
CAAGACTTTGAAGTTGGGGCAGGTCGTGCCACGCGAATTGTTCGTCGCGGTCGCGGAAGTGCTCAGTTACGTTTACCGGTTGCGCCGTAAGAAGGTGAGGTCGTGATGGAACCGCTTTTTCAGTTCCTGAAGCGATTTGAAAAGTTCACGAAGAATTCCGATCTGATGATCGCTTTCGGCATGATGGCGATTTTAACGGTGATGATCGTCCCGCTGCCGCCTTTCATGCTGGACATGTCTCTTACGATGTCCTTGGCGATCAGCCTGTTGATCATGCTGGTCTCGATCTACGCCAAGGGGATTCTGGAATTCACGTCGTTTCCGTCGTTGCTTTTGATCACGACTTTGTTCCGTTTGTCCCTGAACGTGGCAACCACGCGTTTGATCCTGACTCACGGCCACGAAGGCACGAGCGCCGCCGGCGCCGTGATCCATGCCTTTGGTGATTTTGTTGTCGGCAATAACTACGTCATCGGCTTCATCATCTTCCTGATCCTGAACGTCATCAACTTTATCGTCATCACCAAGGGTTCGGGTCGCGTGGCGGAAGTCGCCGCTCGATTCACCTTGGATGCGATGCCCGGGAAGCAGATGTCCATCGATGCGGACCTGAACGCGGGTCTGATCAATGAACAAGAAGCCCGCCGTCGCCGGAAGGAAATCGAGCAAGAAGCGGATTTCTACGGCGCCATGGACGGTGCTTCCAAATTCGTTCGCGGTGACGCCATCGCGGGGATCATCATCACTTTGATCAATATCATCGGCGGCTTGCTGATCGGCGTTTTGCAAAAAGACATGGCATTGATGGATGCCGCTAAGAACTACACCATGCTCACCATCGGTGACGGCTTGCTGTCTCAGATTCCGGCTCTGATCATTTCGACCGCGGCCGGTATCATCGTCACCCGCTCGAGCGGCGCCGACGGCAATATGGGGAACGAAGTCACCAGTCAAATCTTTGCCAGCCCGCGCGCGGTCAACATCGCCGGCGGCGTGTTGGTGGCACTGGGCCTGGTTCCCGGTTTGCCGGCGATTCCGTTCTTCCTGATGGGCGGCGCTTTGCTGGGCCTGGGCTGGATGCTGCAACGCTATCGCAAAGAAAAAGAGGAAGCCGACAAGAAAAAGGCCGAAGCGGCGTTGCTGGGTCCCAAGAAAGAAAATGTCGAAAGTATGCTGCCCCTGGATCTGGTCGAACTGGAAGTGGGTTACGGCTTGATCAATGTGGTCGAAAGCGACAAGTCCGGAGATCTGATTGAACGGATCACGAGCATTCGCAAACAGTTTGCTTTGGATTTGGGAATCGTCGTTCCGCGAATTCATATCCGAGACAATCTTCAGTTGGGTGCCGGCGAGTACCGCTTGATGATCAAGGGCAACAAGGTCGGTGGTGGTGTCTTGCGGCCGGATGCCATGTTGGCGATGGACCCCGGGAACGTATCCGACAGCATCGACGGGATTCCGACCAAGGAACCGGCCTTCGGTTTGGATGCCCTGTGGATTTCTCCGAATCGCAAAGAAGACGCCGAGTTGGCGGGTTATACCGTGGTCGACCTGCCGACCGTGATGGCAACTCATTTGACAGAAATCATCCGCGGTCATGCGCATGAGCTCCTCGGACGGCAAGAAGCGGCTTCTCTCATCGAGAACTTCAAAAAGACCCATCCAAAGGTGATCGAAGAGCTGATCCCTGATCCACTTCCGCTGGGATCTGTGGTCCGTGTTCTTCAGAATCTGCTCAAAGAACAGATTTCGATTCGTGACCTTCTGACGATTTTTGAAACGTTGGCGGATGAGTCCATTCGGACCAAGGACATCGATGTTCTGACCGAATCCGTCCGTCGGGCCCTGGCCCGAGGAATCACGGCGAAATACACAACAGATCAGGGAAATATTCCAGTCATGACCCTGGCTCCGATGGTCGAAGAGGTCATCGCGAATTCTCTGCTGCAGACCGAGCAAGGCGTGCAGTTGGTGATGGATCCACAGACGGCCAGTCGTTTGATCACCAATATCGCTCATGCGGTCGAGGGCCATCCCGAGATTGCCGGTCAACCGATTTTGCTCACGAGCCCAACGGCCCGTCGGCATTTGTACAAGCTGACGTCGCGGTTCATTCCGCAGCTGATCGTCTTGTCCCACAATGAATTGACCAATGATGCCAATGTCCAAGCGGTTGCGACCGTGGAGCTGAGCCATGCAAGTTAAGAAGTTTGAAGCCAGGACGATGAAAGAAGCTCTCGAGATGGTCAAAAGCCAGCTCGGTCCCGATGCCATCATCTTGTCCGCAAGAGACAATCAGAGAAGCTTTGGCTTGGTCGGCGAAGGCAGTGTCGAAATCACAGCCGCCGTTTCGGAAGACACGCTTCAAAAAAAGAAGTTTGCGGAGTCCCGTTTGCGCGGACAAGATCTGGAGCGTTTCTCGGCGAGTCCCGCCCGCGTTCAGAAAAACATCATCAATCAGATGGTGACCAAGTACGTTGAAAAGACCCAGCCACGACCGGTTACCACACGTCGTTATGCTGATATTGAGGATGAAAGCGGCGGCGCGGGCGCAGGATCATCTGAAAACGGCCGTCAGTTGGAAACCTTGCGCCAGATGGCGGCTCAACAGGCTCGAGAAATTCACAATCTCCAGCAGGCGCAGCAGCAGAGACCGGTGGCATCGACTCCTGAGCGGGGGCCTGCTCGCAAGACGGCTGCCGAGTCCGAGGAAATCGTTGCTTTGAAGGGCGAGATCGCCACTTTGCGAGACGTGATTTCCAAGTTCCAAAATATCCCTCAGTCCATGGTGGGCACGCATCCTGGAGCCGATTACGGCATCCCATTCGATCTGAGTTTTCTTTTCGAGAAACTGACGTCGGCAGGAATCAGCGAAGACATCGTGGCCGAGATCCTGACCTTGGCTCAAGAGTCCATCCCGGCTTTGAAAATCAAAAATAAAAATCTGGTCGAAGCCTGGGTTGCTCGACACATTCTCGAGACCACCAAGGTGACCGATGGGAATATTCCAGGAAAAGTGCATTTGTTCGTAGGGCCTGCTGGCTCTGGTAAAACCACAGCCATGGTCAAAATGGCCAGTCACTTGGTCATGAACGAACGAAAGACGGTGGCACTGCTGACGGCGGACACTCACCGTGTTGGTTCCGCCGATCAAATGAGAATCTATGCCCAGATCCTGAACGTGCCTTTCGCGATGATTCGATCCGCTTCGGATTGGAGCAATCTGGTGCGCTATCTGTCCAGTGTCGACGTGGTTCTGGTTGATATGCCCGGCCTGAGTCTCAAGAATCCGGCCGAGATCGAAGCCGTCAAGGCGCTCATGCCTCCGGCAATGTTGAATCCACGGGTGCATTTCGTTGCGTCGGCGACATCGAAGGATGCAGATCTGACCGATTCCGGTCGTCGCTATTCCGTGATCGGGTTCGACGATGTGATATTCACTTCGCTCGATGAGTCGGTTCAGCACGGCACGATCTACAACTTCATGAGACGTTTCAACGTGCCTTTGCACGGATTCGGCGTCGGCCCACGGGTGCCCGAAGATTTTGAAACGGCCACTCGAGAGCGTGTTCTGGATCTGATCTTCAGAATCACCACGTCGAGAAACCCTTCGATTGAGGCGGGACGATGAAAAAAACGAAAACTCTGAGTATCGCGTCCGGAAAAGGCGGAGTCGGAAAGACGACAGTCGTTTCGAATTTAGCCGTCTATCTGGCTCAAAAGGGCGAAAGGGTCTTGATCTTTGACGGAGACCTGGGAATGGCCAATGTCGATATTTTCTTCGGCGTGAGACCTTCCGGGAATTTGCTCGAAGTCATGCACGGAGAGAAAAACATTCGTGACATTCTTTGCGAAGTGGCGCCTGGCATCTCGCTCTTGTCTGGCGGGAGCGGCCTTCCCGAGTTCAACTCGATGAACAACTTTCAGCGTCGTTCCTTGCTGGATGCCGTAGGCGGCTTGCCTCACGATTTCGACTGGATGCTGATCGATACGGCACCGGGAATCACGGACAATGTGCTTTATCTGAACTCGGCCGCGGAAACGGTGACGGTGGTCTTGACGCCGGACCCTGCGAGCCTTGCCGATTCTTATGCCTTGATCAAAGTGCTTAGCCAAAAACATCGCGTTCGTCATTTTTCATTGATCTGCAATCAAGTGAAGGACGAAGCGGAAGGTTTGGGTTTGTACCGTCGCTTTCATGATGTCGTGACCAAGTTCTTGGATGTGGGCCTGGACTACCTGGGAAGTGTGCCTTTCGATGCCTCGGTCAAGCAGCAAACCAAGATGCAGCGTCTCGTTTTGAGACAAGATCCTCAGTCCGTGGCGGCCCAAGCTTTACGCAGGATTGGCGCGGGTCTGGTTCACCACGATCAAAGGATTGAAGCCGGAGGCATGCAGCTCTACTGGCAACAAGTCGTGGGTGTTGCTTAATGACGAATTGGACTTTCGGTCGACGAGAACGGTTTGCTAAGATGTATTTGTTGGGGGACGGATGAGTAAAAACGCGTCATTGCTGAAAAAGTACAAAGAGCTTCCAAAGAAGCTGACGCCCAAGCAAAAGAATCAGTTGATCGAAGAGTACGCTCCGTTGATCAAGTACATCGCGCAAAAGATTGCGGTTCGATTGCCGTCCAATATTGAATTGGATGATTTGATTTCAGCTGGCGTCATCGGTTTGATGGATGCGATCGATAAATACGATCCGAGCCGGGACAATAAATTCAAAACCTATGCTGAGTTCCGCGTGCGCGGAGCGATTCTCGATGAACTGCGGGCTCAGGACTGGGTGCCACGATCGATTCGTGACAAAGCAAAAATGCTCGATAAAACCATGGCGAGTTTGGAAAACGAGCTCGGTCGTTCTCCGACCGACGAAGAGGTTGCAAGTGCCTTGAAGTGCTCGGTCGACGAGTTCCATGACCTTGTGAATCAGGTTCGTCCGGTGAGTCTGCTCTCTATCGACGATTCGCACACCTTCGAGAATTCGGATAAACGCACGATTCTGAACATCCTCGAAGGCTCTTCGGCGAACAATCCGTTCAATCAGTTGAACGTGAAGGCGGTGAAAGAGCTCGTGGCCCAGGCGATCGAGGAGCTTCCCGAGAGGCAGCGTCTGGTTCTTTCCTTGTATTACTACGAGGATCTGAACTTGAAGGAGATCGGCGAAGTCTTGCGGGTGACGGAGAGTCGGGTCTCGCAGCTCCATGCCCAGGCGGTTCAGCGGCTGCGTGCAAAGCTCCAAGCGAACCTTGGTTCCAGCGAACTCGACGTCGCTTAAGTCTTTCGATAGGATTTAAAAGTAAAAACCCGGTCTCTTGCGAGCCGGGTTTTTTGTTTTCATGGAGCTAGGTCTTACCAACCGAAGTAGAAGTACAAGCCGCCGTTGTTGTAACCGTACGGATTGTAGTACTGCTGCTGATACTGATACGGGTTGTAGTAGTACTGTTGTTGGTATTGGTACGGATTGTAGTACTGCTGCTGGTAGTTGTTGCCGTAGTAGTTGTTGTTCGTGATCCCAGTCACACACTGAGGAACAGAGCTTCCTTGAGTGATTCCGTATCCAGCACAAGTGTATTGGGAACCGCACTGAGCTGTTGTTGCTGCTTGCATACAGCCGTAAACAGTTTGAACCTGTCCGACAGCGCAAGAGCCTTGGCAGCTGACAGCGTTGTTCGCGGAGCCGGCATAACATTGTCCGTTATAATAACCGTAGTTCGTTCCGTAGCCCATCTGAGTACACTGGGTTGTCGGCAAGCATCCATAAGAGCTGTGATAAACAGATCCGGCAGAGCAGGTTGTCGGAGTGGACGCCGTGCTTTTGCCGCTACCGCCGTCTTTCGCACAGTTCACGAGACCGAACAGAGCGGTCGTCAGGAAGACTGCGTATAAGATTCTTTTTGTCATGTTCGACCTCGTTAAGTTTTGAGCCTTCAGGCCCGCAATTAAAAAAAGCTTGTGTTCAGCCATGGGTATATCAATGGCCGTGCCGAACCATGAAAAGGCTCCAAAGGAGTCTCATCTTGAGCATGATCGACTTGGCTCATAAAGCCGGGTGATTTTCCCCTGAAAGGGACGAAAATTGCTCAACAGGGGCCCAAGAACGGCCCGATGTTTCAGATTAAGGCGTCATCTTTTGGCGGATCTTATTCATGAGGCGGGCTTCGGCTTGGCGGACGGCCTCACGAGTGATGCCATATTTCTCGCCGATTTCCTGTAAGGTCAGGGGCTCGTCGGCCAGCAGGCGCTCTTCTAAAAGGATCAATTCGCGTTCGTTCAGCTCGGGGCGGATTTCATCGATCTTTTCTTTTAAAAGAGAAAGCTGCTCAGCCCGAGCGATCTGCTCGTCCAGTGGAACTTCGCTGTCGTCCTTTTGTAAGTCGGAGAGCCGGGTCGAAGCGCCCTCATCGACAGGTCGGTCTAAGCTGACATCGCGACCGCTCAGACGTTGAGCCATGTCTCGGACCTCTTCTTGAGAGGCGTTCAAGCGCGAACTCAAGAGGGCGTAGTCGGGATGGTCTCCCATGGCCTCTAACGCCTCTTTTTGTTTCTGAAGCTGATAGAAGAGGCGACGTTGCGTTTGAGTCGTTCCGATCCTGACCAAGGAATACTGGCGCATGAGGTATTCCTGGATGTAGCCGCGAATCCACCAGACCGCATAGGTGATCAGGCGATTTCCTTTATAAGGATTGAATTCACGAACGGCATGCATGAGGCCCACGTTGCCCTCTTGGACCAAGTCGATGAGCTTGGCGCCGAACTTGGAATACTCGGCCGCGACTTTGACGACGAAACGGAGATTCGCTTTGACCAAAGCTTGAGCCGCGTCTGGGTCTTTCGTGTCGAAGTATTTCTTGGCGATGACCTGCTCTTCTTCTCGGCTGAGGACGGGGTACTTGCGGACCTCGTTCATATAAAGAACAAAGGGATCTGTGCTCGAGGGAAGGCGTTCGGATTCAGGGGTCGGGACGGCGAGGGCGCGGGAGGCAGGCTCGGTCTTGAGCTCTTCGTCGTCGAACGACGGATCAAAGCCTTCGTCTTCGGGGTCCGAAGGTTGAATCTTTTCGATCCGTCCAACGGGCTCATGGTCGAACTCGGTCGCGATGGGCTCATGATCTTCGACGATCTCGGCGAAGACCGCCTTGGGCTTCATCTCGGGTTTCTTTTTCCGAGTCTTTGAGGCGGAAGCGGCTGCTTTCGCCTTTTTTGCAGTCGGCTTCTTGGCCGATGCGGCCTTTTTTGCCATAGAGTGATTACGCCAGATGCTTGCTCAGCATTTTCTTGAGGGTCTCCTGAACCTTGCCTTTGAAGGGGGTTAGGAGGAGGGGAAGGTCCACCATGACCGAGACCTTGCTCCCATTCGAGTCGGGAAGAACGCTCATCTCGGCCTTGAATTGGCCGCCGCTGATCTTGCAGGCTTTTTTGGCATCATCGAACTGAACCTGAGCCTTAGGGTCGAATTTTTGAATTTCGGCTCCGCTGGAAAGGAACTTTTTAACGGCTCCGAAGGTTTCATCCACTGGCTTCTGGGTTTGGTGCTCAATCGTGAACTTAGGCATGGGTCCAATTTAGGTCGTTTCTTCTGTTTGTCAAAGCGCGAAATCGAGGTTTTTTATGCGAGGAAAACTGATGGGAGCCATTCGTTCTGGTGATTTGACGGGTTCCGGGCACTGTGTCAGGATCGGTCCTTATGAAATTCGTGAAAGATCTCAAAAGAACCGATTATTGCGGACAGGTATCTCAGACGCTCGTGGGCCAAAAAGTGGTGGTGATGGGATGGGTCGATACCCGTCGAGATCACGGCAGTTTGGTCTTTATCGACCTTCGTGACCGCGAAGGCATTGTTCAAGTCGTCCTGGATCCGAATAAAGCCGAAACCGGCTGCGCCAAAGATCTTCGCGGCGAGTACGTTCTGGCGGTCGAGGGGATCGTGCGAGCCCGTCCCGATGGGATGGTGAACACCAAGTTGAAAACAGGCGCTGTTGAAATCGAAGCCGTTCGTGCCGAGATCTTGAACGTTGCCGCCACTCCTCCATTCCAGGTGAATGACGAAAACGTCAACGAGATGCTGCGTCTGAAATTTCGCTATTTGGATCTGCGGAGCCCGCGCCTGCAGCAGCACTTGATGACTCGTCACAAAGTGGCCCAGCATGTTCGGCGCTTTCTGTCCGAAAATGGTTTCGTCGAGGTGGAAACACCAATTCTCTACAAGTCCACGCCGGAAGGGGCACGGGATTATCTCGTTCCTTCGCGTGTGAACCCGGGGCATTTTTATGCGCTTCCGCAGTCTCCTCAGACTTTGAAACAGCTGTTGATGATTTCGGGTTATGATCGCTACTTCCAGCTCGCTCGCTGTTTCCGTGACGAAGATCTTCGTGCGGACCGTCAGCCCGAGTTTTCGCAGATCGATATCGAGATGTCGTTCATCGACGTCGAAGACATCGTTTCGATGAATGAAAAAATGCTTCGTTCGATCTGGAAAGAATTCCGCGGCGTCGACATCGGCGAAGTTCCGCGCATGACCTTCCAAGAGGCGATGGATCGTTACGGGTCCGACAAGCCGGACACTCGGTTCGGCCTCGAGATCAAGGACCTCAGCGCCCTGGTGGCGAGCTCCGGCTTCAAGGTTTTCGACGATGTGATCGCCCGCAACGGAATCGTGCGTGGAATTCCAGTGCCGAAAGGCGGCGCTTTCTCGCGGGGTCAGTTCGACAAGCTCACCGAGATCGCAAAAAAGGCCGGAGCCAAGGGCCTGGTATGGATCAAGTCCGAAGCCGACGGCACCTACAGCTCGCCGATCTCCAAGTTCTTTGCGCCTGAAAAGCTCGAAGCTTTGGTGAAAGCGGTGGGCGGGGACAAGGGCGATGCCGCCCTGATCGTTGCTGATGACTATGAGCCCGCCTGCAATACTTTGGGCACTCTTCGCCTGCATTTGGGCCGAGAGCTCAAGTTGATCGACACCACGAAGGACAAGTTCCTATGGGTCGTCGACTTCCCGTTGCTTGAGTACTCGCCGGACGACAAGCGTTGGGTCGCTCGTCACCATCCGTTCACTTCGCCGACGGACGAGTTCTTTGATGACCTGGTTGCGAACAAGGAATCCTCGTTCGGCAAGATGCTGGCGAAGGCTTACGATCTTGTGTGCAACGGTTATGAAATCGGTGGCGGTTCGATCCGGATCTATCGGAACGAAATCCAGCAAGCGATATTCCGGGTTCTCGGCCTTTCCGAAGAAGAAACCCAGCTCAAGTTCGGTTTCTTCTTGGAGGCTTTGAAATACGGAACTCCTCCGCACGGGGGGATTGCTTGGGGGATGGACCGATTGGTGATGATCTTGTGCGGAACCGAAGCCATCCGTGAAGTCATTGCCTTCCCGAAAACCGCAAAGGCGACGGATTTGATGGCCGAAGCCCCATCAACGGTCAATTACGATCAATTGAACGAGGTCGGGATCAAGCTGACCGCTGCCGCGGAAAAATTCATCGCTGATTCCAAGAAATAGAACTGAAAAGGGCCGCGAAAGCGGCCCTTTTGATTTTCAAAATCCATTTCCTATCGAACTTAAAAACTGAAACGACTAGCGTTTGCGGCGGGTGGCCAGCAGGCGTGCGACTCGGCCGTCATCATCCTCATCATAAATGTCACCGACGATTTCCTCGACGATGTCCTCGAGAGTCAGGATGCCCACAAGCTGCATGCGATCATAGACGGCGGCCATGTGGCTGCGTTGAAGCTGCATCTTGGGAAGGATTTCAAGGATCGGATCCAGAGCGCCGACTTTGATGATGGTGCGAATCGATCCGCTCCAGTCCTGCTCGCCAGCTTGTCGAAGGGTTGCGAATTCCTTGGCGTGCAAGAGTCCGATGA
>JAHBUU010000111.1 GCA_019637895.1 Pseudobdellovibrionaceae bacterium | reverse complement strand
TTGACGAGCCTCTTCGGAAACAGCGTAGCCCAGGATCATGATGCAAAAACTTTTGTGTTCACCCCGCCCCACCCGGCCTCTGAGCTGGTGAAGCTGGGACAGGCCAAAGCGTTCGGCATGTTCGATCAGCATGATGTTCGCGTTCGGCACATCCACGCCGACTTCGATCACCGTCGTGGAAACCAGAACCTGGGTTTCTCCGTGACGGAAACGCTCCATGGCCTCGTCTTTTTCGGCGGGCTTCATCTTTCCATGCAAAAGATCGAACTTCACCTGGGGAAATCGCTCTTTCAGCTTTTCAAATTCGGAAACGGCGTCCTTGAGATCGATTTTTTCGCTCTCTTCGACCAAGGGATACACGATGTAGGCCTGTCGTCCCTTTTGCAGTTGTTGAATCATGAAATCCAGGGCTTGTGATTTTTTGCTCTCGAAGGTCACGCGGGTTTGAATCGGTGATCGCCCCGGCGGAAGCTCATCGATGACCGACACATCCAAATCCCCATAGACCGTCATGGCCAGGGTTCGCGGAATCGGCGTCGCGGTCATGACCAGAAAATGGGGCCCCGCCCCCTTTTTCTTGAGTTCCCCCCGTTGGGCCACACCGAAACGATGCTGCTCGTCGATGATCACCAAACCCAGCCGCGAAAAGACCACTTCGTCCTCGATCAAGGCATGAGTGCCGATCAGCAAATCGATCCGACCTTCAGCCAAATCCGCCAAGAGCTGTTTGCGTTCACTGGCTTTTGTCGTTCCCGTCAGCAACCCCAACCGAACACCAAGTGGTCCCAGAAACTTTTCAGCATTTTTGAAATGCTGTTCCGTCAGGATTTCCGTCGGTGCCATCAGGCAACTTTGAAAACCGGCCTCCGTGGCATTGAGAGCGGCCATGAAACTCACCAAGGTTTTCCCCGAACCCACGTCGCCTTGAACGAGTCGATGCATCGGGCTGTCTTGGGCCATGTCCTCGCGGATTTCCGCAAAGGCCCGCTTCTGGGCATTGGTCAGCTGGAACGGCAAGCTCTTCAGCAGCCGTTCCACGCCATCGCCCGAGGCCTCGATTCGGGAGGCTTTGTCTTTTTTGAATCCCGTGCGTTTGGCCGCCAAGAGCAGTTCGAGCCAGAAAAACTCTTCGAAGATGATCCGCCGATGAGCTTCGCTTTTTTGATCCAGGTATTCGCTGGCTTGCTCGATGGGAGGATTGTGAAGTTTCTGAAGCGCCTTCGGTCGGGACATCAGCTGGAATTTTTCGATCATCCAGGGCGGAAGAGCCTCGGGCCCCCATTCCGTCTTCGGCAGTTGGTACAAGGCCGACTGAATGAGCTTTTGCATTTTGACCGTCGAGAAACCTTCGATCTCGGTATAGATCGGAATCAGAGCGTCTGAAAGATCCTCGTCAGGTTCGACATCCCGGAGATCCGGATGGTGGAATTCGAGCCGCCCACGATAGTCGATGACTTTCCCCACCACCCGCACTTCTTGATGGGGGGAAAAGCGTTCGAAATAACCTTTGTAGGGAACTCGAAAGAACTTGCAGTGAATTCGCCCCGTGGAATCCTGCACGACCACATCGTACATTTTTTTCGTCGAGCTCCCCAACCGAACACTGTGCACGCTGGCAACGATGGCTTTGAGGCTGACCAAATCGCCTGCCCTGAGCGACGAGATCTGTCGCGCCGCCCTCCGGTCCTCATAGGATCTCGGGTAAAACTCGATCAAATCCTGGACAGTTTTCAGACCTTTTCTCTGGAGCAAATCGCCCAGCTTGGGACCCACGCCTTTGAGGTATTGAATGGAAGTGTCTCGACGAAGGGCCATAAAGGCCGATTTTCCACCTTTCCGTTTCCGAGTCAATCGAAGCGTGGCAAAATACAAGGGTCATGGCCGATCAAGACCTGTCCAAATACTTTCGTATCCGTATGAGCACTCTCCATCCGGAGAAAGTGACGGTCTTCGATATTTTCGTTCAAGTCGATGGACGCCTGCTCCTTTACCTGAAGGCCGGAGACGCTCTGGCCGGAGGGAAAATCCAATCCCTGCATAAAAAGGATGCTGGCGACTCTTTCTACGTCCGCCTTGAGGACCGACAGCTTTATCGCGACTGGGTCCGCGAAGAGATGAACCGCGAAGACCTCGATACCTTCTCGAAAGCCAAGATCCTGCGCGAATCTTCGGTCGCCATCATGGAGGACCTTTTCGAGAATCCGGACGTCAATGCGGCCCTCGACACGTCTCGTCCGATCATCACCGACTTCGTTCACCTGATGGAACGGGAACCCGAGGCGATGCAGTTCCTGATCTCGCTCTCCGGGCACGATTTTTACACTTACAATCACTCCCTCGATGTGAGCATTTACTCTTTGGGCCTTGGCAAAGCTCTCGGCTTCAATGCCAAGGACATCGAAGAACTCGGTGTCGCCTCGCTCTTCCACGATGTGGGGAAACGCAACGTCTCGCTCGATATCCTCTGCAAAAAGGGACCTCTTGACGAAGCCGAATGGGAGCAGATGAAACGCCATCCGCAATACGGGCTGCAGATCTTGAATCAGCACCCCAATATTTCGGACGCCATCAAGGCCGCCTGCTTCGAACACCATGAATCCTGGTCAGGCAACGGCTACCCCCAACAAATCAAAGGCGAAGAGATCCACCCCTTCGCCCGGATCGTCGCCATCACTGATACCTATGATGCCATGACGACCCAGCGTTCCTACAACGTCCCGCTCAAGCCCAAAGACGCCGTCGAAATGATGAGAGAAAAGCTGTCGGGTCGCTATGACCCCGAAATGCTGAAGGCCATGTATTCGGTTCTTTTCCGGATGAAAGCCGCCTCCTAAGCCCGCTGTTTCCCAAACCCGAATAAGGGAATCAAATCCTCACAATTCCCCCTCCAAAAGGCCGCAGGAGCCGCTTTTTTGCCCTGTATGCGCTGCTTCATAGGCAATTCATTCTTTTCATCAAGCCTTTGAGGGGTAAAGTGTCTCAACGAGCATTCAATCAGGTTGTTTTAGATGATTTCAGCTCAATTCAGCTGACTCTTTCTCGGAAAAACGCGAGCTTGCCGAGAGCGGAATTGGGGACAGATTGACACCGTGTTTGGATGGCATCGCACTTGCTTTCCGGTAGATCAGAAAATCCGACCATGATGGACGGAAAAACGGAAAGCAACTTTCATGTGGTGGGGGTTTCATGATCCAAGGATCGATCGGCTTTCGACAGTTTAAGGAAGACAAAGATCTTCTTCACTTTGCCGAATTCACGTCCCATTTCATCGGCGTCGACTACCCTCTTGATTATCTTCGTCGCTCGCAAGTCACAGCCATGGTTTCTGAAAACGACAACGGAGAGGTCTTGCAAGTCCTCGGCGGTTACATCATCGCCGTCGAAGGCCCGTTCCGTGTGATTGCCCAGCTTCCTCCGGGTGTCGTCGATGCTCACAAGGATCTGCAACCACGCCTCGACAAGGCCCTGGAGTTGACCGGCCTGTGGATCCATCCCCTGGTCAAAGGCGGACGCACCCGATTCAAATTCTGGTGGCAGCTCTTCATGGACGTCCTTAAGGAAAACCTCAAAGGTCGTTCGTATTTTGTTTATTCTTACGATGCCGACAAGGACAAGCTGCAACAGATGTACAGCCTGTCCCGTCCGCAACGGATCTATCGCGGCCCGGTCTTTATCGAGGGCATGCGTGGCGAAAGCGAAGAAATCGTGGAGATCGGATCCACCAAGGCCGTCTGCTGGGCCTTCATGGCACGTCCGATCTGCATCTCTCGCTTCATCACCAAACGGCTTTTCCGCCGCAAGAATTTTTTGGGAAAAGTGGCAAAAGCATAACGTTACGGGATGACTCAGGGCTCATCTTCAGATCATCTTATTGAGAGATGAAACGTCTGGACGAGTTTTTCGAAAAGTATCCTCTCATATCGTTGGCAACATCGGCCGATCAGGACAAGATTTTCGATCTTCTGGAGCGGACCTCTCTGAAAGCGGGCGGTCTGCATGTCGGCTTTGATCGTCGCCCCGATTTTTTCACCTTCCTGAAAAATCAAGGCCCCAAGGCTTTCGTCTTTCTGATGAACAACGAGAATGGCGAAGTCCATGGGTTGGCCTGCATGAGCGTCCGTCCCATGCTCAAAGGCACAAAGACGGTGTCAGTGGCCTATGCGAGCGATCTCCGAACAACGCCTCAGCTCAGTCGAAGCGCGCGGATGCAGTGGCGGGATATGTACGCCGAGTTGATCAAGCTCATGCCCACCCTTCCCGAGTTCGAGCGACCCGAGGCCGTTTTGACCGCCGTGTGGAACGACAACGAGCCCGCTCAACGAGCTTTGGTGAGAAAAAGCTCTAAGCTTCAGGTCGAATACTCTCCGATTTCGGAGTACACGGCCCTGTCCGTTTTGGGGCGCCTGGTTCTGAAGAAAAGTCCTTATATTCGCGAGGCGCTGCCCGAAGATCGGGATCTGATCTTCAAATGGATCTGTGGACCGGCTCGAGAAAACGGTCTGGCCTGGAACCACGAAGAATTTCTGCGCACGCTGGCTCAACTGGGGCGCGAGCCCGAGGACTTTCTGATCTACCAGAAGGACGGGCAGGTCGAAGCCATTGCACTGGCCGCCTCGTCCCTGCCAGGCCGTAAGGTCATTCTGCACTCTCTGCCTAAAAGCCTGATCTGGCTCGGGCGCCTCTTGAAGGTGCTCTTCGGACTCAAGGTCGTCCTCGGAGAAGAGCTGCGAACCCAATCCCTGCTTTTCTTCCGTGCCAGAAAATCCGAGCAGAGCCAGGAACTGATGAAAGCCTATCTGCACTATCTCATGGAGCAGGAACGCCACCTTCATCGGAGCGAAAGAACCCAGGTTTATGCGCTCTTTTTCTGGGGTGAACAGAAAGGCCTGGTCTCGAACTTCCTGAAGAGCGGTTTCATCAGCACGTCGCTCGGCGCCAAGGTCTACAACGTGATTCCGAAACGCACCGAAGACACCCGGCCACAGGAAACGACCTCGCTGCATCTCGAGCAACTGGAAGTGGGCCTGCTATGAAAAAAAACTGGGGACCCGTGTGGTTCGAACTCCGCGCGCAAAAAGGGCAATCGGATCTGTGCACGTTCATGTATTCGGAAACGCCGGGCGGAAAAATGGTGCACGCGCATTTTCCTCACCGCGAAGCCGATGGCCTGGGTCGCCTGCTCACGACCCTCGAAAAAGACGGACTTCCTCTTAAAATCGAACATAAAAAGCTCACGCCGCCGCCCCGATGGATGAACCTGCCTTTGCTCGTCAAGGGCCTGCTGAAGCATCCGGTGGCGAAAAAAAATCCCTGGAAAAGCTTTGTCTCGAAGCCGTCCGAACCGCCGGATCGAGCCGCCACCATCACTTTGACCTCCCAAGAGGACGACGCCCTGAAAAGCCGGGCTCGCGCCGAAGGCGTCAGCCCTTCGTTCCTGATGCTGTCGATCGCGACGGATCTGATTCGTGATCGCCTGTACAAAAATGCCGAGGACGAGGCCTACTGGCTTTTCCCGGTGGATCTGAGAGGCGCCTTCCCCGAGGCCGCCTTGAACGAACTCACTCTCAGTTTCGTGCCCCTGCATTTCACGAATCGGGCGATGACCGCACTGCAGAGCAACTACCAAAAACTTCGGCAGCAGCTAAAGAGCGGTGAATACTGGGCCTACTATGCGCTTTACCACATCGGCGACTGGATCGGACGCGGGGGCATGAAGTTCCTGGTGGATCGCACCCATGAAAAGTCATTTTGGATGGGCAGTTTTTCTGATCTTGGTTCCTGGACACAGCCCGAGCTTTGCGAGTCTGCCTTCAAGGACAGAGTCTGGTCCTTGTCGCCGCCGGGATCGCCCTCTTATCCCTTTGGACTGACCAATATCGAGTGGTGCGGGAAGCGCTCGATCACCATGCGGATCCATCCGTCGATCACCGACGAAGACACCGTCACTCTTGCATCCGAGCTGCTGGAAAAGCTGAGAAAAACGATCGTCTCTTGATCAACGACAGCGAACTGCGTAGTGCGAAGGCTTCGCGGACAATTCTGCGGAACGAACCTTGCGCTCCAGGAAAAACTCGAAGCCTTCCTGACCTTGGAACTTTTCAGAAAGATTCTGATATCCCGCTGCGACCGTCGCTTCCTGGCCGTACTCGTTGACTGCGTACTGAAGAGTTCCGTCGAGCTGGATCTTCACCTTTAGGGTCAACCATCGGAGCGAAAACTCGTTCACGGTTTGCAGCTCTTGAGGCGCCGGCGTGCGCAGAACAAATCGGTTCAGAACGTCGCCGGGCTTTTTCCCGTCCGCATTCATCAACACGCACTCATAAATATGCGAAGAGGACACTTTGCGTTTTTGCGGCGGTGGGCTCTTCTTGGGGGGAGCCGCTAGCGACAGAAAAGGCACCATCAAAAGCCCGACCATCAGACACTTCGTCATTTTTGCCCCTCATCCGGAGAGCCCCAAACTTCGCGAGGTTTGAGAGTCGTTTGTGGAACGTTCGAAACTTTGCGGCTCTTTTCCTCGAGCTTCTGGCAAGTTTCGTTCAGATCACGTCCCTTCATTTCTTTCATGACATCCTGAATTGCTGGTTGATCCATCAAAACGACATGGAACTGATCCGAATAAGAAAAGCTGCGCCCACCGGCGACCGCCGTGCCCCGACTCATCGACCAATCACCGACGATCACTCCAGCAGGCTCAAGAATATACCGAAGAGCCGCAATAGTGGCTGGCGCGGCTTCAGCGACTCCACGCACCCCACCCGGATCGCCGATCACCGTATAAGGCACTCGAGCATTGAATTTCTTTTCGGTCGTGCGTTCCACTTCCGTCGCTGCTTGAGCGGCATTTTTGCCCTCTTTCTCTCGCAGATAGCTGGATAAATAGCGGCTGTGCAGCTCTGTTTTGTTTTTATTGTCGGGCTTGCTGCTATTGACGGTGTCATCCAGGAAAGCCGTATAGGGATCATCGTAAGCTTCGTTCTTGCCGAGATCCTGGAAGGCACTTCCGAAACGGTTCTGTCGCAGATAATTCTTCGCTCTCTGATGAAGATTGTTTCCGAAGAGACGCTTCAGAATGCCGTTCATCTGCTCGGATGTCGCCTTGCTGGGATGGTGGCTGCCACAGTTCAACAGATACGCAAGACCGTACTTCCATCGATCGAACTCGGGATGTTTCGTCAGGTCATTCGCGATCCGACACATGTTCTGACCCATCAACTGATCGAAGGCCAAATGCGCGGAACCCGCCTTCGGCGCCGTCTTGTCGTCGTAGTTTCCCAGGGACTCCTTCATGGGATAATGAGGAACCCGGTACCACCCGTTCTTTTCGGTGAACTCACGAATCGCCGCCACCTGCTCCATCGGATTCTTGTTCTTGACCGAGGGATCCAACTGATCCGAAATCGGAATCTCGAGCGTGCGCAGTCGTCCCGCCGCCGGGTCCTTCGAGCTGGGATCCATCTTCGCTTTTGCGACTCGCTCCAGAAAATCCAGATAGGCGCGCCCGCTGGCATCGACTTGCCCATGAGGTTTTTTGTCCGGATTTTCCGTTTCGATCAAATCGTCCCTCGGGGGAATCACACCTGGCCAGGCGCGATAGCTGTCCCAGATGGGACGGGCTGGTTTGTGATGGCAGGTCGCGCACTGACTGGGGTTCTGATCCACATGTCCACCGCCAGCGGATTTGAAAACGATCTCTTCGAACTCGTACTTGGCCTTTTTTCCGTTCCATCTCATGATCTCGACCCGGTCGTAACCGGGTGCTTTCGGATCCGTATTGAAGGTCACCCACAGCTCGCCATTCGGACTTTTCATGGCGATCCGAGGATTTCCAGGCGAGGTTCCGTGCAGACTCTCGGACTCACCGATGGTGATGTAATTCACGACACCGGCCGGATTGTTCTGCTTCATGACCTCTGCGGTCTTTGCCAGAAACTCATCCATCGTCATCGAGCTTTTGATTTCTTTGTTCTGTGAGCTTTTCGATTCGCCCCAGTGCTGCCCGACCTTGCGGCGCCCATCGGTCATTTCCGCCAACAGGCTCGTAAAATCATCCTGCAGCTTGGTCTCGCATTCACCGCAAGCGAATTTGGTGTCTTTGCGACAGTTCGTGTTCATCTTGTGCATCGGGCTCTGCGAGAACATCCCGACGTCGCTGGTCTTTTCCTTCACGACAGGAGCTTGCTCGGGAGGCTTGATGGCATTCCCACCGATGGGGAGTGCCCCGGCATGAGCGAATTCGGGACACAGGCTCAAGGACAGCGCGATCGCACCCACAAGAATGAAAATGGAAGCCCCTGCCTCCGAGCGCGTTGTTCCTTGGTCCACAGGATCCCCCACCGTTCCATCATCTCAGATTCGAGAACTGTGGAAACCCTCTCCTCTGCCTAGGTCCGGTGGAATCCGCGAAAAACCATCGCAATTCGGACCGAAGCCCAGCAGGACGTGGAGGCGCCTTAGAAAGAGTATTTGAGACCGATCGAATACTGATGGTCCTTGAGAAGTCGGAACTCGGTGTTCTTTTGCCCGAAGAAGTTCGTGGTTTCGGCAGACAGAACCATTTCGTCATTCAGATTCTGTTCGTAATTCAACTGCAGAGCCCCGGAATCTTGAATGAGACTGGCGAGAACCCGAGCACTGACGCTGATCGTGTCTCTGGGGCCGAGATCGGGAATACGAATCGAGGTGTAGCTGTAAGACCGCGAACGAAGTTCCAAACCTGGCTGAGAAAAGGCCGACAGATTCGAAAGCAGATACGGCGACAGCTCCGTCACCGATCGATTCACCTGGGTCCACTGATCCTTGTCGTAACCAGATTGATTGTAGATGAACTCTTGTCGGAAATCCGTACGACCTTCGAATCGGAATCCGACGACGGCCAGAGTCGCCCAATTTCCTTCTGCCGCTTGGGTATCCGTCAGATGAACGAAGTTCCCCAAAGCCGCGACCGGTTTGTAGTGAGTTTCATTTCGCTGGTGGCGAAGATCCGCATACAGACTGTACCCTTCGACGGGTGACCAGTTGAAATGCTCACCGACATAGTCGGATCGTCCTTCCATATTACCGGCCACAAGAGCCACCGAGTTCGCTGGGTTCTCGAATTGCTTTTCGATCTTGAACGCCGACTGCGGTTTAAATTCGCGGTCGTACACCCAATTCGGCTGGCGGTTGTCCATCGGCTCATAAATCAAAATGAAAGACCAGTCCGGCCGAGGCGTCCAGTTCACGCGCGCGAGAACCCGGCCTTTCTCTTTGTAGTAGTAGCTGCGCTGATCGTTGTTGAAATGGAAAAAGACGTTGGACGGCGAGGCGATCTCGGCCGGTCCCCATTGATAGTTCTGCAGACCGATGGTGGTCGACAGAGTGTCAGTGACACCCCAGCCAAGGAAAGCATCCGAAAGGTCCGAGTCCCCGTCGACTCCGCTCCGGTGTTCGTCGGGACCTGCCAAACGTGTTTCATGATAAGATCCCAAATGACGGGATCGCAAAACGAACTCGAGGCTCGATTCGGTTCGGTAATGGAACTCGGGACGGATTTCCATGATCAGCAGAGAATCCGGAACGGCCGCCCCCCGATTGCCGGGATTTGCTGCGGAATCGTCAACGACACCGGATCCCGTATAGGAAACAAAGATATTTCCGATCAGATTCAGCTCGGCTCTGGCCACCGACTGTGCGAACAACAAAATAAAAAACAAAACTCTTTTAGACATGGGTCAGGTTCTCGGAGATCTGGGTTTTCAAAGTCGAACGCACGGAAAAAATGCTGGTCGCGACCGAAAGGATCACAAGCAAGACGGCGCACAGCAGGTATCCCGGAAAGTCATAAGCAATGCGGAAGATCACCGGCATCGACAGCAGGCCTGCCTTGTAG
>JAHBUU010000110.1 GCA_019637895.1 Pseudobdellovibrionaceae bacterium | reverse complement strand
AAAGCTCCGAAGAGTTCTCGAGACCCTAGGAGATCTTGAGTGCCGGCACCGACAGACGTCCGTAAATCAATTCTCGTCATCAAAGGCCAAGTGAATTCGCTTCAGGCCGTCGAACAATTTCTTCGCAATCGGGAATGGAAAATTCAGTCGGCAACGAATCTCAAAGAAGCTCTCATGTATCTCGTTTCGCAGAAGCCTTCGTTCGTGATGGTCAGCATGGATCATCCCAACAAAAAAGTCCGCAGTCTGCCGAAGATTCTGGATCAAGCTTTTCCCGTATTTGTCATGGTCTATTCCGAGTCGAATACGACGGCTTCCTATAAAAACCTGCTCGACAGCGGTTGCAATTACCGCATCAATCCTCCGGCGACCGGTCCCGCTGTCGAAAGAACGATCAATAAAATTCTCAAAGACCAAGAGTTCGAAAAAGAGCGTCGTGAACTCGAAAAGAACAATCCCAATGCCGCCGTCGGTGAAAATACGCAGGGTGTGACCACCTTGCGTGGAGAGGGCGGAGCAATCGACGGAATGACCCACATTTCCGGGGGTGCTGCTCAGTCCGACTCTTCGAACTCCGAAAGCCTGTCCATCGCGGAAATTCTACGTCAGATGACCGAAGGGAAAGACGATGAGGGCGAGATCAATGCCGTCAGCGGCCCCTCCGCAGATGGGGATCCTGCTTCCTTAGGAGCTGTGATCAGCATGGGGAATGGTGGTTCGGCGATCGCCTCGGCGATGGATGCGCCCTCGCTTTCGTTGAAAAGCACGTCAGGAGGCGGTGGCGGAACCTGGGTGCCTGTTGATCCCACCGAGGCTCCTCCTTTGGTGGGGAGCTCTGACAAGCCTCTGACTTCGGATCGGCCGATGGCCCGTTACGACGAAGATGATATCAACGCTCTTGATCGGCCTGGAGCCGGAGAAGACGCACCCGAGTTGAATTTTGATCCCAAGACGAAAAAGACTCCAGCAGCCGTCAGTGGGGATCGTCATGTGATGGAGACGACACCCGAAGGCGCCCTGATTCGGACCGGCAGAAATTTCAACGGTGGGCATTCGCGCACGGAAAGCATCATGGTTCGTGGTGCTCAAAAGGCCTTGGATGAATCCGTGCAGGTGATTTCTCAGTCGGGTCCGGCACAAAAAATCCAAGACTCCAGTAACGTGGCCTGTCTCGTCGTGGAATCTCCGCGTTTCTCGGGCTATCTGGTTGCAGCACTTGGAAAAAACCGCAAGATCGACGATCAATTCATCGACACCATTCGCGAACGTCTTTTCAAGTTCTTGAAAGACAATGGTGAGGATGTGGCCGACGAAGGCGCCATGAATCTTCGGATCAAGAAAGTCGACTTTGAAGACTGGGCGATGGAGTGCGCCGAATTTCTGCGCAAGTCCGTTCACAACGGCGAAGAAATCGCCATGGCCTTTTTCCCATTTTCAGAAGCGAAGACCAAGGTCGAAGACTCTGCTTCGGTTGAAATGGGGGCGGTGGATGTGCAGGAAATCAGCCCGGATGTGGCCTTGGAGTTCAATCTCTATATCTATCTGCCGACGAATCAAAAATACGTTCTTTATACCCCTCGAGGATCAAAGTTTTACGGCTCTCAAAAGGATCGCCTGATCGAGATGGGGGTCTCGCACGTCCACGTCAAACGGGCCGAGGTGCAGGATGTCGATAAATACAGGGCCCAGAACTATCTCAATTCGAAAATCGATGAGTTTCAAAGTCGCAAAAAGGAACGGCTCCCCGGAGCATCTTGAGATTTCCTCTGGAAATCCCGGTATCTGCAATATGATTTCTACAGAGGGGAATGTGTGATGAAAGCATTTGGAAAGACTCTTCTGGTGTCTTTGGTGCTAGTTGGACTACTCATGTACATGAATTCCTGACACAATCGAAGAATGTTCCGTATTCCGAAAGAAGAACATTCCATCCTCGTTTTCGGTGAGAGCCAAGAAGAAGGCCTCGCGGCCGAGGATTTGAAGCTCTTGGTCTGGAATGTCTGGAAGGGGAAAAGGGGTTCTCCTTGGGCTCGGGACTTTCAGGGGTTGCGCGAAGATCGAAACCTGATCCTCCTCCAAGAAGCCGTCGCCGATGAACGAATGAGTCATGTTTTCCAAGAGGCCAGCGCTAGTCACGAGTGGCATATGGCGACCAGTTTTTCCTGGCGATTTTCCCAGCATCAGACCGGTGTGATCACGGGTGCTTCCGCGAAACCCAAAAACAAAAAATCGCTGCGGGGGAAAGAGCGTGAGCTGTTTTTCCTCACCCCCAAAGTCAGTCTCAGCACCCATTACTCGCTCCCGGGGCACGAGAACGACCTGCTGGCGATCAACACCCATGTGGTGAACTTTACGACCACCTCGTCCTTCATTCGATTCATCGAAGAACTGGTGACCCTGATCGAAAGCCATCAAGGGCCCTTGATTCTGGCCGGGGATTTCAACACCTGGAACATCAGTCGTTGGCAGTCCTTGGTGGCCATCCTCGATCGGATGGGGCTTGCTCATGTTGATTTAGGGGCAGATCCTCGGTCGCTGAAGCTGGATCACGTTTTTGTTCGCGGGCTTCGGATCCGCTCGGCCCAGGTGAAAAGCGACATCGTCACATCGGACCACTTTCCTCTGCTCGTGGATCTGGAGCTGTCTTCGAAATGATTCTATTTGGAGGGTTTTGTAAAAGGTGGTCAGTCGAAGAATAACATGGTATCCTGGTCATGGCACTGAGGTGAGGATCATGAAGAAAAAAGTGACCCGAAGGAAAGATGGAAGAGTGATTCAAACGGTTCAGGAGTTTGATGACCTTGTTCGTCCGGCAGGTTATCTCGCAATCGCTGACACGATCCAAAAAACCCACTCCGCAAAAGTTTTCATGCCTGGTGATGGACGATCGAAATCAGGTGTTCGAATTATCCGTTCGCTCGAAGAATTGAAAGAGTGGAAAGCTTCCCAACCCATGAAGCCTTCAAACTTTAAGACCTATTCCATCAAGAAAAGAGCGAAATAGTGACGAGTCGTCACCAGGCTCGTTTCCGCCTCTTTGCTGGACCTAACGGTTCGGGAAAAACGACCTTGTTTGATTATCTAAAACAGCAAAAGGTGATAAGCACCGAGATTTACAACAGTCCGGATCGGATTGAAAAGGATCTGAAGAAAAGGCTGCGTTTCAACTTTAATTCGTATCGAGTTAAAGTTGACGATGAAGAATTTCGAGGCTTCGTCCAGCGGCATGGACTCTCCGCTCAGGGCAAGGTGTCAAAAAAATTATTGAATGGCCTGCAAATCAAAAAAGGAGTGCTGCATGTTCAAAAAGTGCATATCCGCCCTCGAGTGGCTTCCTATATTTCATCCATGATTAGTGCCTACCTGACTGCGAAACTTTTTGAGTCGGGGCAGTCGTTTTGCCTGGAGACGGTGATGTCTCATCGTGGGAAGCTGGACTATTTTGATGAGGCTTTTCGACATGGCTATGTCAGCTATTTGTATTTTGTGTACACGGACGATGTGAAAATTAACATCGAGCGTGTGAAGGAAAGGGTTAAGAAGAAGGGGCATTCCGTTCAGCCGAAGAAAATCAGAGAGCGCTATCTAAGAAGCTTCCGAAACCTGAAGCCCGCAATGGCGTTGGCGGACAAGGCCTTTATCGTCGATAACTCTTCGATGACTTTTGAGACGATGCTGATGCTGGATCGAGTGAGAGGGCGTCTATCGGTCAGACATCCTTACCCTGCATGGTTAAAAAAATATTGTGACCCTCTCAAGTATCTCAGTCCGCTTTTTTGAACGCGGACATGATTTTGCAGATCGTGCCCAGACGGGGATCTTTCTTGCGGTCAAAGGCTTCGTAGATCACGGTGCGACTGAGTTTTGTTTCTCTTGAAACCTGTAAGATATTTCGAGCCCTGACGTATCCTTCGAGAATTTCCTGAAAGACCTCTTTGTCTCCGTCGATCAGGCATTCCATGAGCGCTTGGGCGACACGCTCCGGGTGGTCCGCGAGTTCCTTTGCCGGTGAGAACGGGAAGAGGCGAACACCGTTGATTTTAAAACTTTTTGGTTTTGATGACTTCTTGGGCGAGACGGAGCGCTTTGTGGATGTCTTTTTGTTGGCCATTTTTATTTTATCCTAACTCCTCATGCGGTCATTAATTTGTACGGATTTCCGTACAAATGTCAATCTCAGGAGAATGTCTGCAAGGTTTGGCTCAAAGCTTTCTCTGAGCAGGCGCGAAGGCGGGCGTCGGAGATGTCCGAAGAACGAGGGGAGGTCAGCTCTAATTCTGCTGAATCTTTCAGCAATTTGACGCGACTGAATGCGTCGCCTGTTGCTTCGCGATAGTCCTCATTTTACCCCTAAGTCCTCAAAATGTGAGGAGCCTTTAGCATGTCGACCATTGAAAGTTTTCTGATCGCTCCGGCCGTGTCCGGGCTCGTAGGATTGATTGTTGCCCTCGTTCTTTACTTCCGTGTGAAGAGCCAGCCGACCGGCAACGAAACCATGAACCGCATCGCCGGTTACATTCGTGAAGGTGCGATGGCCTTCCTGGCTCGTGAGTACAAAGTTCTCACTGGCTATGCAATCATCGTCGGCATCATCCTGGGTGTCTTTATGGGCTGGGTGGCCGCAGGCTCCTTCGTCCTTGGCGCTTTCTTGAGCTTGCTCGCTGGCTTCTTTGGAATGAAGGCCGCGACCTACGCGAACGTTCGCACGACTCAAGCGGCGGCACAAAAATCCAAGTCGGGGGCTTTGCTGATTGCTCTCGATGGCGGAGCGGTCATGGGCTTTGCGGTCGCGGGGCTTGCGCTCTTCGGTCTCGGAATCCTTTACTACTTCTTCTATACCAATGAGTCGATCATCGGGACGGTTCTTCACTCGTTCGCGGTCGGGGCCTCTTCGATTGCTCTCTTTGCCCGAATCGGTGGTGGAATCTATACCAAAGCGGCGGACGTCGGTTCGGATATCGCGGGTAAAGTCATCGAAAACATTCCCGAGGACGACCCTCGGAACCCAGGCGTGATCGCCGACAACGTTGGTGACAACGTCGGTGACGTGGCTGGAATGGGGGCGGATATCTATGAGTCCATGGTGGCTGCCATTGTTTCTGCCATGGCGATTGCTCTCACCATCAACCCAACAGCGCTCGCAAGCCTGGTGACCGGCGCTGGCCTGAATCCAAAAGGCGTCGCGGTTCTTCTGCCTTTGGGCTTGTCTGCTCTGGGGTTGCTGATCTCGGTTGTTGTCATTTTGGTGACACGCTTCTTCTCGAACTCGTCTCCTGCGGCCGTGCTGAGGGCTGCGCTGATCGTGCCTCCGCTGCTTTTGACGGCGGCTTCGGCGATCATCATGCCGATGTTGGGCATCTCTCAGGGTGTCACTCAGGCTTTGGCGGCTGGTGCCATCGCAGGGGCTTTGATCGGTTTGATCACTGAGTACTACACGGCGGCTCGTCCGATCCGTTTGGTGGCCGAGTCCTCGCTGACAGGTCCTGGAACGAACGTCATCCGTGGTCTCGCGGTTGGAATGGAATCCACAGCGATTCCAATTTTGATCGTTGTGGTTGCGGCTTATATCGCTGACCAAGCTCTCGGTTTGTACGGGATTGCCATGGCCGCCGTTGGAATGCTCGCGGGCACCGCCGTCGTGATGACGGTCGATGCTTACGGTCCGATCGCTGACAATGCGGGCGGGATCTCTGAAATGTCCGGCTTGGGTCCTGATGTTCGTGCGATCACGGACGAACTGGATGCGGTTGGAAACACGACAGCCGCCATCGGAAAAGGCTTTGCGATCGGTTCCGCTGTCTTGACGGTTCTGGCTTTGTTCAGTGCCTTCAATATGGAAGTGAACCACACCCGTGCTTTGAACAACCTGGCGCAGATGTCTTTGGATCTGACGTCGTCCGGTGTTTTGATTGGTTTGCTCTTGGGTTCGATTCTGCCATTCCTGGTCGGCTCGACCACGATGACGGCGGTTGGCCGCGCGGCCGAAAAGATCGTCATCGAGATCGGTCGCCAATTCAAAGAGATCCCAGGTCTCCGTGAAGGCAAGGCTGAGCCTCAGCCTGCAAAGATCGTCGATATCGCGACCAAAGCGGCTCTGTATGAAATGATCGTTCCTGGTCTGATTGCGATCGTTGCTCCGGTGGCCGTTGGTTTCTTGCTGGGTCCAACCGCGTTGGCGGGTTTGCTCGCTGGATCTTTGGCGGTGGGTGCGACCATGGCTCTCTTTATGGCGAACGCCGGTGGAGCTTGGGATAACGCCAAGAAATACATCGAAAAAGGCGGCCTGGCCGGTCACAAAAAAGGTTCGGATGCCCACAAAGCAGCCGTTGTTGGTGACACCGTCGGTGATCCCTTCAAAGACACTTCTGGTCCTGGCGTGGCGATCCTCATCAAAGTGATGAGCGTTGTGTCCCTCCTGATCGCTCAACTGATCGCGACGATTGGTTGATTGAATGCAAAGGCGAACCGCTGAGGGCAAAATCCTTCGGATGGTCGCCGAGCTTCGACGTGAGATCTCTGAAGGAGATCTCACGCTCGGAGAAATCTTCGATATTCTCAAGACTTCCGGTCACGACCTCCTGATTCTCTTCATCTGTTTGCCGTTCATGCAGCCGATCCCTTTGCTGGGGTTATCGACGCCCCTAGGGATTCTGATCATTCTTTCCACGATCCAAAAAATGCGGGGACGGGCCCCTTGGATTCCCGAGGCTTGGCGGAACCATGATTTCGCAGGTCCCGTCATGAGCAAGACCTTGGAGTATGCCGAGTGGGTCCTGCAAAAAGTGTCGAGGCTTTTGCATCCCCGAATTCAGTTTTTGACCCTGTCTCCTGGACCGCAGGTTTTGAATGGCATCGTGGTCATCATTTCGGCGTTCTTGCTGTCCTTGCCGCTGCCGGTCCCGTTTTCCAACATGGTCCCGATTCTTGTGATCGTTGCATCCACTTTGGGGCAGCTTGAAGAAGACGGGGTCTGGATCCTGATGAGTTATTTTTTATTTCTGGTCTGCCTGGGCCTCTTCGGGGGAATGGCACTTGGAGTCATCAAAGGAATTGGACTCCTCGGAACCAGTTTTGGAGTGTCTCCTTAAGACAGGAGGTTTCCATGAAATTCGTTCTGGTGATCCTGTCTGGTCTGCTTTTTTCCCCTTTTGTGATGGCCGATGAAAAACCCTGCGAGAAAGACGTCGCGGCTCTTTGTGCGGGTGTGGAAAAAGGCGGCGGCGCGATCATGAAGTGCCTGCATGAAAACAAAGACAAACTCTCCGAGCAATGCAAAGCCCATCGCGATCACATGAAGGGCTCGATGAAGCAGGTGATGAAAAAACATCGTGGCGAGATTCATGAAGCCTGCGCCGAAGATTTCAAAACTCTTTGTGGTGAGATCAAGCCCGGTCACGGGGCAATGATGAAGTGCCTGCGCGACAAGAAGGATCAAGCCTCCGAGGCCTGCCAAGCCGAGCTTTCAAAGATGAAAGCCGACATGCGCGACAAAATGAAAAAGCACAAAAAGTAATTTTATGACGAAGGCGGGTCTTGTTCCCGTTGAACGCAGTCTGAAGCTGAGTCTGGCGGATGCGTTTCTCTATGCCCTGATGGTGGGGATTGGGGAAACCTATCTGCCGGCGTTCGCCCTTTCCGTGGGCTTGGGCGAGGTCTTTGCCGGCATTCTGTCCAGCTTGCCCTTGGTGAGTGGGGCGGTTTTGCAACTCTTCACTCCAAAAGGGGTTGAACGGGTGGGATCACATAAGGCCTGGGTGATTCTTTCTGTCACGGTTCAGGCCTTGGCCTTTTTGCCTTTGATTTACTACTCGATGGGGAATACGCCTCACTTCTGGGTTTTGTTTTTGATCCTGAGCCTATACTGGGGAGCGGGGTTTTCGGCGACACCGGCTTGGAATTATTGGATCGCGCACTTGGTGTCGGACGAAATCAGTCAGAAGTATTTTTCGCAGCGGGCATGGGTTTCGCAAATCGGCATTTTGCTGGGGCTCGTGATCGGGGGCGTGGCTCTTCATAACAAGGTGACGATCTTTTCCTTTTCGTCGGTTTTCGCCGGATTGTTCTTTCTGGCCTTCTTGTGCCGAATCGGGTCCTCGCTTTTTCTGAGCCGAAAACTTTTCCGTCCCGAATGGGCGGTGCAAAAGCACGAGATGAAGGGACTGCGCGCCTCCTGGCGGATCTTCTGGGCAAGCCCGGTGAAACGAAACTTTTTTCTGATCCTGTTTCCCTATATGGGAGCCGTTTATTTGTCGGCGCCTTTCATCACTCCCTATCTTTTGGCGCAACTGAAGCTCGATTACGGGGCTTATATGATTGCGATTGCCGCTCTGATGATCGGAAAGATGACAGCGCTCGCCTTCGTCTCAAAAGCAAAGACGCCCAAGCGGGGCCTGCATTGGTTGATTCTTGGAGTCGCAACGGTTTCGCCCCTCCCGGCTTTGTGGGCTGTTTCGACGAATTACGCTTTCATTTTGGCGCTTCAATTTGTGAATGGCATGACCTGGGCTGGGATCGAAGTGGGACTCAGTCTGATCTTTTTCAAGGATCTGACGCCGAAGGAAAAAGTTCCGATTCTGACGATCTATAACCTTTTGAATGCGGCCTCGATTATTCTGGGAACTCTTTTGGGTGGATTCATCCTTGAGCTTTCGGGTGACATCACAACAGGTTATCTGACGCTGTTCATTCTCGGTGCCGTGAGCCGGGTCTTCTTCAGCCGACCTTTGATCTGGCAGGCGCGAAAGTGGCAAGAGACTTCGGGTTCAGCGACTTAAGCTCTCGCCGAAGACAGATTGATATTTTCGATGCAGCTCTTTGTCCGCCCATTTGTCTTCGGGTGATTTCAAGTCGTCCGCCGAATAGCCCGAGTAAAGACGAGTCACGGTCAGTTCTTTTTCTCCCGACAGGAAAAACTCGGCTCGCCAGGTGCGGTAAGCAAGGACCCAGTTTGTCTGATCCGTTTGACTGACGCGTTTTCGGTCTTTGTCAAAAGGCTCGAACTCCAGTTGTTGTTCGAGAAAGTCCTTGAGGTTTTCAAGGCCCTTGCCCTGAAGCCATGTCAGTTGCTCTTGCGACGTGACGGTCCACAGGATCCGATGCCGGTTCTGCTCGATGCCTTCGAGCCAGCCGATTTTTGCGTCTGGAAAAGAGTCGGCCTCTGGAACATAAGGTTTGAGATCAAAGATCGGTGTGCCATCCAACAGATCGGCACCACTCACGGTCAAAGTGAGTTCTTGAATTTTTTGAAGTCGGACACAGGACAGGCCCAGGGCATTCGGCCGATAAGGGGCCCTGGTGGCAAAGACGCCCATCTTTCGATCGGTTCCTCGGGGCGGCATGACTTTGGGATTCCAATGCGAATTGTGATGGAACTGAAAGATGAGCCAGAGGCGATCAAAACCTTCAAGACCCTCCAAGGCCTGTTCGAAACCTTGGCCGGATTCAAGGGTGATTTCGCCTTCGTGAGAACGATCTTCGCGCGGTTGTCGGGCGGCTTCGTAAGGATGCACCTGCTTGGAGCGGTAAATCCCTATGGCTTTGAGTTCCACTGCTTTTTCCATTCGTAAGCGGCCAGTGCGGCGATGACGGCGGCATTCAGTGAGTTCTTGACGCCCTCAAGAGGGAGGATTCGGACCTCGTCACACAGAGCCAGCAGGTCTGCACTCAATCCAAAACGCTCGTTGCCAAAAACCAAAGCCGTCGGCACCGGTTGAAAGGGATGATCCAGGGGCAGGGCTTGTTCGGCGGTCTCAAAGGCCACCAATCGATAGCCCATTTGCCGAAGATGCCCCAGGCTGTCCGCGGTTTTTTCATGATGGGTCCATGGCACGAAGACTTCGGCACCGAGGGCCGATCGGGCTGTCTTGGTGTGATCCGGTGTCGGCGTGTATCCGG
>JAHBUU010000011.1 GCA_019637895.1 Pseudobdellovibrionaceae bacterium | reverse complement strand
TCCTATGCGAACGGGCTCTACTTCTTCCAGAGACAACTCTTGTTCACTCTGTTGGGACTCGTCGTTCTGATCGGAACAGCTTCGATTCCTTTTCATCTGGTGGAAAAGTGGGGCTGGGCCTTGTGGCCTGTCGCAAGTCTCATGGTCATTGCGACATTCATTCCGGGCCTGGGCGTTCGCGTCGGCGGTGCGCTTCGCTGGATTGATCTTCCTTTGGGCTTTCGTTTTGAGCCTTCTGAACTTTTGAAAATTGCCTTTGTCCTGTTGGTCTCAAGCCTCTTTGTCCGTTCGTCGAACTTTCTGAGTCGGATCAAGCCGTGGTGGCTCCTTTTGATTTTGATCGTGCCTTTCGTTTTGCTTTTGAAGCAACCCGACTTTGGAACCTTCGCCATTCTGTGCATGGTGGGTCTTTCCTTGCTGTTTGCTTTCGGGCTCAAGTGGAGATGGATCGTCTCGGGCTTTGCGGTGATCCTGCCGGCTTTCTATTTTTTGGTGATGCTCAAACCTTATCGTCGAGCCCGGGTTGAGGCCTTTTTGGATCCTTGGGCCGATCCCGATCAAAAGGGCTTCCAGGCGATTCAAAGTATGCTGAGCTTTCATTCCGGTGGTCTGACCGGAGCAGGGCTTGGTCAAGGTCAGGGCAAACTGTTTTTCTTGCCCGAGGCCCATACTGATTTCACTCTCGCCGTCTTTGGTGAAGAAATGGGATTTTTGGGCGTGAGCTTGCTTTTGCTTTTGTACGGTTTCGTTGTCTTCCGCGGAATCCAGTTGGCGGTGAAAGCGGAAGAGCCATTCAAGAGGGCTTGTGCGTTGGGCCTTTCGATGATTTTCGGATTGAGTGTTTTCATCAATGCCGGAGTGGTCATGGGAATGCTTCCCACCAAAGGTTTGACTCTTCCTTTCATGAGTTATGGAGGGAGCTCTTTGCTCTGCCTCTGTTTCCTGTTTGGTTTGCTGCTTTCGCTAGAGAATGCGATTGAGGGCGCGCCTTTCGCGGCAAGATTCCGCCGCTTGAAAAAGGTTTGATCGGCATGGACAAAAAGACCGTGATCATCGCAGGCGGGGGGACCGGAGGACATATTTACCCCGGTATCGCCATTGCTCGCGCCTTGCAGGAAAAAGATCCCGATCTTGAAATTCATTTTGTCGGAACGCCCGCAGGCCTTGAAAACAAGATTGTTCCGAAAGAGGGATTCCCCTTGCATCTCATGACCATCGGAAAGCTGAACACCGGTGGCGGCTTGATCGGAAAAATCAAGACGTTGTTTGGAATCCCCAAAGCCATGATTCAATCGGCGGCTCTTTTGATGGAGCTGAAACCGGAAGCCGTTCTGGGTGTCGGTGGCTATGCCTCGGGTCCTTTCGTTTTGATGGCCTCTTTATTGGGATTTCGAGCGGCGATTTGGGAGCCCAATGCCAAGCCTGGATTGACGAATCGCTGGCTGTCCCGGTTTGTGCGCCGAAGCTTTGTCGTTTTCGAAGATGCTGTTCGTGAGTTGAAAAGTAAAAAAATCGTCTCGGTCGGACTGCCGGTTCGTGCTGAGGTCGAGCAGGTCAAAGACAGGGCAGCTGATGGGGCCGATTTCCATGTCTTGATTTTCGG
This sequence comes from Pseudobdellovibrionaceae bacterium, assembly GCA_019637895.1. Lineage (GTDB taxonomy): Bacteria > Bdellovibrionota > Bdellovibrionia > Bdellovibrionales > Bdellovibrionaceae > JAHBUV01. The sequence goes on along the minus strand of JAHBUU010000011.1, from coordinate 34,442 downwards.
TGGCAGTCAGGGAGCACGCTCGATCAATCATGCCGTCAGAGATCTGCTCAAGCTGGATCCCGAGTGGCGTCAGGACATTCGCTTTGTTCACCAGACGGGGACCGCAGACTACAAGAGCATCTCTGAGGCCTACCAAGGAATTTCCGGGGTCAATGCCTTCGAGTTTTTGCATGACATGGATCAAAGATATCTGTGGGCGGACATGGTGATCTGTCGCTCGGGAGCGAGCACGGTCGCAGAACTCGCCGCTGTTCGTCGTCCTGCGATCCTGATTCCTCTGCCGTCGGCCGCCGATGATCATCAACGCAAGAACGCCGAGAGTCTTGTTCAGCGCGATGCCGCCTTGATGGTTCCTCAGAGCGAGCTCACACCCGAGCGTCTGAAAGAGGAAATCCTCAAGCTGAAAAATGATTCCCAAAGACGTCTGACCATGAGAGAAAATCTGCGGAACTTCCATAAACCGAAAGCCGCGCACAAGATCGCGGATTTGATTTTGTCTCCTGGAGACGTATGAGACTGCAGAAAACCCGTTTTCATTTCGTCGGTGTTGGTGGCATTGGAATGTGCGGCCTGGCCGAACTCCTTCATAATATGGGAGCCAAGGTCTCGGGAAGTGACGTCGGCGAGAACGCCAATACCCTGCGATTGAAAAACTTGGGCCTGTCGATTTTCAAAGGTCACAATGCCTCGCAGGTCGGCGATGCCGATGTCGTCGTTTATTCGAGTGCCATTCCCATGACCAACCCCGAGATCGCCGAAGCTCGGGCCAAGCGGATTCCTCTGATCCCCAGAGCGGAAGCACTGGCGGAAATCATGCGACTCAAGCGGGGGCTCGCCGTGGCGGGAACCCATGGAAAGACCACGACGACCAGTATGACCTCGTCGATTTTGCTCGAAAGCCAACTGAGCCCCACCATCGTGGTTGGCGGGCGTTTCGATCGGATTCAGTCGACGGCCTTTCTCGGGGACGGTGAATGGCTGGTGGCCGAGGCGGATGAAAGCGATGGCAGCTTTCACAAATTGTCTCCGGAGATCGCCATCATCACGAATATCGACTCGGATCATCTGGATCATTTCAAAAGTTTCGAGAATCTCGAGAAGGCCTTTGTCGATTTCGCTCTGAAGGTGCCTTTTTACGGTGTCTGCATCGTCTGCGGCGATGATCCACGTTTGAAAGAGCTCTTCGCCAATCATCCGAAACGGATCATCTTCTACGGCTTTGAAACCCATAACGATCTGGTCATTGCGGGTGAAAATGGCTCGTACCAGATTTGTGAACGTCATGGAGAAAGCCTAAGTCCCTTGGGGCAGTTGTCCTTGAAGCTTCCGGGACGGCACAATGCTCTGAATGCGTTGGCGGCGTTTGCTGCGAGCCGGGCGGCCGGTGTCACGGTCGAGCAGGCTCTTCGCGGCTTGGAGCGCTTCGATGGCGTTGATCGACGCTTTCATTTCAAGGGCGAAAAGAATGGCGTCATGGTTTATGACGACTATGGACATCATCCCACCGAGGTTCGAGCCGTTCTTCAGGGATTCCGCGAAAGGTTCCCTCAAAAACGCGTCGTCGTTTTTTTTCAGCCCCATCGTTTCTCGAGGACTCAGCACTGCTGGCATGACTTTACGACCTGTTTCAATTTGGCGGATGTGATTCTGATCAGCGACATCTATCCTGCGGGTGAGGCGCCGATTCCAGGGATCACGGCCACTCGTCTGGTCGAAGAGATGAAGCATTCGGACAAGCACTATTTCGTGCGTGACGCTTCGTCCGCTCAGCGGATTCGCGCCATGTTGAAAAAGGACGATGTCTTTGTCACCCTCGGTGCGGGAGATGGCTGGAAACTCGGCCTTGAAGTTCTCGCGTTGCTCTAGGCACTATTTGACCTTTCCGATTCATTTTCTTTATAGTTTGGCTTCCGTCCTAGGAGGCCATGATGAGCCGTTTGAATTTTCTTGCGATCGCTTGTTTTGTCGCGCTGAGCGCCTGTCAGACGTCACCGACAGGGCGGCGGCAGTTGGTTTTGATCTCGGAATCCCAGATGGACTCTCTGGGGGATCAATCCTTCGAGGACCTTAAAAAGAAAATGCCGATCGAAAAGGATGCAGCGATCAATGGTTATGTGAAATGCGTGGCCGACTCCATCACGGCCGTCTTGCCCGAAAAACGAAAGTGGGAAGTGGTGGTCTTTAAGGAGGACTCGGCGAATGCTTTCGCGGTTCCCGGAGGTCACATCGGTGTTCACACTGGCCTGTTGAAAGTCGCGAAAACCCAAGATCAGCTGGCTGCGGTTTTGGGTCATGAGGTGGCCCACGTTTTGGCCGAGCACTCCAGGGCTCGGGTTTCCGAGCAGCTTTTGACGACGGGGGTTCTGGCTGTCGGTGGTGTGCTGGCACAGAAAGATGGGCGTGATTATCAGTTGTTGATGGCGGCCTTGGGCTTGGGGGCGCAATTTGGAATCACTCTTCCAAATAGTCGGGCGCAAGAAACCGAGGCCGATGTGATGGGACTCGATTACATGGCGAGAGCTGGTTTCAATCCCGAAGAATCCGTTCGGCTCTGGGAGAACATGGCGCAGGCATCACAAGGGGCGCCACCTGAGTTCATGTCGACGCATCCTTCTCATGGAACGCGGATCGGAACTTTGGGAAAGTACATCCCGAAAGTAATGCCCGAGTATCGTGCGGCCAAGAATCGTCCGCGGTGTAAAATCTGAAGAGATCGAAGATCCATGGACTCGATTCCGAAACGGAACCGAGTCTTCTTTTGGCACCGGAAAATTTATCTGAGGTTCAAATAAACGAGTGAACTCCTTGGACGTTCTTTTGCTAGGAAGCTTGCAAGCTCGTCCGGAATCCGAAAGACAACGAAGAAAATTGTTGTTTTTCGAAATCCAATCAGACAGGATGGGTTTATTCCATAAGAAAGGAGGCCTTGACATGTTGATTTTGAATCTAAATACAAAGTCTTTCGGACTATCGACAGATACCGTGGCCTCCTTCGTCGGGACCATTGGCTGATCTCCCGAAGCCGCGAGGCCGTCTCAAGATTCCTTAAAAAATAATTTAATGAAATGAAGCGCGAGCGGTTTGCTCCGTGCATTCCTCTCGATCTTCATTTCAACCGTTTCAATTTCCATGGATTTTCCGTGGAAAAAAGCCCCCAGAGCTTGATCGAGTTCCGGCCCGAACTCCCTGGTTTTGGGTTTTATCAACCCGCCAATGGCGGTGAGGAGGAAGTGTGAAAAACACGAAAGCGTTGTTGCGTGAAAACAGGCAATGGCAAAACCCTGAGCTCGAGAGGCCTTTGGCCCTCGTGAGGGTCTCCACTGATAAAAATGGGATGTTTCGGGCCACTGATGTTTTCCACTTCCTCCTCGGTTCCGTCGTTAAGGCGGGCAAGAGCGGAAGGGGGCTTTGGTGGCTGATGACATCACATTCTCGATTAGTGGTGAAAGTCGGCCCAAATGAGGAGGCGCGAGAGTTCTTCGAGGAATTCCCCGTGCTTCAGCAGCTCGAATATCTGGCGCCCCCGATGCGTCGGTAATTCTCTCTGAAAGCGAAGTGAATATGTTGGAACTGATTGCCTCGGGGAGAAACCTCCCCGAGAATGAGCGAATGTTGCAGATTCGGCACAATGTCTCTTTGAAGGATTACACATCCTGGCTCGTCGGCGGGGAGGCGGAATATTTTTGTCTGCCTGAAACCGAAGCCGACTTGGAAGAGGCGCTACGGTTTGCGCTGACCGAAAATATTCCCTGGACTGTGCTGAGCGGCGGTACGAACGTTTTGGTTTCCGATCAGGGGATCAAGGGATTGGTGATTTGCTTGCGCCGTTTGAGCGGCGTTCAAGTTCAGGAGTCGCCGGATTTTGTTCGCTTGGAGTGCTTGAGTGGAACCGGCAAGTCGGAACTTCTCAAGATTTTCTTGAAGCAGAAACTGGCGCCGGCTCTTTTCCTGGCGGGCATCCCTGGTGACGTTGGTGGCGGTGTCGTCATGAATGCGGGCGTGGCTGAAAGCTTTCGGCCGCGAGAGTTCCACGAAATCATCGAGTGGGTGGAAGTCCTTCGTGTGGAGGGCGATCAGCTTCGACGAGTGCGATTGAAAAAAGACGACATTCAATGGAGCTATCGTCATTCGACGGGCTGGCAGCCTGGCGTTGTCGTCAAGGCGGGCCTCATTTGGGAAAACAAGCCGGAGCCAGATATTCTGCAGAAGGTGCGTGATGCCAACAAGGTTCGTCTTTCAAAGCAGCCTTTGGATCTCCCGAGCTGCGGTTCCGTTTTCGTGAACCCGCCGGGGCATAAATCGGCTCAGTTGATCGACGGCTGCGGACTCAAGGGTTACCAGGTCGGCGGTGCACAGGTGTCATTGAAGCATGCGAATTTCATCGTCAATGTCGGAGGAGCGAAAGCCAGCGACATTTTGAGCGTGATTGAACACGTTCAGAAAACGGTGAAAGCTCAAAAGGGCGTTGATCTGCACACCGAAGTCATCAAGCTCGGCCTGTTCTAAGTTAAAAAAATTGATTGCAATGTCAAGTTGGGAATTTTCATGAAGTCGTTCAAAGCATTTTTCCGTGCGCTCTTTTTCAGCGACGGAAGCATTTTGGTCAAAGAAGGAAAAAGAAAAATCCTCTTTGAAAAGGATCTCTTGCCGATGCCGGATTGGCTGAATCCGCGGCATTCTCCTCTGAATACCGGTGAGATTCGTTGGGAGTCCGGAAAAGAACTGGCATGGAGCCTGTTGAAGGTCTGTCGCCGAGGTCTCACGAAAGCCTATGGCGCCTACGCGATCGCCGTCGTGGTCGGTCTGATGCAGCCTCTTTTGGTCAATCGATTCGTCGGGGCCATTTCCGCTGGCTTCGATGATTCGGCTAATTTTCGTTTTGCGCTGATCTGTGCTCTGTTGCTGGGATTAAGTGCCATCGTTCGTGGTGTTTCGTTTCAGCACTTTTTCTTTCAAGCGTTGAAGCAGTATCAACTGATCGTGAATGTCATCAACGAACGCCTGTTTCGTCATTCGCTGCGAATGACCCAGCAGGCACGAATGAAGATTCCGGTCGGAGACGTCGTGAATCATATGGGCTCGGATTCCGAAACCCTGGCTGATTTTTCGATGGTTTTTGCCGATATGATCTTTACGACCCTGACGGTCGTGAGTGTGATCGGGATGCTTTTCCATTACATCGGTTGGTCTGCGGTTCTGCCGCTCATCCTGTTGGTCTGTCTCGCTCCGGCAACCCGCTTGCTCGCAAAGCGTTTCAGCCATCTTGATGAGATCATGATGAAGGAGCGCGACCACCGGGTGACGCTGATGGGTCAAATCCTCAACGCCATTCGGGTCGTGAAGTATTTCGCCTGGGAAAAAAGCGTGGCGAAAGAAGTCGAAGATGTCCGTCGGCGTGAACTCCATGCGCGTCGTCGCATGGCTCGCTCGGAATCCTTTGCGGGGGTCGCTTACGTCGCGGTTTCTTCGATCGTTTTGTTCGTGGCGCTGGGGATCCATGTCTTGAGAGGATTCTCTCTTGATCCCGCCCTGGTGTTCACCTTGGTCGCCCTGTTCGGTCTCTTGGAAGAACCTTTCGGCGGATTGTCGTGGCTTCTGTCCCGGGCGACCAACGCCTTCGTGAGTGCGCGTCGGATTTCTGATTTTCTGAAATCAGACGTTTTGAATGAGATCGGCGAAGCACCAGGCAGCGATGAAAAAGCGGTCGCTTTGCAAACGGAAGCTTTGGAGACCTTTGGCGGTTTGAAAGTTTCCATTGGTGCCGGAGAAAGTGTTGCGATCGTTGGTCCTGTGGGATGCGGAAAGTCCACTTTGTTGATGACGTTGATCGGAGAGATCGCCGCAGACAGATCGCACCGGCGCTTCTTTGATTCCAAGGGCTTTTTGGTCGAGCCACGGACGGCCTACGTTCCTCAAGAGGCTTTCATCGTCAACGGAACCCTGCGTGAGAATCTTTTGTTCGGTGAGGGTGTTCGACAAGAGCAGGAGATTGGCAGGGCCTTGTATCTGGCCGATTTTGAAAAAGATCTGGCTTTGCTGCCCGCAGGGATGCAGACCGAGATCGGTGAAAAAGGGGTGAACCTGTCCGGCGGACAGAAGCAGAGGGTGAGTCTTGCCCGGGCGGTTTTGCAGCGCCCGCAGATTGTCTTTTTGGATGATCCTCTTTCGGCGGTCGATGTCGAAACCGAAGGTCATCTGAGCGAGCGGCTCTTGTTCGGGGAGTGGAAAGACGTCACTCGTGTGGTGGCAACTCACCGTTTGGAACATTTGGCGAATTTCGACCGGATTCTTTTTATGGAAAACGGTCGGGTGGTCGCACAGGGGACCCTTGAGGAAGTGAAAAAGGTATCCGCCAGATTCCGGTCTTTCTTGCGTGAACACTCCCTGGCTCAGGGAAAGGCCGAGCAAGCCGCGTTGACAGAAAAGAAAACGGAAGAGGCGACAACGAAAGCCGAAGCAAATTCTGGCGCCTTGGACCGCATCACCGAAGATGAAGATCGTGAAGTGGGAGCGGTCAAGGGATCCGTCTATCTGGATTACTTCAAATCCTTGGGCGGGGACGGACGCTGGCGATCCTGGAGATTGGCGGGCCTTTTGGGTGGAGCCATTCTCGTGATGGCCTTGCCGCTGCTTCAGCGATGGTGGCTGGGAATGATTTCCAGCTTTCAGCAGTCGGGCGAAGGCGGTGGATGGACAGCCTGGTTGATCGAGAAGGGCTGGGGAGATGTTCTCAATAATCCTCTCCACGCGATTGCCGTTTACGGGTTGATCGGTTTGGCCGCGCTTTTGTTTAACTTGATGAATAGCCTTTGGTGGCTGGAAAGAGGGATTGGTGCCGGGAAGCTCATGCAAGAGCGGATGTTGGCGGCTCTCTTAAAGGCACCCTTGCGGTTTTTTGATTCGACTCCGGTCGGCCGGATTCTGCAGAGGTTCTCACGGGATGTCGAGTCGGTGGATATCTATCTGCAGAGGAGCTTCAGCGAGGCGATTCATATCTTCATCGAAGTGATTTTGTGCTTGATCCTGATTCTGACGTTGGTGCCGATTTCTTTCGCACTGATCGGTCCGATTCTGATTTTGTACTATGTCATTCAAAGGGACTATCGGATGCCTGCGCGTGAAGTGAAGCGCCTTGATTCGATTGCAAGGTCTCCGAGATATGCGCACTTCAAGGAAACCTTGGTCGGCCTGCCCGTGATTCGCGGCTTCCGCAGCGAAGATTGGTTCCTCGAGAGTTTCTATTCGAAGCTCGCTCACAGTCAGACGATGTTTTACAACCACGTGATTTTGAACCGCTGGTTTTCGGTGAGGGTTCCATTGGTTGGCGGTCTGATCGCGGCGGCGACCTCGACGGCGATCGTTCTCGGAGCGAAGTCAGGCCATCTCGGTGCCGGAATTGCGGGGGTCCTGACGATCTACATGCTGAACTTCTGGGCTTACCTGAATTGGGGAATCCGGATCTTCGCGGATATCGAGTCGCGGATGACGTCGGTTGAACGGATGAAGTTCTACACGAACCTTCCGGCGGAAACGGATATTCGCATCGAGAGACCGCAAGAACTTTCCGAGTCCTGGCCTTCCCGAGGCGAGATTGTCTTCGAGAAAGTTCAGGCTCGGTATGCGCCTCATTTGCCGAGAGTTTTGCATGACGTTTCTTTCCGGGTCGGAGCCGGTGAAAAGGTCGGACTGATTGGACGGACGGGGTCGGGGAAGAGCACGCTCTTTCAGTGCATCTTCCGCTTTGTCGAACTCGAATCGGGTCGGATTTTGATCGACGGCGAAGACATCGCCTCGGTTCCATTGGAGCGCTTGCGTCGCTCGCTGGCGATCATTCCGCAGGATCCGACGCTGTTCTTAGGCACGATCCGGTCCAATATGGATCGGTACAACGAGTACTCGGAAGAAGAGCTCGAAGAGGCGCTCAGAAACGCCTCGTTGCTGAGTTTTGTGAAGTCCTTGGATGGGGGCTTGGATGCTCCGGTTCTTGAGAGCGGATTGAACCTGAGCCAGGGACAGCGGCAACTGTTGTGTCTGGCCAGGGCGCTGCTCACGAAAGCGAGAATCATCGTCTTGGACGAGGCGACGGCGAGTGTGGATGTCGAAACCGATGCCATTCTTCAGCGGGTGATTCGCGAGAATCTGCAGGGTGTGACCTTGCTGATCATCGCTCACCGATTGGGGACGGTCGCGGATTGTGACAAGGTGGTGGATCTCGCCTTTGGTCGAGTGAAGAGTGAAATGCGCTCGGATGAGGCTCGACGGGTCCTGGCCGAGATTGTTCGTGAAGAAGAGACTTGATAAGCTGAAAGCATGAAGATCCTGCTGAGGCTTTTCGTCACATTCATTTTTCTTCCGGGCGCGCTGGCAGGATTCCTGTACCATTTGGACCGGAAGGGGTTCTTCGATCTCGATCAAATTCATATCGTGCTCGAAGATTCCCCCAACCGGTCCTTGCATTTGAAGCCGCTGGTGGACGATTTGGACAAGTCTCTTGAAATGTACAGAGGGCAATCCCTTTGGAGTCTTGAGATGCGTGATCTTTCGAAAACCCTCGGGGCACAGCCGTGGATTGCAGATCATTCCTTGTCGAGAGAGTGGCCACGGTCGGTGGTCGTCAAGATCCGTCCTCAAGAGGTCAAGGCTCTTTACTTTTCGGGGCAGAAGGCCCTTATTCCCGTGATCGAAGAGGGAAAATTTCTGGCACCGATCGAAGCGAAGCTTGCGCCTGACGTCGTCGTTTTCGAGGGGAAGGTTTTCGAGGAAGAAAACTTCCGGAAAAAAGCCGTCAAAGTCTTGAACGAGATTCCCGAGCGTGGAGCTTTTTCGAGATCCACCATCTCGGAGGTGCGGTGGAATCAGAAAGATGGCTTTTCGATGACCATGGTGAAGAGTGCGGTCGAAGTGAAGGTCGGCGAGGACGCCATTGCCTTGAAATCGGCGCGCCTGGGTCAGGTGCTTGAGTATCTGAACAACCGCGGCATCCATGCGAAAAGTCTCGACGCCAATTTATCCAAGAAAGTTTTGGTCAAGCTCGAAGGCAGCACGCAGGCCTTTTAGGAAATGACGAGGTCCAGTTTGCTTCAAGAGGCTCAACCGCCCATTGCCAGTTCAAAGTTTCCTCGGGATCTTTATCTTGTTCTCGAATCATTCACGAATGGAGTCAGTATGAAATTTTTAAGTGCCCTTTTTGCCGTCGTTTTGATGTCCTCTTCTGCGTTTGCCAGCATTTACCTCGAGCCATCCATCGGCTACGAGACGGGCAAGATCGAAGGTGGCGCCACTAGCAATGATCTCGCTGGAACGAACCTGGGATTGAAGCTTGGTTACTCGAGCCTCGGTTTCGCGGCGGGCTTGGATTACATGCGTGGTTCCCTGAAACAGGATTCCTCGCCTTCGGTGACTTGGACGAATCAGGATCTCGGCGTTTTCGCCCAGTTCACTTTCCCGATTCTCATCAAAGTCAGCGGAACCTACTTCTTCTCGACCGAAATGGAGAAGAGCGGGAAAATGACTGGAAATGGAACCAAAGTCGGAATCGGTTACACCGGCTTGCCGTTTCTGAGCATTAACTTCGACATGATCAACCTGAGCTACGACAAATTCAAAAACGGTGGAAACTCCGTCAACATCGATGCCGATCGTAAAACTTGGATGTTGAGCCTGAGCTTGCCGCTGAATCTGTAAGTCACATTCGCAGATTTCAAAATGAAAAGCGGGGCCGACGAGGCCCCGTTTTTCATTTTGAAAAGGGCCTGTAAAATGCAAAGAGCGAGACCGGGTCGCCCGATCTCGCTCTGCGAGGAATTCGAGACTTCTTTTTACAAAGGAGTTCCGAATGCCGGAAAACAAGAATACCCAACAGTGTTCTTCTCTTCGACGTTTCATCGCAAGAGCCAAACGAGTCCTCAGCCTAGTTTATCTGGTGCTGCAGATTCTGAAGCTCTTACTGGAGTTCTGGAAGTAGAAACTGAGCGCGGCTCTTTGAGCAGCTGATCAGGAGGTTGCTCCCAACGTGTTCTCCCTCCAAGACGGAGGGCCGAACCTCGAAGTTCGGGTTCATGGACGGGGTGGGTTGGGCGATCCACTTCATCTCAGGTTGGAAGTTCTCTATCGATTTTTGGTCCAGGAGCTTCGTGATTCAGCTGGCGCGTTGCGTAAGTCAAGCTCCACTTTCGTCAAGAAAGTGCTTGCAAGTATGCGTTATCCCTCTCTAACCTGAAGTCGAGGACGACTATGATGGTCGGTCTTAGCTCGAAAAGGAATTCATGATGAGCTCACAAAAGCCGAAAGCCCCTGTGCTCGCCGGACTCGACCTTGGTTCCACCACGGTCAAATTCATCATCTCGACAGTGAGCCCGGACGGGAAAATCGAAGTCTCAGGAATGGGTCGTGCCCCCAATATGGGCGTCAAACAAGGTGTCGTCGTCAACATCGAGGCGACCACCGAATCCATCCGTAAAGCCAAAGAAGAAGCCGAACTGATGGCTGGCGTGCAAGTTCAGGATGTCTGGGTCGGCGTGGCCGGTCCGCACATCAAGTCCTTCGATTCGAAGGGCATGGTCGCCATCAAAAACAACGAAGTCACTCAGGCCGATATCGAGCGCGTTCTTGAGGCGGCCAAGGCCGTCGCGGTCCCTGGCGATCGTCGCGTTCTTCATGTGCTTCCTCGCGAGTACAAAGTCGACGGACAGGACGGCATCACCGATCCCATTGGAATGTCGGGTGTTCGTCTCGAAGCGTCCGTCCACATCGTGACGGCGGCGCAGGCCGCTTTGAACAACACGCTGAAGTGCATTCACCGTGCAGGTCTGAAAGTCGCCGGAATGGTGCTCGACACCTTGGCGACCTCGCATGCGATTCTCAGCGAAGACGAAAAAAACCTAGGAGTCTGCCTCGCCGATATGGGCGGAGGCTCCACGGACCTTCTTTACTTCGTCAACGGCAGTGTCGCGCACACCTCGGTCATCCCGGTCGGCGGTTCGCACTTCACGCATGACGTTGCGGTGGGACTGCGCACTCCGCAGGTTTCCGCCGAAGAATTGAAACGCAAATACGGATGCGCCATGGCCTCCATGGTGAATGAAACCGAAACCATCGAAGCCGAAGGCGTCGGTGGTCGTAAAGCCCGCGCGATCCCACGCAAGGATCTCGCGGATGTTTTGGAAGCCCGGGCCGAAGAAGTTTTGAACCTGGTTGCGAACGATGTTCGCTTGAGCGGTTTGATGCCTCTTCTCGGATCGGGAATCGTCCTGACAGGTGGCGGAAGCCAGCTCGACGGACTTGTTGAAATGGGAGAATTTGTCTTTGATATTCCAGTCCGTCGCGGAGCTCCGGGACGGGTCGGAGGACTCACGGACGTAATCAAAACGGGAGAGTCCGCGGTGGTCGTGGGACTTCTTCTTCATGCCTTTAACGAACGCAAGGATCAGCTTCTCAATGAGGGAATGCAGATTCATCTTGGTGAATCCCTGGATGGGATCGCCCGTAAAGTTAAAGATTTCTTTGGGAATATGTTTTAAAAGCTTGGAGGCTTCATGTTTGAACTAGAGGAAAATATCAGCATCGGCGCGAACATCAAAGTCGTCGGCGTCGGTGGCGGCGGAAATAACGCTGTTTCGACGATGATCGAATCCGGAATCCATGGCGTCGAATTCATCGTGGCGAACACGGATATCCAGGCGCTGAATGCCCACAAAGCCTCTACAAAGATTCAGCTCGGAACCGATTTGACCAAAGGTCTCGGAGCCGGAGCGAACCCTGAGATCGGGCGTCGAGCCGCGATCGAATCCTACAACGACATCGTCGAAAAACTTGAAGGCTCGGACATGGTTTTCGTGACCGCCGGTATGGGTGGTGGAACCGGGACGGGTGGCGCTCCAATCGTCGCCAAGATCGCCCGTGAACTGGGTGCCTTGACCGTCGGTGTAGTCACAAAGCCATTCATGTTCGAAGGCAAAAAACGCATGAAGCAAGCCGAAGAAGGCTTGCGTGAGTTGCGTGAAAACGTCGATACCCTGATCGTCATTCCGAACCAGAAACTTCTGGCGATTTCCGCCGAGCGCACGCCGCTCTTGGAAACCTTCAAAAAGGCCGATGAAGTTCTTCTTCACGCGGTCAAAGGGATCTCGGATCTGATCAATATCCGCGGTCACATCAATCTCGACTTCGCCGATATCCGCACTGTCATGAAAGAAAAAGGCATGGCGATCATGGGAACCGGCTTTGCCCGCGGTGAAAACCGTGCGGTGGAAGCGGCCACGATGGCGATTTCTTCTCCGTTGCTCGAGAACATCAAAATCGAAGGCGCCACAGGGATCATCGTCAACGTCACGGGCGGTCCGGATCTCAGCTTGTATGAGGTCAACGAGGCTTCGACCCTCATCACTGAAGCTGCTCACGAAGATGCAACTGTGATCTTCGGTTCTGTTATCGATCCGAACCTCACCGACGAACTCCGCATCACTGTCATCGCGACTGGCTTCGCTCAAGAAGACCAGCGCCGTGCCGCTGATCTTCGCCCGGACCTTGCCGCTCTCTTGCAACAGCAACAACAGGCTGTTCAGCAGCAGATGCAAACAATGGCTCCGACTCCGGCCATGGCCCAGGCTCCGAACCCGTACACCCTGCCTCCGATTCCTGCGATGCCAAGCATGATGCCGCAAGCATCGATGCCACAGCAGCCGGTCTACCAGGCACCGATGATGGAGGTCGCTCCTCAGCAGGTTCAGCCGCAGGCTCCAGTGGCTGCAATGCCTCCTCAGGGGTTGCCACCAATTTCGACCGTGCAATCGACCGTCGCTCACTACACCCAAGAGAATGCTCCAGTGATCGAGAGCCTTCCTTCTGCCGAAGTGCCGACGCCGATTGCTCCGGTTGAAGATGTCCCTGCCAGCTCTCGCGATTTGCTGGTGGCCAAGATGAAAGCTTTCAAAGAAAGCCAAGACATCAAAGCCAAGCACACACATCCAGAGCAGCTCAGCATGAACATGGAAGATCCATCCCTCGAGGAAGCTCGTCGGATGGCTCGCGAGGTTCTGAGCTCTCCGTTCACCGGTCAGAATTTGGAAGTTCCGGCTTTCATCCGTAAGAAGCAGAATTTCGACTTGAATAAGGAGTGAGGTGGACGCCGTCTTCCTCTCTGACCTTCATCTGAAGTCGCTCGAAGAGCGCAACGGGAAAACCCTGTTGCGCTTTTTGGCTTCTTTGGAGGAGCGACCTGAAACTCCGCCGATGATTTTCCTGCTCGGCGATATTTTTGATCTGTGGATTTCCGACCATCGGGTTTTTTTGGACAGATACGAGCCTCTGCTTTCCAGCTTGAAACGACTGGTCGAGCGGGGAAGTCGGATCGTTTACTTCGAGGGCAACCATGACATGCATCTCGCGGTTTATTGGGAAAAGCATTTAGGCGCGGATGTTCGCACTCGACCCGGCTTGTTCCAGGTCGGAGGACTTCGAATCCGCTGCGAACATGGGGATGAAATCAATCGGGACGACATTTCCTATCTGCGATTGCGCGCCTTCTTGAGGCATCCGGTGATGGAACGACTGGCTCATCTTCTGCCGGGGCATTTTCTTGATTCCATGGGGAATCGGTGGTCAAAGCACAGCCGGAAACGCAGCTCCGCCGAGCGTGCGGAAAGGGAATCCCGAATCCGCAAAATGCTTCGTCGCCATGCCGAGCTGGTTTGGGATGAGGATCCTTTTGATGCCGTCATCAGTGGACATATGCACGTGAAGGATGATTGGAGCTTCGGAAGAAAGGGCCGCCAGATCCGAGCCATCAACCTGGGGAGCTGGTTTGAAACCCAGGAAGTTCTCATTTTGAGAGACGGGCAGTTGATTTGGCAGCAGCTTTGATCCCCGCCTGAGACGCAGATCTTCTGAACACCGAGCAGGTGCTATCCTCTTTCTTCTAAGGCCTTGATCCCACTCTGATTTTCTGCGGGATTCGGATTTGAATGTCGACGGAACTGAACAAATGGGCAAACTCAGCTGCGAATGGCGGGGTCCCTGCCTGGCTCTGCTTTTGCTCTTTTCCTAGGTTATGCAGACGTCATCTCTTCAGAACAGAAATCTCCTTGTTTTCGCCGCGGCCCCAGGCCGTCTTCAAGAGTTCGAGCGCTATATGGCGAACAAAGGATGGGCCGTCCGGATCCGCTCTGACTTCAAGCAGTTGCTGTCTGACGTTGTCCTTCTGAAGCCTCAATATATTCTGATCAGTCTGCAAGCTCGTCATCATAACTTGAATCAAGTTCGCTCCCTTTTGAGCCAGGTTTATCACGTCACTCTTTTGGATTTCAGTGAAGAGCAAAATGCTGAATCCTTGGAAGCCTTGGCTCAACGATCGAAGGCCACGGCTTTGATGGGGCCTTTGACCGGTCCTCTTTTCGAAGGCTTCCTTGATCGTCAGAAAAGGACCCTCAAGACTCCGGTTCTTCCGGATTCGGCCGAAGGTGCTTTGGCTCAGGGACTTTCTCAAATGATGAAACAGATCTTTGGCGCTTCTGGAGCGGCTTCAAAAGAACCCGTGAAGTGGACATCTAAATTGAAATGCGTTCGTGTGAAATCCAAAAATGTCTCTGGTTATTTTCTTGCGGCCATGGGGGCTGAAAAGGTCCTTGATGACGAAGCTTCGCAGCGCGTGACTTTGGAAGTCCGTCATTTGTTCGACCGTTTGGGTTTCCAATTGCAAGAGATCGAATGTTTTTCCGTTGATTCGAAACGTGTCGAGTTCAAAACCTGGGCTGAACAAGCGGCTCGCTTTATGGAAAGTGGATCCCATCGTGGGGTTGAGATCGTTTTGGCGTTCTTTGAATCTCCACAGGCCCTTTCTTCGATTCAGACTTCGACAGATGGAAAATATCTGGAGCTGCGTCTGGAGCAATTCCAGGCCGAGAGTGCTTTGCCCTATGATTTGCACCTCTATTTGCCTTTGAACGGTCGTTATGTGCTTTATGTGGCTGAAGGCAGTGCCCTGACTTTGAGTCAGCAACTTCATCTGCAGTCCAAGAGAATCGCTCAGGTGTATGCGAAGGGGACAGATCGGGCGGCGGTCATGCGTGATTTCATTCGCCGTGATTTCGAGAGATCCGTGGGAGAGTTCTACGAGAGACGCCCCGGCGCGATCGCCACCGGGGCCTAAAAGCATCGTTTCTTAGAAATTCATCGTATAAGCGAGAATGCCTTGAATGCCGGAAAGCGTGGTCGCCAAGTCGCTATTGTTGCGCTCGACCTCTTTACCGGATTCGACTTGCGAGAAGCCGCTGCCAGCAGCAAAGGTTCCGCTCACGGAATCAGCGATATTTCGTTCAAAAGAGAGATAACGAACGTTGCCTTCAACCGTCAGACAGTGGCTGGCATTGAAGCAGAAGTTCGCGCCCACACCGGCCATGGTTCCGAAGCCGCTGCCGGTGAATTTCGCCGAGTTCGGACCTTGTTTCACTTCGGTGGTCAGGCGTCCATAACCGACCCCAAGCTGCATATAGAACTTGATGAAGTCGTTCTCGAGCGGAGTCAGGCGGAGCATCGGGAACAGAGTGAAGCCCGACAGATCGTATTTGCAACTTTCGGTGCCGCAGTCGCCGCTGGTGCTTTGGGTGACATAGGTAGGGCGAATGACAAGGCTGTACATTGTGCGGTCGTAGCGGTAGGCGTACTGACCAATAAACTCGTAACCAGAGCCCAGCTCGCTGACTTTATAGTTGGTTCCAACCGTGTCCCCGTGGCTGCTGATGACGGCGTTCAGATCTTTTTGATCCGAGGCAAGCAAGGAAAGACCGAAGGTCAGAGAGTGATTTCCTCCGCCGCCGCCAAAGCTGGAGTAAGAACCCCGCCATTGGGCATAAGCATTGGCCGCACTGAACGTCAAAACAGCCATGACTGTCGAGATCATTAGCATGAATCGTCTCATCATTGTCATATCCGGATCCTCCTGATCTGGTCTTTGTCTTTATGCCCTCTTAGTATTCAAGGGCTCGACTCATTGAGCAAGACCAGACACGCTCGATTTTGGTCCGGTTTTGTGGGAGCCTTAAGGGATGTCTGTTTTTCGTGGCAAAACATTGAAATCAAAAATCGTTTACCAGGGCTCATTCCTTAAAATCGTCCAGGATCTCGTGGAAGGTCGTGAAGGAAAAAAGCATCGGCGTGAGTACATTCTTCATCCAGGGGCTTCGGTCGTCGTGGCAATATTACCCGACGGCAGAATCGTGATGGAGCGACAGTACCGTCATGCTCTTCAACAAGAGTTCTTGGAGCTTCCAGCGGGCAAACTGGATCCGGGAGAGGAACCTCTGACAGCGGCTCAGCGCGAGCTGCGCGAAGAGACGGGATACGAGGCCAAAGAATGGACCCGACTTGGTGTCACTCATCCTTGCATCGGCTATTCGAATGAGTTTATCGAAGTTTTCCTCGCAAAAAATCTCGAGCAAAAAGGTGCTCGCCTGGACGAAGGCGAAGAACTCGAAGTTTTCACCCTTTCGCAGGCCGAGCTGGATGAAGAAATTCGCGCCGGTCGATTGACCGACGCGAAGACCTTGAGTGCGTTGATGCTGTATCGACTGTTTAAGGCCTAAACCCGCCGTGAAGGCTGCTGTTTCGGAAGAGCGGATTCTTTCGGAAGGCAGCGGCGTCTTCTTTACGGAACTTTTCCAGATAGGCCATTTGCTCCCAGAATATCGGCCGTAATTTTCGACCGCCGAGACTTTGTTGAGTTTCGAACTTTTCAAGCTCTTCTTCCAAAAGGGCGCCGGTGCGGTCGATGGCGAAAGTCAGGCGAATGACTTTCTGGTCCATATTTTTCGGCAGTCGTTCCTTGAATCCGAGATCGGTCTGACGAGCGGTCCAGGCGAGCATGGCCTTGATCAAGTCGATCGACTTGGTTTGGAACGAGTATTTTCTTTCGGCCATCCAGCGGAACATGGAACTCAGGGCCACGTCCTTTTTCATGACGGACGGAATTTGCCGCAGATCTCGCCATTCCGCAAGTTGAACGAAGTGGGGTTCGATTTCCATATCCGCAGGCGCAAAAGCCGAGCTCACGGCGATTCCCATTTTTTCCGTCAACTCGTTCTTTTTCAGAATGGTCGGGAAGGTGGGTAATTTGGTTCCGGCATTGGCATATCCCATAGAGACGATCTCGGCGCAAAAGATTTCCGAGTGATCGTTCCCGTCCATTTTGAAGTCGTAAGGAGGGTTGTCATTCACCGAGAGACGGGTGCGATGGGCCTCTTTCATCTTTTTAGCCTGGTATTTTTGAACATAGGTAAAGATGGATTTCGCAGCTTTATGAGCGTCTGCGGCGGAGCCTCGGAAGCGGAACTGGGCTGCCCGAGCATTGCCGTCTTCGGCATACTTTGCGAAGGAGCGGGTGAAACTACCGATCTCGATATGGGCTTCGACGGTATGAACGCGTGGGTCCTTGAGTGCCTGCTCGATGGTCACTTCGGTTCCCGCCGGTGCCTCGATATAGATTTGCGCCAGATGCGAGAACTGGGCCTCTTCGACTCCGATTCTTGAGATGGCAGCACTTGTATAAGCGTTGCCTCGGCTCATGATCAAGTCCCCAGAGCGCAGCTTAACGGGTCCACGATCCACCGTGATCAGCAAAGGAGCCTTGTCATTGAGGATGGATCCCGCTTTTTTATCCTTTTTCGGATCAAAGGGTTTTGGATTGAGAACGGTGGTTAGAATGTAGTCGTCGATGTAGCGGAGGATCCTCATGCCGTTTCGAGCGGCACTTGTGCAGGGATGGTTTCTCAGTTTTGCGACCGAGATGTCCTTGGCGAATCCATTCAGTCGGTTCTTGAGAGCCTGCCGAACGAAAAAGGATTTTCGTACGATTTCCGCGTGGTCTCTTTTGATCGAGGAGAGATTCATATCCTCGGGGCGTAAGCGCATGGTCAGGCTTTGCAAATAGCTGATGTCCGAAGCGCAAGAAGCCAGAGTGAACTCGTTCGGATTTTCGATATAGGTCTGCAGAGCCGTCAGTGTTTCAAGGACATCGCTGCGAATCAGGCGGTCCAAATGAACCGATGACAGGCTCGCCATGTCGATGCTCGAAGAGCGGAAAGTTTTGACGTAACCCCAGTAAAGAGCGGCTGAAAGACAAAGAAAGCCCGCACCGAACAAAAGTTTTTTTCGCATAGAGATCCTCGCTGAAGCTTCTTCATCGGAAGTTCGGAGGACTTTCTGAAAACGCAGGACCTAGGTCGTGAGTAGCTTCCAGGCGAGGAGGCGATTTGAGAAGGGTAAAAAAAAGCCCGCAGGGTTGCGGGCTTTTTCGTTCGAACTCTGGGTGCTCTCTATATTAAGGATCGATCATCAAAAGGAAGGCTTGAACCACGGCCTCTTCCTTGAGGGCCTCGTAGCGGCCCGAGGCTCCGCCGTGGCCCGAGGTCATATCCGTTTTCATCAGGATCAGGGAGTCGTTGGTTTTCAGATCCCGGATCTTGGCGACCCATTTGGCTGGCTCCCAATACTGCACTTGCGAGTCGTGCAGACCTGTGGTCGCTAGGAGATGGGGATAAGGTCCCGCCTTCAGGTTGTCGTAAGGAGAGTACTGTCGGATGTAGTCATAGTCCGTTTTGACGTTCGGATTTCCCCACTCGTCATACTCGCCGGTGGTGAGTGGGATCGAATCATCCAGCATCGTTGTGATGACGTCCACGAACGGTACCTCTGCGACCATTCCGTGATAGAGCGTGGGTTCCATATTCATCACCGCTCCCATCAACAATCCTCCGGCGCTTCCGCCACGGGCATAAACGCGTTTTGGATCTGCGAAGCCCAGCTTCACCAAGGCTTTTGTGGTGTCGATGAAGTCAGTGAAGGTGTTGATCTTTTTCTGGGTTCGTCCGTTGTTGTACCAGTCTTCTCCCAGCTCACGTCCGCCGCGAATGTGAGTCATGGCATAGACCCAGCCACGGTCGACCATATTGAAGATCGCCGACGAGAACCAAGGCCCCATGCTCGCGCCGTAAGAGCCGTAACCGTAAACCAGCATCGGTGCTTTGCCGTTGGCGGCCACGTCCGCTTTCATCAAAAGATCCACGGGAACTTGAGTGCCGTCGCGGGCTTGAATCCAGATTTTCTCGGTTTTGTATTTTTCCGGATTGAATCCCGGAACTTCCTTCACCTTGACGACTTTCGACTGCAAGGTCTGGAAATCCAGATCGTAGGTGGTCTCGGGCTGCCGCATGGATTCGTACTCATAACGCAGGAACGGAGTTTCAAATTCAGCGTTGCCGGTCAGACCGATCACATAGCTGGCATCTTTCACCGGAACGACGAAGTCCGTTTTTCCAACGCGTTCTTTGATCCGAAGCCGGTCTTGACCTTTTTCACGCTCGGTCAGAACGAAATGGTTTTTGAAGACCTCAACATCGTCCAGATAGACATCTTCCCGATGGGGGATCACATCCTTCCAGGCCTTGCGGTCCGTATTGGTGAGCGATGTTTCCATGAGCCGGTTGTTTTTTGCCTTCCAGTTGGTGACGACATAAAACCGATCCATGCCATCGATGACCGAATAGCGATGTTCACGCTCGCGAGGAAGGAAGACCTTGAGTTTTTCAAGAGGCTTATCCAAAGGCAGATAGCGGACCTCCGTGGTGAGCGTGCTGTAGCTGCCGACGAAGAGATGCTTTCTTCCAAGGCTGCGGGTGATGTAGGCGATGAAGGTCTCGTCTTTTTCTTCGTAGATCAGCGTGCTCTTGTGGGTTTTCAGGTCGTAACGATAGACCCACTGGCTTCTAAGGGTCTCGGGATGTTGCTTCACATAGAAGAAGTGCTGACCATCCGAGGACCAGATGACGCTGGCTTGGATCTTTTTCAGGTCGACGCCGAGATCTTTGCCAGTGGCG
This sequence comes from Pseudobdellovibrionaceae bacterium, assembly GCA_019637895.1. Taxonomy (GTDB): domain Bacteria; phylum Bdellovibrionota; class Bdellovibrionia; order Bdellovibrionales; family Bdellovibrionaceae; genus JAHBUV01. The sequence goes on along the minus strand of JAHBUU010000011.1, from coordinate 14,577 downwards.
AGGTCTTTGACTTTCAGATCGTAAAAGCGGCGTCCTGTATAGTCACAGGAGTAAGCCATCAGTCGCTGATCGGCACTCATCATCGGACCCGAGCACTGCAGGAAGCTTTGCCCTTCGGCCAGTTTGTTATCGTCGATCAGAATTTCTTCGGGAGCTTCGAGGGAGTCTTTCTTGCGGGCATGGATTGGGTACTGTTTTCCTTTTTCCATGCGGGTGTAATAGTAGAAAGAACCTCGTTTGAAAGGCACCGAGCTGTCGTCCTCTTTGATCCGGCCTTTCATTTCCTCGAAGAGCTTGGTTTGAAGGGGCTCGGTCGGCTTCATCGCACGTTCAACGTAATCATTCTCTTTCGTCAGATAGGAAATGACCTCGGGATTTTCACGCTCTCTCAGCCAGAAGTAGTCATCAACGCGGACGTCGCCGTGTTTTTCTAGGCGATGGGATTTCTGAGCGGCTTTGGGTGGATCTTGAGGGAATTTTTTTGAACCGGTGTGCATGCAGGAAACTCCAAAAAAAAGAAACGGAAGGATGAGAGCGCGCATAGGACCTCACTTTGAGGGGAGATCATCTCAGAGGAGGATTCCAAACCGGAGGTCTAATGCGTCGCAATGCCAAGCAAAAGGCGACGAAGAGAGTGTCTTCGTCGCCTTCATGAAAATCATTTGATGGACGGGGGACTATCGAGCTTCGGAAAGAAGCTGTTCCGCATGCGCCAGAGAAGTTTTGGTGATCTTCTCGCCCGAGATGAGACGAGCAATTTCGCGGGTGCGCTCGGAGGTTTTGAGCTCGGCCACTTCCATCGAGACGGAGTCTTTGGTTGGCGACTTCTGAATGAAGAAGTGCACGTTTCCGAAGGCGGCGACCTGAGGAAGATGAGTGACGCAAATCACTTGTTGCCCCTTGGCGATGGAGCGCAGTTTCTTGCCGACCTTTTCGGCGGTTGGGCCGGAAACGCCGGTGTCCACTTCGTCAAAGAGATAGGTGCGCGGCTGCGAGGACGACCCCACCACACGCTTGAGTGACAACAGGATCCGCGACAGCTCTCCGCCGGAGGCGGCTTTCGACAGTGGGCGGGGAGGATCTTTGGGCGAGTTCTTGGTCATGAACTCGACGTCGCTGAGGCCGGTTGCGGACAGCTCCGTCAGCGGCTGCACGTCGGCGATGAAGGTCACGCCTTTCATGTTGAGGTCGGCCAGCTCGTCATTCACCGAGTCGGCGAGAAGGACCGAGCCCTTCAAGCGTCGTTGATGGATGTCTTTGGCGAGCTTTTGCATCTTGGCCGTCAGAGCGTCGACTTCGGTTTTCATTTCCTCGATCCGGCTCTCCGAATTTTGCAGTTGAGAGATCTCGGATTCCATTTCGATCAGGGCGTGCAAGATGCCGTCGATCGAAGCGCCATATTTTTTCTGCAGTTTCCGCAGATCGCTGAGGCGGGATTCTTTCTCGTCGAGAGAGGCCGGATCCGCATCGATTTTCTGGACGTACTGGCGAAGGTCGTAAAGTGAATCTTCGATCAGGCTCTTGGCCTGTTCGAGGTTCGACAGTTTCCCCGCAAGCTCGGGATCGACGGAGGTCATCTCGGCCGCTTTTCTGATGGCCACATTCAGGCGGCTAAGAGCCGAGTCGTCGTCCGTGTAAAGGGCTTCCTCGACGGAATCGACGAAAGAGGTCAGGCGAGACGCATTTTTCAGACGCTTCACGGCCTGCTCGAGTTCGATGTCCTCGCCGGGTGACAGATCCAGCTTGGCGATTTCATCCCGTTGGTAAACGAGATAATCCAGACGCTGGGCTTTCAGCTGAGCATTCTTTTTGAGGTCCTCGATTTCGGTCAAAAGCTCTGCCCGACGAGTCCACATTTCCTCGTACTGAAGACGTTTGTCCCAGGTGCCACAGTACTGATCCAACAGATCGAGATGGTGGGGCTTGGACATGAGGTTGCGGTTTTCGTGCTGGCCGGTCATTTCGATCAGCGGGGCCGAGTGCCCAGTGACCTCGATCAGGGGAGCAACGATTTCGCGCAAGGTATTGAGCGTGCTGAGGCTGCCGTTCAGATACACGCGGGACTTGTCGCCGGGAGCAATCAGACGGCGAACGATCAAGAGGTTTTCTTCGGCATCGATGCCGAAGGTTTCAAGTTTGGCGGTGAGATCCGGACGCTTCGACAGATCGAAGGAGCCTTCGATCACGGCTTGAGACGACCCTGTGCGGATCAAATCCGGAGTCGACTTGGCTCCCATCAAAAGAGACAGGGACTTCAGCAAAACGGATTTTCCAGCGCCGGTTTCACCTGAAAGGACGTTCAGACCTTCTTTGAAAGACAGGTGGACGTTCTCGATGATGGCAAAGTTGCTGACTTTCAACTCAAGAAGCATGGACCCCTCCGTGGAACCGCTAAGCGCGGTCCCCGAACTTCAACTTTTCTTTCAGTAGCGTATAGGAATTGAAACCCGGCTCGCGAACGACCAGATGGTCGAACGAGCTGCGTTTCAGAACGATTTCGTCCTCGCTCTCGAGTTCCAGTTCTTTCTGACCATCGACCACGAAGTGGGCTTTCTGGTCGCGACCGGGAACAAGACGGAAAACGATTTCGACATCGTCCGGAACGATCAAGGGCCGGGTCGTGAGCGCGTGAGGCGCGACCGGTGTGATCGTCAGGGCACGCACCGACGGATCGAGGATCGGACCGCCCGCAGCCAAATTGTAAGCGGTAGATCCCGTCGGGCTCGAAACGATGAAGGCATCGGCCTTCACTTCGCTGACTTTGTGAGTGCCCAGGAAGATCGCGACGTTCAAGAGGTGCGAGGATGAACCCCGTTCCAGAACCATGTCGTTCAGGGCATGGAATTCACCACGGGTCTTGCCTTTGCGGCGAAGACTTGCGCGAATCATCGCCCGCGAGCGAAGCTCCATTTTTCCGGCGAGGGTTTTCTGAGTGATCTCGGTGGCGTTCGATGCTGGATGCACGGTGAGAAATCCCAAGGATCCCATATTGAATCCGAGAATGGGAACCTGCCGACCTTCCAAAAGACGAACGGCTCGCAGATAAGTTCCGTCACCGCCCAAGACGACGACCAGATCGACGTTGTCAAAAGCTTTGGCCGATTTCATCAGCGGCGCGCCCTTGAGGGCCTTTTGCGCAGGAGCCGTGAGAGCCTTGTGTCCTTCGGAAACGAGCCACTGAGCGAGTTCAGTGGCGGCGGTCACGGCTTTGTCGGTCTGCAAGCGGTAAACGATTGCGACCGTTTTCGATTTGCTTTTCGCGGCCATCAGATCAAACCGTCCCGGCGAAGGAGGGCTTTTGGATCCGGCTCACGTCCGCGGAACTTTTTGTAAAGATCCATCGGGTGTTCGGTTCCTCCGCGGCTCAGGATGTTTTCCTTGAAGCTGCGAGCGACCTCTTTGTCGAAGAGACCTTTTTCCTTGAAGAACTCGAATGCGTCCGCGTCCAAAACTTCCGCCCATTTGTAGGAGTAGTACCCTGCCGAGTAGCCGCCTGCAAAGATGTGGCTGAAAGCGCTGCTGGAGTTGGTGCCCGCGATCCGTTCGAGCAACCGGGTCTCGGATGTCGCTTGGTTTTCGAAAGCATCGACGTCGGTGATCTTTGAAGGATCGGCCGAGTGCCAGTTCATGTCCAGGTAACCGAACTGCAACTGACGGAGCGAAGCCCAGCCCGCTTGGAACTGCTGTGCGCGCTTCAGTTTTTTCACCAGGTCTTCTGGGATCGGCGCATTGGTCTGATAGTGCTTGGCAAACAGGTCCAGGCCTTCTTTTTCGCCGACCCAGTTTTCCATGATCTGCGAAGGGAGTTCGACGAAGTCCCAGTAGACGCTGGTTCCGGCCAGGCTGCGGTGTCTGCACTGCGAGAGCATCCCGTGAAGAGCGTGACCGAATTCGTGGAACAAGGTGCGAACTTCGTCATAGCTGAGAAGGCTCGGCTTGGTCGGAGTCGGCTTGGTGAAGTTGCAGACGATGGAGACGTGAGGGCGACGGACCTTGCCATCCCACATGCCTTGCTCGCGGAAGTTCGTCATCCAAGCGCCGCCTTTTTTGGTCTCGCGTGGGAAGAAGTCCGTGTAGAACAGGCCGACGTATTCGCCACTGGTCTCGTCATGGATTTCGTAGGTCTTCACTTCGGGGTGATAGACCGGGATTTCCTTGGTTTCTTTGAACGTCAGACCGTACAAGCGGCGAGCGTGTTCAAAAACGCCGTCGACGACTTTTTCCAGTTGGAAGTAAGGGCGCAGGTCCTCTTCGTTGAAAGCGTATTTTTTTTCTTTCAGCTTTTCGGAATAAAAACCGAAGTCCCAAGGCTTGATGTCGGTCACACCGTCGGTCTCTTTGGCGAAGGCGGTGACTTCATCGAGGTCGCGTTTCGCTGCCGTTTTGGAGGCGCTCAATAGGCCGTCGAGGAAGTTCGTGACCGTCTTGGGGTCTTTGGCCATGCGTTCGGCCAGCACGTAGTCGGCGTGGGTTTTGAACCCGAGGAGATGCGCGCGTTCGTGACGAAGCTGCACGATCTTGAGAATGGTTTCGCTGTTGTCGAACTCGCCTTTGACGGAGCGAGAAGCGAAGGCCCGCCACATTTTTTCCCGCAGAGCGCGGTTCTTCGCGTAGGTCAGGAAAGGCAGATAGCTTGGGAACTGCAGGTTGAACAGCCATTGGCCTTGTTTGCCTTTGGCATCGGCGGCGGCCGCTGCGGCTTCGATAGCCCCTTCAGGCAGGCCGTCGAGATCTGCTTTGTCCGTGATCCACATTTCAAAGGCATTGGTCGCCTTCAAAACGTTTTCAGAGAATTTAGGTCCAAGAACCGACAGCTCTTGGTCGATGGCGCGCAGACGTTCTTTGGCTTTCTCGTCCAGCAGAGCTCCGTTGCGAGCAAAGCTGAGATAAGTTTTTTCGAGGAGCTTCGCCTCTTCGATGTCGAGCTTGAGAGAGCCGCTTTTTTCATGAACGGCTTTCACTTTGGCGAAGATCTCGGCATCCAGGGAAACGTCCGAGGAAAAGGCCGACAGTTTCGGATAGAGATCTTTTGCCAGAGCCTGCAAGGCCTCGTCGGCATGAGCGACTTCGAGATTGCCGTAGATCCCAGCGACGCGATCGACTTGTTCGCTAGCGGCTTCGAGGGCCGTGATTGTATTTGCGAAATCCGGAGCGGCCGAATTCGTCTTGATCGCGTTGATGCGTTCGCGGGCTTGGCGAATGCTTTCTTCCAAAGCGGGCAGATAATGCTCCACTTTGACTTGGTCGAAAGGCATGGCGCCGTCTTTGTTTGTGAAGGGCTTCAAAAGGGGATTTTCAGAGAGATTTGTCATCCCCGAGGGTTCCCACAAAACGGCTTTTCGGGCAAATGAAAAGGCCTGGTTTTCCCTCTGGAAACGAGGGGATCAAAATCTGATTCCGGCGGCCTTTTCAAAACCTATGACGCAAAGGATTACTGGCGGGAGCAGATCCCCAAAGCCGAGCCATGAGCGACACTGCGGCAGACTTGACCAGAGGCGCAGTCCGCGTTTCCGCGACCCAGGAAGCAAGCTTGAGTGACGCCATTCAGGCAGCTCATCTGGTTCTGAGTTGTCAGATTGCTATGCTGAGGAAGACTGGTCCAATGGGAATTGACGGCGGACAAAGACCAAACACCGGCAAGTCCCGCGATCGGTGCAAGAGCCTGATTGCGGATACAGCCGAGTCCCATCTGGTTGTTGTAAACCGGCATGGCATTCGGGCCGCAATCGCAAAAGCGGGCGGCGAATTGATTGTAGTAACCCCCGTAAGAGTACTGCCAATAATTCATGTAGCCGCCGTACTGATTGTAATTCACAGGATAAGGGAAGAAGCCTGGGAACTGCCCATAAAGAGAAGGGGTGCAGGCCGTCTGACCCGACAGGCAAGACGTGGTGAGAGGAGTGGCCGCCGTGCTGTTCTGATTGTCATCCCGATTCTTATCCGGGCAGGCCGCCAGAAAGGCTGGAAGGGCGAAAACAGCGATCATTTGAAAAATGCGTTTCATAACGACTCCTGGTCTGACTTCATGGAAGAACAAATCCAAAGTTCATGCCGTCGGGATGTGGCCCGGGAGGCGCTCAATGCGAGCCTGGCCCATTTCGCGGCTGCAAGGATGCGTTTTCAGAGGGAAAAGCCTCTTTTGGACATCAGGTGTCCAGGGATTTGACAGGGGGTTTTCCTCCAAGGTCAAATAGAGGCTCATTGGTGGCAAGGAGGCCTGCGATGGGTTGGACTCAAACGGTGACTTTGTTCTTGGGAATGTTGACGTTTTCTCTGGCGGCCGGGGCGGCAATCCCATCGCAACAAAAGAAGCCTCAGCCCGAAAAGATTCTGTCGGGCTCTGCGGCGGCGACTGGAGGCTTGGCCGGGGCTGGGTTTTCGATCCAAAACATCACTTGGGCCAAGATCGCTCAAAAAGAACGGGTGATCATCGACATGGGAGATCTGGCGGGCAAAGACATCCGTGGCTTTCCCGGCTACTACCATGCCGAGTTGCAAGAAAATCCATCCCGCTTGATTTTGGACTTTTCGCAAACGCCGAACTCTTTGCTGGCCGAAGCCGATGTTCGGGCGAAACTTAAGTCTTCGCAAAAGGTGTCTTCTTCGAGATTGCTGGTCGATCCCACCGATCAAACTTTGAGCCTGATCCTTGATTTGAAAAAGGGGACCAAAGCTCAGATCTTTCAGGTCAAAGGGCAAAAAGGGACAAGCCGAGTGGTGGTTGACCTGCAGTGAGGCTCTTTGGATTTTTACCCGTTCTCCTGATCTTCGTGTCGAGCTTTGCTGAAGCTCGGATTTTCAATCTGACGAAAGAGAAGTTCGCCTCCTATCTGATGGTTCATGCGGGAACCTCCCGAGTCGAAGACGATTTGTTCCGTGGGGAAAGTGGAGCGGTCGATTTTTCATCTTCGATGAAAAACAATCTGGGCGGCGAGTTCGGTTTCATTTCGACAATGGGGCCGCTGAGTTTCCGTTTCGGTTTTGAAATTCTCAAGCCAGCGCCTTTGCGTGAAGTGAAAGCCAAGGATGCCGGGGGGGCGACTTTGTATGAAGCCTCCAGCGACGTGACGGGCTTTATTCCGAAGGTCGGTCTTGATCTGAATCTTGTGACAAAGCCCTCTTATCGGATGTTCGCCTTTGGCACCGTTGGGCAGGCTCATCTGACGGTTAAAAATGAATACACGAATTTGACGGTGGCTCCGAATGCGGATTTTTCGACGGAAATGAAATCCAGCTCTCAGTTTTTGGCTGGAGGCGTTGGCATTGAGTACGCCGCTTTCGATTTGACCTCGGTCGTTCTTGAGGTCGGTTACAAACAACTGCAATTCAAAAACCTGAAGTATTCGGCGGCCGTAACGGATACTCAGGGTGCTCACAATGCGGGTGATGCTGTGCTCCTCAATACGGGTGAAAACCGCACTCTGGATTTTTCGGGGTGGACGGTCAGTCTCGGTGCCCGTTGGTGGCTTTTCTAAATAGTTTAGGATAGCGTGAAAACGATTCTCAATCTTTTGCCCAAGAGGTTTTCATGCGCTTTGTTTTTTTTGCTGCACTGACTTTGTTGGCTTCGGGTGCGTTCGCTGAACCCATCGCTCTTTCTGGGACCTATCAATTCAAAGGGCGGGTCGAGCCCATCATGCGACAAACTTTTGATGTTTTGTTGATGACCGCTCCTGGCGCCAAAGACCGCCTCAATCAGTTGAAATCCCAAGGCGCTACCTGTATGAGCGCACCGGCGGGTCGCTTCCGTTGCATCACCATCCGGCCTCCCCGTGAAGTGGCGCCGGCGTCTTTGCGGAAAATCGCTGACCGCCATCAGGGCCTGCGCATTCAGATGGGACAAGTCACCGCGAATCCGGTTCTGGTCATCGACGGCGAAGTCTATCGTCAGTGGGAGATCTCGCAGAACGGAACTTGGAATGGCGGATCTTTCCAGGCCTACCGCTACAATGAAAAGCCGGAGTCGGTTTCGCAAATCGTTCTTCCGGGCCGCTTCGGTCTTGAAAGTGGTTTCTGGCTCATCGTTGAGAATTCGCAAACGCTTCGTCATCTGGACGAAGTCACCTTTCACGAAAATGCCAATCGTTGGCACATTGATTCCGCGCAAGCCGTTTTGGAATAAGGGTGCCTGACTTGGCTCGCGCCCGATCCATTGGATCGCCCTTTCCGGAGACGGGAAAGGGCGATCGTTCAAATCCTAGTCACCCTCCACTCTGTAGATTCTTTTCGGTTTCACAAGGGACGGTTTATTCTTTGGCATTTTCCTTGTAAGTTGCCGACCGGACGGATTTCACAATCGATTTTGGCCGCGGGGAAAACCCGTGGGTTTGGAGTTTTTCATGGCTCTTTTCAAAAGACTGACGGTTCTGCTGGCCGTTTTTGCGATTTGTTCAGGCGGTGCTCTCTCGGCTCAAGCCCTGTCGATTCAAGATGCTCGTTCGTTGAAGGGTCAGCTTGGGTCGGAAGAAGCCTCGTTGAGTCAGTTGCGAACCGAAATCGAAGACAATGCGAAACAAATCGAAAACTTGTCCAGCCAACGTCGTTTCCTGCAGCGCAAGTCGCAAGCGGAAAAAGATCTGATTCGGGCCAACAAGGAAAATGCCAAAAAGGTGACAGAGACCCAGTCTCGCATCGAGCTTTCGAAAAAGGATCTTCGGGCCATGTCCAAAGAGATCTTGCTTCAAGAGAATCAGGACTATTTCTATTTGCAGAATCTGATCGGTCGTTTGGATCCCATCCTCACGGAAGGAACGAATGTCGTGCGCCAGTTGAAGGCCGCGAAGTCGGATTTGACAACGAGTCAGCTTTCTTCGGGTTTGAATGCCACGACATCTGCCTTGAAGTCTTTGGATGATTCCAAACCGGGTCTTCTGGATGCTCTGGCCCAGGTGGCCGCACAGGCAGCGGCGGATCGGGCCCTGAAAGATGGTCAAAAATCATTGCAGGCGGCCGTTGCTTTCGACGACCGGCTGTCTGTCTTTGCTCATCAAGATCACGGCTTGCTTGGCGGGACCTGGAGTGCCGCTGGTCAGCGTGGATTGATCTTTTATCTGGTAACGGCTGGTAAAAATCCACTGGAATCGAATGGCTTTAATCTGTCGACGTCTTTGTTCCAATTGAGCGATCTGGGCGCGATGAAAAACGAAGTTCAAAAGGCTCTGGCCGTGGTTGAACCCATCGTGAACGAGATGAAGGGTGAAGCGGCAGACCTTCTGCTGCAGACCACGCGGCTCGAAGACGAATTCATGAATGCTCTCTGAGCGAGCCGATCAGTCGTAACCGAGCCTCTCGAGGTCTTCCTCGTCGAGGCCGAAAAAATGGCCGACCTCATGCAAGAGCGTGACGGCGATTTCCTCTTTCAGCAGATCCAAGGCTTCCACGGTGCCGTCATACTCGCACATGGCAACGAGAGCCTTTCGGAATAAATAGACCCGGGTGGGGAAAAGATCGGGAGACGTGATCAACTCCTCGGGGAGTGGCACTCCGACATGCAGACCACAAAGCTCTTCGGGGTATTCGGCGAGCTCCGTGCCCGCCAGATCGGCGAGGACCTCTGGTGGTGGCTCATCTTCGATCAGAATTTGAATCTTATGAAAGTGGGACTTCAGGTCCTCGGGAATCAGCTCTAGGAGCGAAGCCCAGATCTCATGCACGAGAGCGTCGAAGTCTGTTGGTGCCATCTACTGAAGTTCGAAGGTCAGGACGAGGCCCTCGTCCGTGGTGAAATAGATCGTCGAGCCCGAACGGCTGGCCCGTTCCACGCGAACGATCTGTGACAAGAGTTCGTCGGTTTCATCCATGGCGGGACTAGCGCAGCCCATCACATGGTAAAAATCGTCGGGCTTGATGCGGACGTTGTCGATTCGGATGGCGACTTCTCCTTGGGCATCCAGGATGCTTTCATCCGAATCGAAATTGCGAATACGGGCTTCGCGATTGGGTCCACAGGCGGTTTTGATTTCGATTTTTTCGTTTTCCAGGACAACGATCTGATGGAGCCCTTCAAAGACCACAGACTCACCGGCCAGCGAGGGTTTCGTCATCTCGATCGCCTTGAGCGGATGGGATCTGGGGCCCTCGTTTTCCGTTTGGCTGTGGGCCTGAGGGGCGCAGTTTTGAAACAGCGTCACCAGGGCCAGGCAAAGGGCCGCAAAAAGCGAAAGTTTCGACCGAGAGATGACCTGCTCAGACATACAAGGACTCCAAAAGATCCGCGAATTTCTTTTCCATCGCTTTTCGTCTGACCTTCAGCGAAGGCGTCAGTTCGCCCGCTTCGACCGTAAACTCTTGCGGTAGAACGGCGTATCGTTTGATTGATTCCCAACTGGCCAGTTGGGAGTTCGCCTCGGCGACGGCTGCTCGGAAGGATGATTGGATCTGTGGATCTTCGAGCAGATCCGTCCAGTGCTGGTAGGTCACGCCACGGGCTTTCGCATCGCTTTCCAGGGCCGCGCGATCGGGGGCAAGAAGAGCGACGATGAATTTTTTGTTGTCACCGTGAATCACCGATTGGGCGACGAACGGATGAAGCTGCAAAAGACCTTCGACCCTTTGTGGGGCGACATATTTACCGCCCGCAGTTTTGATCAGGTCTTTTTTGCGGTCTGTGATTTTCAGATCTCCGCCGGGAAGAATCTCGCCGATGTCGCCGGTGTGAAACCAGCCGTCTTTGACGGCTTCGGCGGTGGCTTCGGGATTCTTGTAGTACCCCTGCATGATTTTTTTGCTTTTGACGAGCACTTCGCCGTCTTCGGCGATGCGGATCTGAACATCCCCGAAAGGTTTTCCAACCGAGCCGAAGTGATAATTATAAGGCGTATTGACGGCAACGGCGGCCGTGGTTTCCGTCAGGCCGTAACCTTCAAGGATGAGAACGCCGCTCGCATGGAAGAACGTTGAAATTTCCCGACTGATCGGGGCGCCCCCGCTGATCGCGAAACGCAAACGTCCTCCGAATGCCTCGCGGACCTTTTCCAGAACCAGACGGCGAGCCAGTTCATACTGGGCCAGCAAAGGCAGAGGAATGATCTGTTTGGTCAAACGCAGTTCGGTGACTTGTCGACCGATCCCGACTGCCCATTTGAAAAGCTTCTTTTTGAGTGGCTGATTTTCCATCTGGGTCAGAATTCCCGCATAAACCTTTTCGAAAATGCGAGGGACTGAAACCATGATGGTCGGTCTGATTTCGGCCAGATTCGAGCGAACCTTTTCGATGCTTTCAGCATAGGCCATCGTAAAGCCGATGAAGGCATGTCCCCATAGCTCGATGCGCCCCAGGATGTGTGAAAAGGGCAGAAAGCACAGACTGATATCGCTTTCTTCGGCTCCGACATAAGGGAAAGCCTCGGTGACTTCGGAAACTCCCTGTTCGTGAGCGATGACGACGCCTTTGGGTTTTCCCGTGGTTCCCGACGTGAACAACATGGTGGCCATGTCCTCGGGTCTGACTTTCTCTGCAAGTTCTTCGACTTTTCGGGGTGTGTCCGTCAGAAGTTTTTTTCCCTTTTCAAGGAGGGAATCCCAAGTGATCAAGGCCGGATCCGCAGGGTCATCGGTTTCAAAACAGATGACGGTTTTGATCCGTGGGCATTGCTCGCGGATCTTGCGCCAGATCTTCAGAGTCAGGCGACCTTCGGCAATCAGGACCGCGGCTTCTGATTCGTTCAACATATAAACGATGTCTTCAGGGGTGCTATTGGGATAGATCGGGACGGTCGCCGCCCCAATGGCAAAATTGGCGAAGTCCGCACAGCCCCACTCGTATCGGGTATTCGAGATGAGAGCGACGCGGTCTTTCGGAGAAACGCCCAGGGATAACAGGCCTGCGGCCGCTTTTTCAATATCCCGTGAATAGGTTTGCCAGCTGATGTCGCTCCAACCGGACGAGCGTCGCACGCGAATGGCAACTCCGTTGGAGGAGCGGTTTTTCATCTCCAACCAACAAGCGGCGAGGGTGGTTGGATTTTTCATCGGGGAAGACCGGCTCCGAGAATGAGTTCGACGGTTTTCTTTTGGTCGGCCTCAAGGGAGACGCTAGTTTCCGCCATGGCTCCGGTGAAGGAGTTTCTGGCTCTGATTTGAACGGGGACTCCGGCTGGAATCGGATAGACTTGGACGTTGGTGTCTCCGACCCGTCGACCGTTGATTTCGATCACAGGACTGGAGCCGCCATTGATGACCAGAACGCTGATGTAAGCGGCTCGACCCAGTGGCTGCATATTGGCCTGCAACGGCTGAGCATTCGAAACCGGCGTGAAGTCGATTTCGTAAGGGTAATAGCCGTCTTTTTTGAAGGTGATATGAATCGATTTCCGCGCAGGAAGTTGCACCATCACCGGTGTGAATTTCCCTTGGTCGATCCCTTCGAAATAAACACGGGCTCCGATTGGATCCGAGTTCAGAGTGACTTTATAAAGGGTCTCTGGCTCTTCCTTTGGAGCGGGGGCCGGTGCCGGAGCTTTCGAAGCTTGCTCGACGCGACTCTCGTCCTTCGGTTTTTCGGCGAGGAGATCCTTGAAGACGTTGTTTTGCCAAGCCCACCAGCCGCCAACAATGAAAATCGCCGTGACACCACCGCGGACGAACCAGCTGATCAGGGTCTCCATCAGATCGGAAGACGATGACGGCCGGCTCGGAAGTCCACGTGGCGGAGTGACTCCGGTGCGGATCCCGGTCATGGTTTTCGGATTCGGAGTGACCGAACTCGACATCGACACGTTGGTGCGCGTCTGTCCTTGTTTGAGACCCGTCAGGTCGACCTTGTGATTGGTTTCTTGATTGAGAGGCTGGCCATCTTCTCCGATGGGCGGGACACTATGGTCGATCACTGTCGCTTCGGCGCGGGCAGCGGATTGCACCGGAGGCTGAGTTGTCACGACGGTTTTGTCGTCGGGATTCTGAACTTTCGCGTACTCGACGAGTTTTCGTTTGCTCTCTTGATAGGACTGGGCAAACGCATTCTTGATGAAGACCGCAAAGTCTTGAGAGTTGAAATCAGGGAACTGCGTATTCAAGAAACGGTTCAGATCCTTGTGCAGGGCTGCCGCCGTTTGATAGCGCAGGTTCGGATCCTTCGCGAGGACCTTGTTGACGATCTTTTCCAGTTCCGGAGGAACGTTCGGATTGATCTTGCGGATCGAAGGAACTTGGCAGTCGCGGATTTTGCGCAGGATCGCTGCTTCGGAGCTGGCGGTGAACAGACGATCGTTCGCCAAAAGCTCCCACAAGACGATGCCCAAAGAGAAAATATCGGTCCGCACGTCGATGTTCTGACCGTCCGCCTGCTCAGGGCTCATGTAGCCGAACTTCCCCTTGAGGGTCCCGGCTTTGGTGGCTTCCATCTGCGTTTCCGCTTTGGCGATCCCGAAGTCGATGATTTTCACTTCGCCGTCGAAGCTGATCATCACGTTTTGCGGGCTGATATCTCGGTGAATGATGTTCAATGGACGGCCCGTCGAACCGTCGATGCAACGGTGAGCATGATCCAAACCGGCGGCCGCTTCGCGGATGACGTAGGCGATCTGTTCGACCGAGAATTGAATCTGCTGACGTTTGAGTTCGTTCAGAATTTGGCGAAGGTTTCGTCCCTCGACGTAATCCATGACGATGTAGAACTGATTTCTTTCTTCACCGAAGTCGAAGATCGGAACGACGTTGGAGTGTCGCAGGTTCACGGAGAGCTTTGCTTCTTCGCGGAACATTTCTTTGAACTCGGGGTTTTCGCAGAATTGCGGGAGGATTCGCTTCACGGCGAGGAACTTGTTCACACCTTGCGCGCCAAGGGACTTGGCGAGATAGATCTCGGCCATCCCGCCTGCGGCGAGCTTCTCAAGGAGTATATATTTGCCGAACCGCTCAAACTGCGACATCATCAATCATGTCGGCGATTTGAATGTGAGACTGAAGGGTTTCTTCGATGAAATGGATCGGACTGACCGGAGGTCTAGGTTCCGGCAAAAGCACGGCTGCTTCTTTTTTGCGCAAGAAAGGTTGGCCCGTCATTGACGCCGACCAAATCGCGCATCAGGTTCTGGCGCCGGGCACGCCGGGCTTGACGAAAGTCCTGGAACAATTTGGGAAAGACCTGCTCTTGACCAGCGGAGAGCTCAATCGTCGCGAGTTGGGAATGCGAGTCTTTGGTCTCCCGGATCGTCTTTTGGCACTCGAAAAAATCGTTCATCCTTTGGTCCAGGACGAGGTCTCTCGACAGAGACAGGCCTTTCAGCAGGCGGGTTTTCAGAAAGCCTTTTATGATGTTCCCTTGTTGTTTGAAAAGAATATCGGAGGTTTCGACTCCGTTGTCGTCGTCACGGCTTCGCCGAGCGTGGTCCACGGTCGTTTGAAAGCCCGCAATGGCTGGAGCGACGATGAGATCGCGAAACGACTGTCGTCCCAGATCCCGCTCTCGGAAAAGGAAAAGCGGGCGGATCATGTCGTTTGGAACGACGGCGAGTTGAGCGCTCTTGAGAGTGCCATCGATCGCATGCTTGAAAATCTATAGATCTATCCACGAGGTGTTACGAAGACCTTTCGGGCTGAGGGGGTCTGGCTCTGAGGCCATCGGGATCACTCGGCGCT
>JAHBUU010000109.1 GCA_019637895.1 Pseudobdellovibrionaceae bacterium | reverse complement strand
CTTCAAGAACTCGGCTGAAGTATGTCGAATAGCCATCGGCCACGTCGGATCCCTTCAGGGGCAGAGGCAGGTCCGGATGGACCCCGTAGTTTTCCACAAGACGGCCGTCTTTTCGAACCATCAAGCTGGTCGTGAGATTCACGCGCAGTTCCTGTTGTCCGCGGAACGAAAAGTTTTCGACCGTTCCGCCGGCACCGGCCGTTCGTGTCCCGATCAGGCGGGCGCGGCCGTAGTCCTGAAGGATGGCTGGGGTGGCGTCTCCGCCCGAGAAATCGAGTTCGTTGATCATCATGTAGATCTTTTTGGTATAGACCTGGTTCTGAGCGATATCGACGCCCAGCAGACCTTTCATGAGATCGCCGATGGTCATGCCGTTCGGAAGTTTTTGTCCCAATTCTCGCATGTAGGCCTTTTCGAAAATCTCGGACATCACGAGCATCGAGACGGGATCGGACAGGCTTTTTCCCGATTCGAAAGCTGCCAGAATTTTTTTGTATTCACGATCCACGCGCGGCAGGAAGACCTCGAGTTCGGCTGCCGTGAAGGCGCCGTCTTCGTTGCGAGCGATTTGATTTCTGAGGTCGGCGTACTGACGCAGGAATTTTTGTGTCGGCTTCACCGAGAATCTCATGTGGGAGGCTTCGTCCAGTTTACCGGTCAGGGATTTCACGAGCATGTCGGAATAGATCACCATTCCGCCCGGATTGTTCGTTTGATCGATGACCAGATAGTCCGTCGTTCTTTCCAATTCGGCGATCAGGTATCGGAGCTTACGAATCGTGGGGGCGAGTTCTTTCGGTGAATAAGACGGGACTCGCAAAAAGCCAACGGTCTTGCCTTGATGCGAGAAGGTTCCCGCCATCAGTTCGCCCTCTGGGATGAGTCGGCTCAAGACCGGCTCTTTGGTCATGGCTTCGGGCAAGGTGATCGGCTTGAAACTTTCGGGGAGTTTGAAGAACGGCGTGACTTCTCCGAGGCGCATCGGAGAATTTTCCGGAGACACTTTGACCGGATCGTTCGTCATATGAGGGGCCGGTTTTTGAGCCCGCAACAATTGGTGGAAACCCGAAAAGATCGACGAGGTTTTTGGCATATCCTGCAGCTCTGTCGAGCGATCATTACGGCCCGCCAGCGAGCCCGAAACGATGTCTGGAGCTGGCGCTGGTTTCCCCAGCTCTTTTCCGATCAGGCCGATCCCCTGTTTGCGGAAAGGCAGAGCGACGTCATAAATTTCGCCCGTTTCGTGGGACTTGAATTTCATGGTGACGCCGTCTTGAGTGATTTTCGACAGTGGCAATCCGCCGGCTTCGCTCCAGAAGCCGAAAGTCATCCCGAACATGGACTGATTCGTCTGAGAGTTTCCGGAGGCATTCCAAACCGCATGCTGCTTTTGAAATTCGGCGGGAGTGAGGCCATTGATGGCGACGACTTCATCCCCTTTTTTTGGAATTCGGAGTCCGGCGGGATAGGCTTGGAAAACAGCATTGCTGTAGTATTTGCCTTCGGCCGAGACGAGTTGAACGGGCAAACGATAAACGAGGCTGGATGGCAGAACGGACGAGACGTGGCCGTCATTCATTCGGGCCAGAACTTCCGCAATGAAATAGTACTGTTCGTTGGTGTTTTTAAGCTGTCCGGCTTTTTTGAGCGTATCGGCTTTGAACTGACGCCAGTTCAAACTGACCGTGCTGGCTTTCAATTCCAGAGGGCCATAGTAGTTTTCGATCGTTTGAAACAGCGTGGACAACTGAAGCTTGAAATTTTCAGTGATTTTGGAGGCTTCACCACGACCCAAGAGGTCGTTGATTTTCACGTCGGAAACCTTGTCCGAAAAGACCTGAGAACAAAGAAAAGACGACGCCAGGGCGGGCGATGTGGACAACAACGAAGCCAACAAGCCGAGATGTATCAAATGAAGACGCACAGAACCTCCGTTGCGATACGGATGATTTTGCAAGAACGTCTCCCCTCAGGCTCAAAAAGCGGGGGGGGAGGCGGTGGTTGGAGTGTCCAAATTTTAGACGAAAGACCTTTCGCGGAGCGGGTGCGTGATTGCTCCGAAGTGTGGAATATTTCTGACTTGCGAATCGGTCTCAATGATGTTGTTTTCTGCCTCTATGGCGAAGCTCAAAATCTATTCCTACGACAAATGCTCCACCTGCCGAAAGGCGCTCAAATTCCTCGATTCCAAAGAGGTCGACTATGAAACGGTCGATATTACCGAACGTCCGCCGACCTTAAGTGAACTGAAGAGCGTCTTGGCGTCTTATGACGGCGAGATCAAAAAGCTCTTCAATACTTCGGGGGTTCAGTATCGCGAGCTCGGTATCTCTGAAAAACTCAAAGGCATGACCGAGTCCGAAGCTTTAAAGCTGCTTGCGGGAAACGGTCGTTTGGTGAAAAGACCCTTCGTCGTGGCTTCTCAACGCGGGCTTGTCGGCTTTGATGAGACCCTTTGGAAAAAGACTTTCCGCTGAGACCGTTAGACAGGAGAGTTTTCCTGTGCTGTCATGAGTGCGTGATCGAATATCGCGGGCTTGTAAAACGCTTCGGAGCGAAGACCATTCTGAACGGCCTCAATCTGCGGATTGAGGAAGGAGAGATCGTTTTCGTCCTGGGAACATCGGGGACCGGTAAATCCGTTTTGCTCAAAAATACGGTCGGTTTGTTCCGACCCGACGCCGGTGAAATCTGGATTCAGGGTCGCGAGGTCTCGAAGCTTTCCGAACACGACTACTTGGAGGTCCGGAAAGTCTGCGGAATGGTCTTTCAGCATCCGGCTCTTTTCGACTCCATGACGGTCTATGAAAACGTCGCCTTCGGACTGAGACGGTTCGAAGAGCTTTCCGAAAGTGAAATCGCCGACCGGGTCAAAGAGTCCTTGGCTCGTGTGCATCTCAAGGGAATCGAGGACAAAAAACCGCCTCAGATCTCTTATGGGATGCAAAAGCGGGTGAGTCTTGCGCGGACGGTGGCCCTGAATCCCCGAATTTTGCTTTTTGACGAGCCGACCACGGGGCTTGATCCGGTCACCACTCGGGCCGTCAATCATCTGATCTTTGAGCTTTCACGCAAGATGAAGACCACCTCAATTGTGGTCAGTCACGATATGGAGTGCGCTCTCGAAATTGCGGACAGAATCGTGCTTTTGGATAAGGGCTCGATCGTGACCCAAGGAACACCGTCCGAGATCAAAAAATCAGAGATTCCCCTCGTGCGGGGCTTTTTAGAAGAGGTCTTGGCGTGAGCAGGATCTTTTTCATTTTCGACGAAATCGGCGGAGCCCTGCTGTTCCTGAAAGAAATTTTGGGAGGCCTGGTCCGTCGGCCTTGCCGCTGGAAAGACGTTGTCGATCAAACCTGGTCGGTGACTCTGCAAAGCCTTCCGACCACCGCGATGGCGGGCTTTTTCGTCGGAGCCATCATGGCGGTCCAGTTCACCCTGCAGCTCAGGGATTTCGGAGCTTTGGGTTATCTGGGCGGGCTTGCGACGAGCGGGACCATTCGTGAAATTGGTCCTCTACTGATTGCCTTCATGCTGAGTGGAAAGGTTGGGGCTTTCACCTCGGCCGAACTTGGAACCATGAAGGTCACGGAACAGATCGATGCGATCCGATGCTTGGGGGCCGACCCCTTCCAAGAGATCATTCAGCCGCGTTTTCTGGGAATCATCATCTCGTCATCGCTCCTTTTGGGATTGGGGCTGCTGATGTCGATCGGCGGCGGCATGTTCCTGGGGGGAATCTTTGCCGGAGTCACATCCGAAGAGTATTTGCGGCATATTCCGACCATTCTTGCCTGGCCGTCCGTGGTGCTGGGATTTTTCAAGTGCCTTTTGTTCGCCCTGATTCTGGCGACGATCTGCACGTACAAGGGATACATGACCATCGGTGGAGCTCGCGGCGTCGGGCGATCGGTGGTGGAAACGGCGGTCTCGACCATGGTTGCGATCGTCGTCATGGATTGGGTCGCCAGTTTCCTGGCCGAAATCGTCTTTACCCTGGTCCGGGAGACTCTGTGAAGCAGCTTCGGCATTTTTTCGACCTTGTTGCTCGCACGTTGTTCGTTCTGTCATCGACGCCGTTTCGGATGAAGGAGTTTTCCCGTCAGCTTTATTTCGTCGCGAACGGCAGTCTTCCGATCGTGCTCTTCTGCGTGGGTTTCGCCGCGATCGTCACCATCCTCGAAGCCTCTTTTCACATGAAGCTGGTGATCCAGAACGACTCGATGGTGCCGGGTTTTGCGGCACTTCTGATCCTGCGAGAATTGGGACCGGTGGTGACGGCCTTGCTGCTGACGTCGCGGGTCGGGGCCGGTTTCACTGCCGAGGTCGGCTTGATGAAAACGACCGAGCAGATCGATGCTTTGCGGATGTTGGGGATTGATCCTGTTCAGTATCTGGTGGTTCCTCGGCTCATTGCCACAATCGTCGGAACATTTCTGCTCGCACTTTTGGCCAGCATGACCTGTTTACTGGGCGCCATGTTCGTCACGGATATTCATCTGGGCTACAGTCCCGCGATGTTTTTGTCCTCGATGCGTGTTTTTGTCGATTTTCAAGATCTTCTGCTGGCCGGATTAAAAGGGGCTGTGTTCGGAGCGGTCATCCCCTTGGTGTCCTGTCATTTTGGTTTCTTGTGCGAAGAAGGGGCGGAAGGCGTCGGAAAGGCGACCACTCAAAGCGTGGTTGTCTCTTCGGTGTCGATCATTGTGCTGGACTTTATTCTTTCCTACGTTTTTTCTTATGTGTGAAAAGGGGGCTCTATGAAAACCGAAACGAAAGTCGGCATCCTTGCGGTTGGTGCGGCGGCTTTACTCCTGGTTTTTGCCATGATGATGGGTGTTTTGTCCCCTTTCTCGCAAAGTCACGAGCTTCACGTGGTCTATAACTACGCCGGGGGAATCGATACGGGGTCTCCGGTGCGGGTGATGGGAATCACGGTCGGGAAAGTGCGTTCGATCTCGTTCGATCCGGGTTACCGAACCCCTGAGGGAGAAGAGGTCAAACTGCGTCTGACCATCAGTGTGGACAAGAAGGCCTGGGCGAGTGTGCGCAAGGACTCGAAGTTCTATATCAATATGGCCGGAGTAATCGGTGAAAAGTTCCTAGAGGTTTCCCCGGGCTCCGTCGAGGCCGAGCCGCTTGAAGATGGCACGGTCGTTCGAGGCGAAGACCCACCCCGAATCGATCAGTTGATTTCGCAGAGCTATGGCCTGGCCGGAAAGATCATTGATCTGGTGGAAAAGAACGAAGGATCCGTTTCAAACATGATTCTGCAGTTGGATCGTTTGACGACGAATTTCAACCGGACCCTGGTGTTGCTCGACAAGACCTCGAAAAACAAGGATATGGTTCGTTTGTTGGACAATGCGATCAAGATCACCGATGATCTGGCGCATATCACGGGCGGCCTGCGTTCGAAAAAGGCTGAAGAGACTTACGAATTGGTGCATAAACTGCTCCACCGGCTGGAACCTTTGGATGCGGCAGCGATCCGCAAGTTCTTGCAGGAAGAGGGCGTTCGCGCCAGGATTTTATAAGAGGAGACCTTCATGAAGATGAAATTGACCGTTCTGATCGCTTGCTTGCTTGGCTCGACAGCCGCCATGGCTCTGGAATATGACAGCCAATCGGTGTCCTCGACGAGCTCTTCCACCTATTCGAGCAACTTGAAGCTTCGTGAAGAGCGCAAGGTCGGTGTTGGAACCCACATGGGCGGGACCGCCGGTCTTTTGGGTGTTCACCTTGAGCTCAATATCGAGAGCCAAGACGGTGTTTTGACTGGTTTCGGCATCGGTGAAGGTTATTCGACCTACTCGATCGCCTGGAAACGCAGCTATGAAGGACTGTTTTTCACCCCTTATACGACTTTGGGATGGTCGAGATGGTTCAACTCCTCCGGAAATAAGTCTCCGGATTCTTATATGCTCGATTCGACCCTGAGTCGTCGAGAGCGCGAAGAGGGGCGATTCGGCATCGACTATATCGTTGGAGCTGTCGGGGCTCAGTACAACCAACTGGAGGGAGAGTTCGCTGGAGCAAGCCTGTTTGCTGAAGTCGATCTCTTCATGGCTCCTGCCAAAGGCAAACTCATGCCGTCTGCTTCCGTGGGAGCGACTTACTTCTTCTGATGATTGCTGTCTTGATCAAGAAAGAGGCGCTCCGAAAGGGCGCCTTTTTTATTGGGAAAACCGCTCTGGGAGCGGCTTTGAAGGCGATGGTTTAAAATAAAAAACCCCCGGGTTGCCCCAGGGGTCTACGATTCGAAAACCGTTAGAAAACCTTACTTCTTTTTAGAAGCTTTTTTGGTGGCTTTCTTTTTAGTAGCCTTCTTAGTTGCTTTTTTAGCTACTTTCTTAGTCGCTTTTTTCTTAGCTTTTTTCGCCATGGTTGCTCCTCCTGTTTAATGTTGTTTCTCTAATTGCATCTCAACGTTGCAATCTTTGAAAACCGTTTAACTCTTACCCCGAGTGTTCCCAGAACGACCGGGCTCGTCAACAGAAAAATTCGCTTGCATCTTTCTTGCCTCAACAAAACTTCCGGAGGTTGTGATGTTGATGGCTCAAATTGTAGTTCCGATGCTCGGAAGTTTGTTGTTGATGATGTCCGTGCAGCGAATGTCGGTCATGAAAGCTCTTTCTGAGCACAAACACCGCGCGTTTTTTGTCACCGCCGGTTTTTTTCCGCTCATCGCACTCGCGATCAACACTTCGCCGCTCGTTCTGTGGTGTCTCATCGGAAGTCTGTTGGTGTTCTTGAGGGTGCTTGATGCGTTTTTTCGCCGTTTTTCGCCCGATTTCTCTCTGGAAAACGCACTTGAGCTGCTTGATCAGGTGATTTTGTCGATGAAGAGTGGACGATCGCTTCGAAACTCTTTGCAAGACGCCGTTCGCACCTTTTGTCGGCACGAAATGTCGCGTGTTCTTCAAGAACTCGTCGCGCGGCTGGAACATGGAGGTGATTTCTCGAAATCTCAGCCGCTCGCTCGCGAATTTTTGCGCGAAATCCGGCTCATTGAGGCCAAAGGAACAAAGATGATCGCCGCTTTTGAGAGCTTCCGATCGCTTGTTCGCACCCGCTTCATTTTTCGACGTAGGTCCGGCCAGGTGACGCTGCAAACACGGGTGCAGGCGGGGGTTTCATGCCTTCTTTTCGCGCCCCTTCTGTTGTTTCACCTCCGTTCGGGAAAGTTTTTGGACGCTCGAACGCTGATTTCGGTGGTTTTGTTCGTGATCGCTCAGCTTTGGATTCATTTTCTTTCTCGGAGGTACACATGGAAGGTCTGAATCCCGCACTGCAACTGGCTTTGGAGCTGAGGCGAAGTATCGAAAGCGGAGAAAGCCCTCGCGTGGGCCTCAAAAGATTCGCCGGAGCGGCGGGGGAGTTTCCGTCATTTTGTCGACGGTGGATCGAGCGTCGCGATCGGGGTGGCGCTCATATGGAACTCTTAAAAGAACTGAAATCCCCCTATCGTCGCTCGCTGATGATCGTTCTTGAGAAGAGTCTTGCTGGCGAACCGGTGCAAGCGACCCTCCAAGAGATGGAAAAAGAGCTCGAGCGGGCGTGCTTGGACGAAATCGAGCGTCATTTGACCCTTCTTCCGTTTCGTTTGATGGTCCCGCTCCTGCTTTTTTTGTTTCCGGCCATGATGCTTTTGATTTTGTCTCCGCTATTGGATTTGCTGTCTCAGGGCCTCTCGCAATAGGGTTGAAGGCTCTCAGAGACCGAGTTAGATTGCGTCCAGAGGAAACATCGATGGATAAGAACGAATGTTATCGGACTTTGATGGACGAGGTTGTTCGCTCAAAACCGGACCTTTTGAAGGTCAGAAAAGCCGCTCGTGCGCTGGGTTTTGAGGCCAAAGGGGATCTCGTTGAAATCATGGCCGAGGTGCTGGGTGCGATGAATCGCAAAAAGCCGGCTCGCAAGCGACCGACGGAGGTTGAATTATGAAAAAGCGGTATGGACAAATTCTTGAAATGATCGGAAATACGCCGATCGTTCGTTTGAGTAAGGTCGTGGCGGGCAGCCCTCACGAATTTTATGCCAAAATCGAGTCTTTCAACCCCGGTGGATCGGTGAAGGACCGGATCGCGGTGGCTTTGATCGATGGTGCAGAGAAGCGTGGCGAACTCAAGCCGGGCGGAACGATCATTGAGGCCACTTCTGGAAATACCGGACTAGGCTTGGCTCTGGTGTCTGCGGTCAAAGGCTACAAATGCATTTTCGTGATGCCAGACAAAATCAGCGAAGAAAAACGAGCCATTCTTCGTGCCTACGGAGCTCGCGTCGTGATCACTCCGACCGCCGTCGAACCCGAAGACCCTCGCAGTTATCTGTCCGTTGCGGCAAAACTGGTGAAAGAAACGCCGAACTGCTTTTACGCCAATCAATATCACAATCCAGACAACCCGGAGCGCCACTACCGAACCACCGGTCCTGAGATTTGGGAGCAAATGGACGGACAGCTTGATGTGTTCGTTGCGGGGGCCGGAACAGGTGGCACGATTTCCGGTTGCGGTCGTTTCCTCAAAGAGAAAAATCCTAAGCTCAAGGTCGTTTGTGCCGACCCTGTCGGAAGTATTCTTTACGACTTGTTCTATCATAAAAAAATCGTCGATCCTCCGGCTCCTTATAAAGTCGAGGGGGTTGGTGAGGACATGCTGCCTGAAAATGTTCATTTGAATGTTATGGACGATTTCGAGCGCGTGAGCGACCAGGAAGCCTTCGCGATGACAAGACGTCTGATCGCCGAAGAAGCTTTGTGTGTCGGACCATCCAGTGCGATGGCTCTGGTCGGAGCGATCAAGTATTCGGAAAAACTGAAGACCCCATCGAAGATTCTTGTGATGTTCCCGGACAATGGACGGGCTTATCTGAGCAAGGCCTTCAATGACGTCTGGATGACTGAAAATGGATTCCTGAAAGGTGTGGATCTTGCGAAGACCTTCAATCGCGTGATGTCCGCAGAAGACCTTTATAAAGAAATGGGATGGAGTTTCTGATGAAAAAAATGAGCCAGGACTACGGATTCTCGACGAGAGCGATTCATGCCGGTCAGTCTCCGGACCCAACCACCGGGGCGATCATGACCCCCGTTTATTTGACGTCCACTTATGTTCAGGAATCTCCGGGTGTCCACAAGGGTTGGGAGTACAGCCGAACCCATAACCCGACTCGTCGGGCTTACGAAAACTGTCTGGCAAGCCTTGAGAGCGGCCGCTTTGGTTTTGCTTTTGCCTCGGGTTGCGCGGCGACGACAACAGTTCTTCATATGTTGAAGGCTGGCGATCATGTCATCGCGGGCGACGATATGTATGGCGGCACCTTCCGTTTGTTCGACAAAGTTTTGCGACATCATGGAATCGAGTTCAGCTATGTCGATCTGACAAAAAACGAGAATTTCAAAGCGGCCTTGAAACCAAATACGAAATTGGTTTGGCTCGAGACGCCGACCAACCCGACTTTGAAGTTGGTCGATATCAGGAACATCGCTCAGCAAGCCAAGGCCGCGAACGTCCTGACGGTCGTCGACAATACGTTCATGAGCCCTTACTTCCAGCGTCCCCTGGAACTGGGCGCGGACCTGGTCGTGCACTCGGCGACGAAATACATCGGCGGTCACTCCGACGTGGTCGGCGGCGTGGTGGCGACGGACCGGGAGGACCTGGCGGAAAAGCTCGCCTTCTTGAGCAACTCCATGGGGGCGGTGGCTTCGCCCTTTGATTCCTTCATGTGTTTGCGGAGCCTCAAAACCCTGCCCCTGCGCATGAGGGCCCATGCGGAAAACGCCATGGCGATCGCGCAGTATCTGGAAAAGCACCCGAAAGTGACCAAGGTGCTCTACCCGGGCCTGGCCTCCCATCCTCAGCATGCCCTGGCGCGGGAGCAAATGAGCGGTTTTGGCGGCAT
>JAHBUU010000108.1 GCA_019637895.1 Pseudobdellovibrionaceae bacterium | reverse complement strand
TTCCGGCTTTGGTGCTGATCGATGCCATCTCTCGGCAGATTCCGGGGGTTCTTGGTCATCAGGCCTCGGCCCACGAGGACAGCTTTGCCGAGGGGCTTCTTGAGCATCCCAACTTCACTCGTCCCAGGGAGTGGCGGGGGATTTCGGTTCCTGAGGCCCTGCTCTCGGGAAACCATGGAAAAATTCGAGAGTGGAAGCAGAGCCTTTCCAAGCTCGTGACGCTGAAAAAACGCCCGGATTTGATGGAAAATCTGGCAGAAAAAGACCGAAAAGCCCTGAAGAGCTTCTGGGAAGGGCTTTCCGAGGCTGAGAAGCGATCCTGTGGACTTGAGGACCTTAACTGGTCGAATTTTCGAGGAAAGCCATCTTGACCCCGCTCGTCCAAACGTGTTAATCCCTTCCCTTCGACTGCATTTTTACAAGGAACAGTGACATGGCAAAAGCTGCGAAAAAGACAAAAACTGACGTCAAAGAGACTGATCTCATCCGCCGCGTGACTTTGAAAGCTCCGAACAAAAACATCCAGACTTTCTCTCCTGGTGACACCGTGAACGTTCACGTCAAAGTCAAAGAGGGTGAAAAAGAACGTGTTCAGGTTTACAAAGGTGTCGTGACCAAGCTGCAAGGCAAAGGGATCACTCGTGCGTTCACTGTTCGTAAGATCTCTGCAGGCGTCGGCGTTGAAAGAACTTTCCCGTTCTCTTCTCCGATCGTCGACAAAGTCGAGTTGCTCGCGACTGGTAAAGTCCGCCGTGCAAAACTCTACTACCTCCGTGGCCTCGATGGAAAAGCAGCGAAAATCGAATCCGAAATCGCTGTTCAGAAATCCAGCTCTGCTGCAAAAGAGACTGCGACCGCCGAGTAAGTTCGGACCGGTTTCATTCAATCGTTTTCTAAAAACCCCGGCGTCAAAACCGGGGTTTTTCTTTTCAATCCCCTGCTTGCAACATAAGATTTCTCTCGATGAAAAACGATCTGTCGCTTGAACCCGTTGATTGGAAAACTCTCGGAACCCACGTGATCGGCGTCGACGAGGTCGGGCGCGGGTGCTTGGCAGGCCCTGTCTATGCGGCGGCCGTGTTGTTCCGCATCGGGGACCCTTTGCATGCGGTGACCGACTCGAAAAAGCTGACCGAGGCCAAGCGGGATGAGTTGTCGGCCAAGGTGATCGCGACTCACCATCACTCGATCGCGCAGGCTTCGGTCGATGAGATCGATGAAATCAATATCCTGAAGGCCTCTTTGTTGGCGATGCGAAGAGCTGTCGAGACTCTGATCGCTCAACTGCCGGAAGATGAACAACGTGACGTCGCGACTTGGCCGATCGTCATTGATGGCAATATGAAAATTCCGGGTCTGCAGGGATTTAATCAGATAACCCTGGTCAAAGGAGACCTGCGCTGCGCGCCTGTTTCCGCGGCCTCCATCATCGCCAAGGTGGCCCGGGACACGATGATGAAGGAGCAGGCGACTCAATACCCTGGTTACGGTTTCGAAGCCCACAAGGGCTATTCGACGGCCGTTCACAAGGATGCTCTGAATCGACTCGGGCCTTGCGTGATTCATCGAAAAACTTTCGGCGGCGTCAAAGAGCTGATCCGCGCCTCGGAAAGCCCTGCTTCCGGATTCCTGGTTTAACTTTCGTCAAAGCAGACTCACTTTTGCAACCTCCACTGCCGTGGAGGTGCGTATGCATTGGACTCATGAAAAGGGGCTTGTCGCCGAAGACAAGGTCCGTCGGCATTTGGAAGGACAGGGATATCATCTGGTCCGCTCGCGGTTCAAAACCCCCTTTGCAGAGATTGACCTTCTGATGCGCTCGGGGAACGAGTCCTTACTGGTTGAGGTCAAAAGCCTTTCGGCAAAAGGATTTCCAGAAACCCGGCTGGGGCGTCGTCAAAAACAACGTCTGCGTCATGCACAGGAGTGGTTGGCTCAAAAGACCGAAAGCGATGTGAGTCTGGTTTTGGCGATGGTCGAGGAATCAGGACAAATCTTGCTTTTCAATCTGTCGGAAGACGACCTAAAATAGCCTCATGTTGCGATCACTTCTTTTTGTTGCCCTTATTTTCGCCTCGACCGCCGCTTCGGCGCAAAGCCGGGATCTGGCCAGTTTTTTGAAAACTTGCGGGTGGGGAACTGTGATCGGTGCGGGCGCAGGAGCGGTCAGCTTGGCCTTTGAATCAGAGCCGGGCAAACACACCAACAATATCGCTCGTGGGGCTTCGTTGGGGCTTTATGTGGGAATTGCCGTTGGTTTGTTGGCAATGAACGAACCTGACAATTCCCGAGCGGACGAGCTGTGGAGTTTGCAACCTGCGTTTTCCGATGGCCGCGTCGATGGTGCCGTCGTGATGTCTCCGGTTTTTCGTTTTTAAGTCTCGGCGTCAGCGCCCGTAATTATCCAGAGCTTGTTGTGGGAGAGGCTGCTTCGGAACACCGTCGAAGGTGAACTCGAAGCCAAGCTGCAAGTTGGTGTCTCCATCTGTATTTTGATCATGAATGAAGGTGATGATCCAGCAATCCCCTGGCGGTTTGAATTGGGCGATATAGGCCCAGGATTTGATCGCCGGTTTTCCGCGGACCACGGAATCGTAAGTCAGCTTTCCCATCAAGTTGAGATAACGGGAGGTCATCCCACCGGCAAAGGTGTAATCCTCTGTCCGTTTGGAAATATCGACCGGATCTTGCGGGCGGGCGGGGGGCGTGACGAGTCGGGATAAACCCACCTCGAAGAAGCGTCCAAAGTCGTCGTTGATTCGCACCCGCGACGAGGCATTCGTGTATTTCTGGTAGGGGTAGTGGTTCAGCAAAGTATAGGTCTGAAAGCGGTTGAAACGAACATCGGCCAGCAAAGAGATGTTGGACCAAGGTTGTTTGTGGTCGATGTTCTGTGAGTCCTTCCAGGCGTCATAGGACTGAGACAATTTGAACAGAGCGAGCTGGCGATAGACGGGCTGTTCATTGATCCAAGATTTTTCGGTGATGGTGTTTGTCACCGAGTAGGTCACTAGGTTGCGGTCATAGATGCGATCTTTGTAATCGAATTGCAAGCCCGACGCCCCGAACAGATCCGAGTCGGACACGCTGGCGCTTTCAAAGACTGGAATATCCCGTTGCGTTTCCGTTCCGAAAACCGCGTGGCTCTTGTGGTCGATCCACGGAAGGACCGTATAGATCACCTCGGGCTTGATCTCGTGTTTGTAGCGGGTCGACTTGAGATCCGACAGATCACCATAAACGGCATTGAAGCTGGTCCTTGCCGCCAGATCCGCTCGAACATAACGACGAACGTGATTGCTCACTTCCGGGATCGGAAAATTGTAATGGGTTTCGCGGTACGAGAGTTTCGGAAGCAGGTCGACGCCGTTGGTGATAGTGATCGGATAAGACAAAGACGGCTGTAGATCCAGGCGCTGACCTGTGCGGATCAAATCCTTGGACGCGTCGAAAGGGTCTCCGACAATTTGTTCGCAATTGGGGTTTGAACCGTAATCGGGCGAATTGCAGGTGTTGTCGATGTATCGAACGCGATTTCCATCGATCGTTTGTTCGGCCAACGAGTCGAAGGCCGCCCCTGAGCGAGTGAAGTTTGCGAAGTCGAAATCGAGACTATAGTAAAATCCTGACGAACCCAGAGGCTGAGAAACCTGGGCATAGCGGAGTTCAGGAAGGCGATGAACGGCATCGTTGTTCCCGGCCAGAGGGTTCGCTTGCAGAAGATTCTGATAGTAAGAGGCATCGACACTAAAATGCGAAATGTTGGAGTTTTTCGTCGCCGACATGCGGGTTTCCATCGCCGGATCCTGATCCATCAGGGGCTTCATGGAGCCGGTTTCAAATCCGTCCTTCGGGAAATCTCTGAAGTATTGGAGGTCGCTGGCGTTCAAGAGCGAGACGCGGTGGACCCAGCCGCTTTCCTGCTCTTGATAGTGTTGATACCGGATGAACCACCGCATGAGCGCTTTGCCCTGGGACTCTTCGGATCGCCATTCGTTCAGCCGTCCTTCGTTTTTGAAGACACGATCATTCAGGGCGCCGACGTCGAGTTCTCCGGAGCTTTTTTTGTCGAGGACATAGCGATAGTTCGCGAGACCCTTGAATCCTCTGAACTCGTAGTGCTTGGCAATAAGGGTCGCATCCGTATTTCGCGAGATCGCCCAAAAATACGGAAGAGAAGGCGTGAATCCGCCGGACTGGCTTTGCTCGAAAGAGGGAGTCAGGAGTCCGCTTTGACGATCGCTCTTGAGGGGGACGATCAGGTAGGGGAGCGGCAAGACGGGAATGCCTCCGATGCGAAGGATCGGGCTTTTGATGTAGGCGTATCCACCCAGTTCCGCGCGAATTGATGTGCCTGAAAAATTCCAGGTGGCCGGGCAGTTCGTACAGGTCGTGTAGTTTGCGTCGACGACGAAGTACTCTTCGGGCCCGGTTTTCTGAATGACGGCACCCTCGAAGAGCACGGGGCCCGACTGCACATAGCCGTTATAAATGACGCCGGTGCCGCTTTCATAATCGAACAAAATGCGTTCGCCGGAAATCGTGGACGAGACGGTCATCAGCTTGACGTTCCCTTGCAGATCGACCTGTCGGGATTTCAGGGAGATTTTGGCCTTATCGGCGCTGATGTGGCGTTCGTTCGCGATGATCTGAACCGCGCCGGAGAGCTCGACAGAGTCTTCGTCGGTGTCGCGGAACATATTGTCGGCCGAGAGCAACAGGCCCTGGATTTTTGCCATCGGAGTGCCCGACGGCGACGTTTGAGCCGAGGCGAGTTCGACCCCGAACAAACAAAACAAAACAATGAGAGAGAGAAGCATCTTCGGGGCTGCCGTCACAACAGGCCCATTGTAGAGGGGGGCCTGACTCCTGTCGAGGACGTTCGGAGAGAAAATCAGGTCTTTGGGGCTCTTGAGGGGAATCGCGTCGAAGCCGAAGAGAACGGAATCGGGGGGCAATCATGGAAGTAAAGACCGAGAAGCTGGGGATTGTCACCGTCGTGCATATTTCCGGAAAACTGAATCTGGAAAAAAATATGTCCTTCCGAGAGGCCTGTCTGAGATCGCTCTCGAATCAGAAGATCGTTTTTTGCCTGAGGGATTTGCAGTTCGTGGGTTCTTCGGGGATCCAGTCCTTCTTTCGGACTTTGTCCGAGATCCACCAAAAAACATCCTGTGAAGTGAAAGTCGCGGACGTGAATCCGGACTTCCTTCGGATTCTTCAATATGCTGCTTTGCCGGATCTTGAAATCATGCCTTCTTTGGAGATGGCGGTGAACCGTTTCGCATCTCCTGAATCTTCGAACTAAGATCAACATTCAATCTTTCCAAAGACGAAAGGCTGAGCTTCAGCTTTTCGTTTTCTTCGTTTCTGGCGGCCCACAGGTAGCGCAGGCTTTCCAGTTGTGACTGAAGATCCAGATTCTGCTTTTGCAGGTCTTTGATTTTTTCAAAATCGCCCGAGATCTTTTCCCGCATGTCTTCGTTTTCGACCTTGAAGCGGGCGTTTTCCTTGGACAGGGATTCGACGCTCTCGCTGAGTCGGCGGTTTTCGCTTTCAAAGCGGATCGCCATGGCCTCTTTGCTGCGTCGAAGTTCGATGACAGAGTTTTCCAGCTCGTCACGGACCTGTTCGGTGCGGCGCAGACGGGCGGCCTTGATCTCGAGGTCTTCGTTTTGTTCTTTGAGTTTTGTCAGCTCGGCCGTGGTTTGCTGCAGAGAGCTTTCGTAGGATTCGATCAGCTCGTGAACCCGGGCTTCGGCTAGTTCCACTTGGCGGCGGGAGTTTTTGGTGACCTCGCTGATCTGAAGGCGAAGATCCTGAATCAAGGCGGCCTTTTTGTCCTGGTCGGCGACGAGCTCTTCGATCTGTTTTTCCAGCTTACGAGAGTACTCTTTGAGCTGCATCAGGTGCGGCTTGACTTGGAGGCGGATTTTTTCGTGGTATTTGCGGTGACGGGACAGTTCGTTTTCCTGCTCCTGCTGGCGCTCGGTGAAGGCGCGGATTTTTTCCGCCAGGATTTCCCGCTCGGTTTCATAGTCTTTCAGGCGGAGCTTCCAGGCGCGATCCTTTTCCTTGAGAACGAGGGATTGGTCCTCGGACAAAGAGGCTTTGCGTTGGGCTTCTTCCGCATTCTTGGCCAGAACTTGATTCTCGGTTTCCATCGAAGACAGCCGGCGGAGGGCGACCTTGAGTCGGGCCATCAGGTCTTCGTTTTGAGAGATGAGATTCTCGACAGTCGACGATTTGAGAACGTCTTTGGGAAGATGTCGAAGATCCAGGGCGGCCGGGATCTCGTTCGGAAGTGGAACCGAGCGGATGCTGGGTTCGTTTTCGAAATCGAAATGATTGAGGGGGTTGTTCCCCAGAAGTTCAGATTCCATCGCCTTCCTCCATGAAGTCGAGTTGGACCCGCATTCAGGTTCCATTGTCTCAAGCCGGGTCGAGTCCGTCAAAACGAAGGTCCAGAACCGGACCGAGGTCCAGGACTGGGCCTTTGGTCTCTAGCTCCCTGGGCTTTCGCCGATACGAAAGGCATGGCAGCTGCTCCTAAGGAAAAACCTGAATCCTCCCTCGTTCCCTCCGAAGGTCGTTCGGAAGAGGGGACTCTTTTCCGTTTGGATGGCGAGAGAACGGATTTGGGCCGGGCAGACAGCCTTCGGTACAACATTCTGAGCTGGGTTCTGAACGAACGTTACGATCGCGCCATTCAGGAGCTTCGTGAGTTTGAAAACAGACCGTCCCCGTATCCGACTTTTCATGCGAGAGTCAGCCGATACATCCTGCATTCGATCGATCTGATTTTTGCGATCAAAGCCAAACGAAACTTCCCGGGTATCAACTCACTCACTCGAGCCAAACAGCAGGAATTGCGGGAAAAGTTCAAGGAACACTTTAAGGAACTCCGTCTGATCCTGATGCGGGTCGAAAAGGCCGAAGCTGATCTGCGCATCGAGGACGTGCGTTCGACGATCTATGTCGTGAGAGCCCTTTGGATTGCTGTCGTGGCGGTGATCGTTCTGGCATTCAGCCTAGAGATCATGCGAGGACTGGCGGAAACGGTGGGCCTCGTCACTGACGATGCCCTGATCCGTGTCACTGATTGGATGTTCGGTCTGATTGGTTTTTAGACGAGGCTTTGTAAACGGCGTCCAAAACCGGCAGCACCTGTCCGCTGCGAATCAACTTTCCATTCCCGAAAATCGCCGGAGTCCCTTGCACCTGGGCATCGATTCCCTCTTGGGCCAGTGCGCGCACTTCGTCGCGGGTCGCTTGGCTTTCCGTGCAGGCCAGCAGCTCTTCGCAGTTTCCAGGACGATCCTTACAGTAACGCTCGTTCAACTCTTGGATGGATGAGATGCCGACGATCTGATCTTGGTGTTCAAAGATATAGTTGTGGGCTTCCCAGCCTTGTCCTCTGAGTTTTTGTTCGCACTGAGCGATGAAGGCCAGTTGACAGGAGATCCCATCACCTCGGCCGCCGAGGAGTGGCGACGGATTGCAAGTTCCATCCAGAGGATAGAATTTGAGGATGAGCTTCACATCGGGTCGTGATTCGGCAAAGGCATGCAAGGTGGGGGCGGCATGACGGCAATGCGAGCAGCGGAAGTCGGCGAACTCAACGATGGTCAGCCGAGGTTCCTGAGTGGATTTCTGGAAAACCAAGCCCTTGTCCGAGGCGAAGTTTTGCGCGGTCGCGCCCTGCCACTGGCTGACGAAGTCCCCGAGATAGCGCTCGATATCGGCGACGCCCGAAGATTTGATGATGGAGGTGTTCGCAAAGAAGGCCCCGCCCGGAATGAGGAGGGCGCAGATCAGAACCCAATATCTTGTCGAGAAAAGGGCGATGAAGTCCTCTTTGACCTGGGTGAAGCCATCCGTGCCTTTCCAGGTGAAGAAGACGGAGAGGAAAGACAGCAAATAGCAGGCGATGCAGAACAAGCAGTAGGTCGCCATCTGGGTCAGAGAAACCCCGCCCATGATCAGAGAAGCGCCGGCAATCAAAGCGGCGAGCCAGAGCGCATATCGACCAGTGCTGGAGCGATCATCGGTCCAGCCGAGCAAGGTGATGCCCAAGAAGAACACCAGCATGAGGTTCGCAACAGCGCCAAAGACCGCGACGGGAACCCCGGCGACGGCCGAGTAGGAACTTGCCGCGACGGCATCGCAACTGAACGTGCTGCTGACGTTGCAGACACTCGGGCCGGTGAGTGCACCGTATTTCAAGGCGTAATGCTGACGGGCCAGATAAATATGGATACCGACAGCGATCAGAGTGAAGACGATGGCCAACAACAGAGAGCGTTCTCGTGTGATTTTCATGGCTCGATGAGATCATGGATTGGGAATTGAAATCAAACTGTTTTCTGCCACAATTCAAGGTCGGGGGATGGATTGGCAGATCGTGCAACTTGGTATCGCATCCGGCGTGAAATGTTCGAGCAGCTCATGGCGGAAGTCTCCGTGCGTTGGGGGCGTGAGCAAGGCGAATTGAAAAGCTATCGAAAAGCCTACGCGAAGGAAACGTCGGCGCCTTGGCGGGTCTCGGATCAGGAGGCCTTGCTCAAAGCGGCTCTTGGTCATCAGCTCCTTCTGATTGGTGACTTTCACGCTCTCCAGCAGTCACAAAAGACACAGTTGCGACTTTTGGAAAGACTCCGTCTGGCGAAGGCCGGGTCCTTTTCGCTCGCCGTCGAGTGTTTCGCCGCAAAATTTCAAAAAGACGTCGATGCTTATTTGGCGGGAACGCTTTCCGAGGAAAAGTTCCTCAAAAAAATCGGTTGGGCGAAAAACTGGGGTTTCCCTTGGGAGCACTATCGAGCTTTGTTCGATTGGGCCCGGCAGCATCAGATCAGGGTGCTTGCGTTGAATGGCTTGCAAACGAAAATGCGAGAAAGGGATCGTTTCGCTGCAGAGCTTTTGGCTCAGCAAATCGAGAAAAACCCCGATGGCCGTTGGGTCGTGCTGTACGGAGATCTTCATCTCAGCCAAAGCAAGCTCCCCGCCGAATTAAAAAAGCGGCGGTTGCCACCGCCTTTTCGTATTTTTCAAAATGTCGAGGAGGCCTCTTTCCGTTTGATGAAAAAGGGCTTGGATCATCAAGTGGATGTGGTCAAATTCGATCGCTCTTCTTA
Source organism: Pseudobdellovibrionaceae bacterium (assembly GCA_019637895.1). Taxonomy (GTDB): domain Bacteria; phylum Bdellovibrionota; class Bdellovibrionia; order Bdellovibrionales; family Bdellovibrionaceae; genus JAHBUV01. Next base: position 929 of record JAHBUU010000108.1, on the reverse strand, counting down.
TGTGGTCTTGAGTGTTCCTCCTTGGGTTAAATGGCAGAATTATCTGTTGTGGCTCGATCACACTTTGGACGACGAACTGAACGAGGGCGTTGGTGACGTCACGGATTCGGTGGCCCGAATGGTCGACTGGCTCAAGCAGGAATTGCGATTAGAGGTTTCGACGTCGCACCTGACTGTGTACACGGCGGGGGATCCGGATCTTTGGAGTCGGGTGAGGTCGTCGGCTTCCACTCATGAACGCCAATGGATTGAGATGCTGATCGAAGATGGTCGCAGCTTCTATCTGTCGAAAGCGGGCTGGGGATATCTGGCACGTCCTTCGGTCAATCATGCGGCCTCTTTGGCCATGCAGTTCGTCCATGATCAAATCACGGGCGGATCGTCCTTGGGCTTTCGATTTCCCGAAGACTTCACGCGCATGATTTGGATCGAGGCGGTGGCGTATTTTGGTTCGAAGATCATCAATCCCAAAAGGAAATCGGATACTTTGTTCGATATCCGTTCGAGTCTGTCTTCGCGCCGAGGCAACGACCGAGGTCAAGAGGCTCTTCGCCTGGCGCTCTCGCAGAAAATGGTTGAGCTGATGGATGCGGCCGGGGCAAAAAAAATCACACCTTTTCGACCGAAACATAAGTCTTCTTGGATCGCCGCAGCCCATTTACTGGGGGCTCTTGCCGGGGAACGACTGTATCACGGGTATCGAAAGAATCTGATTTCCGCTTCGACGGTGGCGGCCGTTTTGCGCAAGCCTTTGAAGCATGACGGCTTCGACTTGATCTACCGGGAAGTTCTGGAGATGATTGAGGCACTTCCAGCCCCGTTTCGGAGTAAGAAGGAGAAGTTGTGATGAAAAACTGGTTTGCGCGCCGAGATCTCACTCCCGTCGGTCCTTTCACCGAAGACGACGTTCGTCGCCGAATGCTGGCCGG
>JAHBUU010000107.1 GCA_019637895.1 Pseudobdellovibrionaceae bacterium | reverse complement strand
CCAAGCGCAGACAGAGCCCAAGGGCCCCCTCCGAACAGAGAAAGGGCGAAACTAGCGGCGCCCAATCTTCACAGAACGCATCCGCCCCCATCCATTGATCATAGTCGCCCCAGACCTTCCCCACCAGACCATCAGGAAAAGACCGATCAACAGCATTCCAATACTCAACCACTGACCGCGAGTGAGCCCGAACAACTGAAAACCGATATGGGCATCCGGTGTGCGGAAGAATTCTCCGGTGATCCGGATGATCGCATAAAGCACGATAAAGACCGAAGTGATGAAGCCGGGCTTTCGCGGAGAACGCCACAGCAAGAACAAGACGACGAAGATCAACAGGCCTTCACCGAAAGCCGCATAGAGCTGACTCGGATGCCGTGGCGTCAACAAAGGAGCGATGGCTTCTTTGGCCGCTTGATTGCCTTCTTGGATTTGCATGACGATCGTTTTGAGCATTCCATAAACATGATCGCGAGCGCTGGCATCGAAGCGGAACTTATCGACCCACTCCAGCCACTGATCTCGAGAGCCGCCGACTTTGTCCACTACGGACTCGAGCCCGCGCAGACGTTCAAAATCCTGAGTCGGCCACGATTCGATATCCTGAGGAAACTTCACCGCCAGTGGGAAATCCACAGGCGCCGGACGACCAACGAGTTCTCCGTTGATGAAGTTCGCAATCCGACCAAAGAAAACACCGATCGGTCCCGAGATCGCGCACAGATCAAAAAGGTACAACCGACTGACGCCGATTTTTCTCGCAAAGAGGAAGCAGGCAACGACGATCCCGATCATGCCCCCGTGCGAAGCCATTCCACCTTCGTTCACCGCCAAGGCTCCCCAGAAAGGGAAATCAGCTTTGAACTTCCACAGCAAGTCCGGGCTGTAGAAGAGGACATATCCCAAACGTCCGCCAATCAACGTCCCGAAGGCGATGTAAGTGATGAAATCTCCAACTTGATCGACGGTCATGCCGGCCTTTTGCCGACGGACCAGCCAAACCATCATGAAGTAAGCCGCGATGAATCCGAGGACGTATGAAAATCCATACCAGCGCAGGCCAAAGTCGTCGGAGAATTTAATGATGAAGGGACTCAAGTCGTGAACCATGTGTGTACTTTACGCAACCTCTCTTTCTGAGATCAAAGAAAAAACCGCTTCGACCAGGGGCGTGGCAGTGGGAAAATGAAAGCCACAAGGGAGGACTGGATGTCCCACTTCAAGACACTCGTTTTCGCCTGCTTGAGCCTTGCGATTTTGACCTTGGCCGACGTGGCCCACGGACAAAGCCGAAGCGGTGGCGGCTTCACGGCCCGAGCCCAAGCCCGAGAAGCCAGTCGCTGGACACTCCAAGAGTGGTTGGCGCAGCGAGATCGAAATCGGATGATGGATCTGTGGCTATCGATGAACTCCCCGTCACCCTTCGAGTTCATGATCGGGGTCTCTCACCTTTCAACGACCTACGACACAGTCCCCGCGACCACGGAATCAAACAACGTCTCGCTCGCCGGAGAACTGCACGCCTATGCCCAATTCGTCGGACTCACCGTCGAACATGAAAACAACACCAAAGCCGGCGTCAGCGATCTCACCGGCATGCTGAACATCCGCCTGCTCGGCGACTCTCTACAAAACTCGTCGCTCACCGTTCACGGCGGCCAACTCGTCCGGAAAACCTCGGCCGAAGAACTGAAACACCTCTTCGCCCAAGCCAGCCTGCAAATGTATTTCACCAAATACTTCGGAATCGACGCCTCCTACAGAGCCATCCAATCCGCCCACTCCGACACCCAAAACGCCGACATCACCGGCGCCCTCACCAGAGCCGGTCTCTTCATCGACTTCAAATCCGTCCGCATCTTCGGCGCCTGGTACCAAGACATCACAACCACAAAAGACACCCCCACCGGCTCAAAAACCGACTCCCGCCGAATCGGAATCCAATCAGGCCTAAAAATCTACTACTAACCAAAAGCACCAAAGCGCCCACATTTCTCAAAAGCCTCTAGCTTTCCTGAAGTGACGGCGTTTGCGCTGGGCCTCTCCGTCTGGGGGTGCGCTGACTCTTTGAGAGGACATCCGGGAAGCGTGACGCGTTTTTCAGAAAGCCCACCCAAAAAACTAAAATCCAAAACCCACCAACCCAAACCAGCCCCCCAAAAAAAGAAAAGCCCCCAAAAAGGAGGCTTTCTGAAAATCCCGGTCATAGCTCAAGGAAGAGCGGGTCCTCTCAAAGAGTCAGCGCACCCCCAGACGGAGAGGCCCAGCGCAAACGCCGTCACTTCAGAAAAGCGGGTTCAAAAAAATGAAAAGCTAAAAAGCATAGGTGAACGCAAGAAGCGCATTCACTCCGCCCAAGAACTGAAAAACATTCTTCACGTCTTTGTCTTTTTCCTGGGACGCAGAATAAAAATTCACAACAGCCAACAAAGCATGGGTCCCCATGCGAATCCAACGGGTTCTCTCGCGCTGGGTCTTTTCATTGCTCAAAAATCTTTGCAACAGTTCAGTTTTTTGCGCGGATGACAGCGAGCTGTCTCGGACGGCCCGATAAAAAGAATCGAACTCGTTTCCGTTCCAGTAGATACTGGCGCCGTAACCGATGGCGACGATTCCGACGCTTTGAGTGAGTGCGTAGGCTCCACGACTGAAAGAATCGCTCGACGAGTAATAACCAAGGTTCCCACCGATCGTGGCCAAAGCTCCGCTCAGCAGGTAACTCAGTCCGGTGATCTCGTCTTCCTTTTGTCGATCAATCATGAACTGATCGAACTTGGACCAGTCGGCGGGACCGTCATAAACGACGTCATCGGCCCAGGCCGTGGAAAAGAAAAACAAACTCAGAGCCACCAACAAAGTCTTCTTCATAAATCAAATCCGAACTCAAAAAAGACCGTACGAACCCATTCATCCGACCCGAACCAATTTTTGATCCAGCGAGAGGTGTACGTCAGCCCCCCGTAAAAGTCGTTGTAACTGACTTGAAAACCCAAAGCATGATCACTGCGCCCGGCACTTCCAGAAAACCGGGTTACACCCAGCTCGTAAGATGTCCCCACACGAAAAGGATCGGCCCAGTTCTTGGTTTCAGAATGGAAATCAGCATTCACGCCGATTTCCCAACTGCCCAGAGACACCTCTGGGTGAATCGCACCACCCACATGCAAGGCGGGCGAGGCCGGAAAATAATCGGTCTTACGATCGACCGCTCCGAGCTGAGTCACGGCAAACGTCATCTGCGGTCGCCACTTCGCTTCGGTCCATTCTTTCAGCAAACCCGGCTCGACATAAACGGCGGACTGAGTTTGCGTCTCGAAAATCTTGCTGCCATTTTCAACCGCCGCATCTGCCAGCGAGAAGGTTTGACCGATGTACTCGCGACGAACACCGCGAAGCTGCACACCCCAACTCCAGTCATCGCCCATATAAGAGCCGAACTGAACCCGCAAACTCTGCTCGCGCGAAGCCAGCAAGGTCACGATAGGAAGGGCCTTGTTCCGAATGGCCGTGAAATAAAGAACGCGGTACGGGGAAAAGGCGATCCCGAACATCGGCTGGCGATAAGCGCCCTCGATATTCGCTTCCATTTCGGCCGGACGACTTTGGGAAAACAGCCGATCCACGGTCTCTTCGTTCCCATCACCCGATAAAAGATCACCCACATCCCGCAAATAGGAAATATTGTTCCCCGCAAAAAACTGCGCCCGGAAATCCGGATCCGTCTCGCGGGAAATAAAGGCCGGATTGCAAGGCAGCGCCTGCCGTCCCGTGTCCGTCGTATAACAGACTCCACCCAAAAGCTTCGAAGTGGACTCGGAGCGCCCCAAGGTCAGGTCCCTGGGAATGGGTGCGGCCTTGGCGAGCGAGGCCATCAGACCCGAGATCAGCGTAAAGCTGACCGCCGCAAGCAGCATTTCTTTCGAAAGACTCTTCACGGACATGCACGCCCTCCGACCCGAAGGTACTGAGAGGCGATTTTTTCGGAATCATCGACGGCTTTTTCGATCTCAATTTTTTTTGAAGGATAAGCAACGGCCACATCCAGTGCCGTCGACTGCAGAGTCTTGACCAAACCACGGGTCCACGAAGCGAAGGCCTCGTAATCGACCACACAAAGCAGATCGCCCTTCACTTTCCCAGGCGATTTGCCGAAGCTCACGGCCAAAGAAGCACTGATGCTCTCCCAGCCGGTGAACCCATCGTTGATCTCTGACTTCAAAAGGATCAGTCCCAAAAGAGCCCGGTACAACCGGCCGCCAGGAGCTTTGTGGTTTTCCAAAATCCCCAAGGCCTCGCGCAGGTCATCGCGCTGTCGAGCGGGAATCGTCGGCAGGCGGTCGATCCGCTCTTGCCATTCTCCGAGAACCGACAGGAACCGAGCCAGTTTTGAAAACTCGTCGGCCCCTGTCAGATCCTTCCGTCCCTCGACTTGCGACAGAACACGCAGTGCCTGTCCCGATAACCCCTCGAGACGGCTCTCTTGGGACTGGATCAGCGGCGCCTTGAAGCCAACGACCGCCCCCCAATAGCGACTCACCAGAACCCCGGCACGAGCCGCATAGGCGGACGCCAAGGCTTCGACCACGGCGGGACGCGAGTCGCGACTGGCCAGCTCCTCCAAAGATTGGATGGCCTGGTTGTACTCGCCTTTGTCGATGAGCCGATAAGACTCTTCCAAAGGGTCTCCGCCCGTGAGTTCTTGCTCGCGAGGTTGGCAGGCGACAAGGGCCAAGGCCATTGCTAAAAAGAGAAAAGAGATTTTTCGTTTCATGGAACCAGCCGACAAAGAGCAAACCAGGGGCCAAAAAGCGGGCCGTTCGCTGCAAAGCAGGGCCATCTCAGCCCCGCCCGCCTCTCTTTTTTTCAAGACCGTTCAGTTCATGGTCAGTGGATTTTTTCCGGCAACTCGATAGGTGGGACATCCTGACAGACCAAGGGAATCCCGGCCATATTCAGAGGCTTGGCCTTTTCGTCGATCTGACGGCTGCGTTCAACCAGGACCAAATGGCCCCTGATCATCAGTCGGTGCAGAGACCGGGGGCTTTTCATTCCGTAAGCCTGGGTCTTCTGTTCGTGAAGCGGGATCAATGCGGCGATCCTCGCCACGCTTTCAACCAAATGCCGAGTCATGCAGTAAAGCCTGGGCTCACGCTTCATCTGATCCAGAATCTGCAGGGATTCGCTCAAAATTTTCGCGTCGTCTTGACTGGCAAAAGCGCTGCTCAAGCGCTTTCCAATCCGCAGGCTTCGAAGGTCATAATTTTTCGCGGCGGGCACAGGCCCTTCCGCGAATCGCTTTTGAAAGCGAGGGACCAGCGACATCGAAACATAGGAATCACAAGTCACACGAATTCCGGCCTTTTCATAACGAAGGGCCATATGATCAACGTCCACCAGATAGGATCCCGACAGCATCATCTTTTCGGTTTCGATCATCAGCTTCGACACCGATCGAGAAGCGCCATCGGTCAAAGAGGAATAAAGACTTGAACGTGCCGTGTTCAGGGCAATGGCCTCACGAAGATGCTCGCGAAAGCATCCCGCATTTACAAAATCTGTCAAAAGGATGGGCAGCAAAAAAAACACGAGCCTCAACATAAATGCTCCTGAGCTAAGCTCGAGTTGAAGAGCAATTCATGTGCCCGAAAAAATCACCATTTGTAGCCCAGCGAGATGGCGGGCCAGATCATCGTGCGCTGAAAGGTGTCTTTGGAGGTCGTCCCTTGAACGGTTTTTTCAACGTAATTCACCTGGTGATAGATCAGGGAAATCCCAGCCGTCCATTGACGGAACTGAGGGGCCACCGTCACCTTGCCGTACAGACTGGTGCCTTCCCATTTTTCTCGCGGCGTCGCACTCGACTCTTTCAGATCCCCCCGCGCCAGCACGCCATAACCGAGCGACAGTGACATCAGTCGCTGACGACCGATGAACCACCGCCCACCCAGGATCACATCCTGATGAGAGAATGTTTCCCGCGTTCCGCCGGAAATCACGACGGACCCCATCCCCAGGATCGCGCCCAGGTACAGGGTTTCCTTACCGGTCGCATCCACCAAAAGAGCACCTGAATAGAAAGAGCCTGTTCTGGTCGAAGTGGCCGAGGTCGTTTTGCTGTCTTGAAAATAAATGAGATCCGTATCCAAAAGGACTTTCGCCGAAGCGACTCCGGGCCCGAGTAACAGCATCAAAGCAACAACCGTCCGCAAGATTCTCACTCTGAACTGATCGGCTTGAAAAGCACGCCACTCAAGACATCTTGGACCGAGGTCCAGCGACTATTTCGCCCGAGAAAGCCGGGCTCCGTAGAATCCATCGAATCCATCGCGATCCGGCCGGTGATGTTGCTCTTCCTCAAGAACCCAGCCCTGCCCCGAGGAACTTGCGAGGAATTTTTGCACCTGTTTTTCGTTCTCCATCGGGAGAATGCTGCAGGTAGCGTACACCATGAGTCCGCCGGGTTTCACCATGCGGGAATAAGAGGTCAAAATCTCTTGCTGCAAAACCGTCAGTCGTTCGATCTCTTCAAAGCTGAGCCGCCACTTCGCATCGGGATTGCGACGAAGAACTCCAAGGCCACTGCAAGGAACATCCAACAGCAGACGATCCGCCGACCCTTCCAGGCGCTTGATGGTTTTACTCGATTCGATCACGCGGGTTTCAACGATGTCCGCACCGGCCCGACGTGCGCGGTTCTTGAGCTCTTTCAATTTCCATTCGTGAATGTCCATCGAGAGAATCTTGCCCTTGTTCTTCATCATGGCCGCCAAGTGCAGCGTCTTGCCTCCGCCGCCAGCGCAGGCATCCACGACTCGCTGGCCCGGCTCTACACGCAGCAAAGGCGCCACCGTTTGCGAAGCCGCATCCTGAACTTCAAAAAACCCTTGATGAAAGGCTTTCGTCAGAAACACGTTCTTTCGCACAGGCAACCGTAAACCATCAGGAATGCCGGGAACGGGTTCACTTTCGATTCCCTCATCGGCCAAGGCCTTGCGCACGGTTTTCAAATCACTCTTCAAGGTGTTCGCCCGCAAGAAAACTTCAGCAGGTTTATTCAATGAGGCCAGCAAAGAATCCCAGTCACCAGGAAAGCTCTGGGCCCCCAGTTCATCCAACCAATCCGGGATCGATTCCCGAACGGCTCTCGACATCTTGGGCAAGGTGGAGGAAAAAGAAAGACCTTCCGTCTCGGGCCACTCGGGCAGTTCTCCCGATCGTTCCCATTCGTAGCGCGCCCAAACGGTCCAGACATCGCTTCGGGACAGAGCTTCGCCCCGCCAGTTTCCGTTTTCCGGCAGACCCGCCGACACCCACAAGCGACGCCAGTAGCGCACGGTCTCGTAACAACTTTCCGCAAAAAAGCGGCGGTCCCGCGAGCCCCATTTTTTCTGCGATTTCAGAAAACGCTCAATGACCTTGTCCGCCTGTTTTTGTGCGGAAAAAATCTCATGAAGAGCGGCGATCAAATTTTCAACGAGGTGACGATGGAGCTTCAAAACGTGAACACCGCTCCGCCGGACAGATAAACGCCGTTGAATTGCCCCGACGAGGTCAACAACAGATGGTTTTTCATTCCGGTCTCGATGAAAAAGCCGACGTTCTCAAAGATATTGAAGAAACGGGCGCCCATCATCAGTTGGTAATCGAAAGACAGCGGCGACTCCCCGTCGATCTGCTTGAAGAAAATCCCCAAGCCCGCCCCCGCACCGAAGTACAAAGGAAATCGAGAGGACGCATCGGGAAACGTCAGCACGGGCAACAAACTCATTTTCAGAGGACGCTCTCCGGCGACATTGTACTCGGTGAAGTCCACGCGCAGACTCCAGTCCATGGCATTGTTCCACTCACTCACACGGTAGGTGAGTCCGTAGTTGTTCGAACCGGTTTTATCTTCGCGGCCCTTTTGACCCCAATCCCAGGATTGAGCGTTCATGAATCGACCGTAGTGAATGGCCAAATAATGATCCTGAGGACGGAAACGATTTTCACCGGACTCGACAGGTTTTTCGAAATACCGAGCGGCTGCATCCCGCCCAACTTCGGGCGCTTGCGCGAGGGCATGAAACGAGAAAAGAAGACCGCTGAAAATCACAAAAAGAAGACTTTTCATGCTCTCAAGATAACAAGGTCGTTCCGGCATATCTAGGACATTGTCTGGACGCGTCATGCCATCCCTTGTGTTGACCCCCTCTCGGATGGCTTCTAGTTTCCAATCTATGAAGTGCCCGTTCTGCGGCCAAACCGAGGACCGCGTCCTCGATACCCGCGTCCAGAAAGACGGTTCCATCCGCCGCCGCAGAGAGTGCCTGGGGTGCAAAGCTCGCTATTCGACCCAAGAGACTTTGATCGTCGATTACCCGTTCGTCGTCAAAAAAGACGGACGTCGCGAGCCCTTCTCGAAAGAAAAAATCCTGAGTGGTCTGGAAAAAGCCTGCCAGAAACGCCCTGTCAGTCATGCTCAGATCGAAGCCGTCGCCGAACGGATCGCCTCGTGGGTGATCAATCGTGGCGAAACCGAAGTCCCCGCTCGCTTGGTCGGAAAACGCGTGATCGCCGAGCTGAAAGCGCTCGATGACGTCGCTTACGTCCGTTTCGCCAGCGTTTACCGCACCTTCAAAGACGTACAAGAGTTCGTGGACTCCCTCGACGATCTCGAACTTGATTTCGTCGATTCAAATAGTCCCCAACTCACACTGAAGCCGCTGAACCCATGAGAAGACAATCCAGAGAAATCGCCCTTCAAATTCTGTTTCAAACGGAGTTCGCTCCGCAACTCAGACCCACGGATATCGCCCATCTTTACGAAGAAAGCGTCGACCGGGAAACCCTGGACTATGCCTCGGAACTCATCGACGGTGTGACGGATCACAAAGCCGACATCGATGGAAAAATCCAGGCGGCCAGCCGCCATTGGAAAATCGAACGGATGGCGGGTGTCGATCGCAACATTCTCCGCGTTGCCATTTTTGAAATGAAGTTCTCGCCGAATCCTCTCAAAGAAAACATCGTCATCGACGAAGCCGTCGAGATCGCCAAAAAATTTGGTACCACCGAATCCGGTGCTTTTGTGAACGGCGTTCTCGATCAGGTCTCGAAGGGCTGATCATGCAGATTCTTTCCGCGGCCAGCAGCCTGAACCCCGGAAACGATCTTTGGATTTTGGCCGAACCCTCCGCATCACGCTGGCCTCTGCGTCTAGATTGGTATCTGAACTTTCAGATCAATAAAGCTTCGCATCATCAGGTCAAAAAACGCCCTGATCCGCTGAACGAGCTCTTGTCCGAAGTCGATTGGACATTGCCCGAAATCGCGGCACAGGAGTCGCAACCTTTGCTGATTTCCGCCGAAGGCCATCTGCCCGCGCGCTGGATCGCCATCGTTCCTGGCAGCCAGGATGTCGAGCCATGGGTGAATGCCATTTTCAAAACTTGGAAAGGCCTGGGCGAACCCAGCTTTAAGGTTTTCTTGCCGACCGGCCTCGAAGACAACGTCTTCAGTCAAACCTGGAAAAAGCGCTCCTCTTTCGAAGATTTCAGTCTCGTTCTTGATCAAGATCCTCGAATGCCCGTACCATAAAGGTGACGGAGGCATCGATGGAAAAATGGACTCACTCGCTGACCCGCGGTCTCAGCCGATTGCAAAACAGTTTTGAATCTCTGCTTGAAACCGACGGCGGAAAAAAAGACCCCGATGCGCCACCCTTCGAAGCCTCTCGCGATCCCGCCCTGATTGATGGGCTCAGCCTCGGTCTGCCCGACGATCATATCGACAAAGCCGTGATTCTGTTCTCGCGTCTTGCCTTGCTGTTCGACGGCGGTCTGTTGCTCGAAAATTTGGATGGACGCTGGACACCGCGGGCGATTTTCCGCGAAGGAACAGCCCATCACCTTCGCCAAGAAAGCAAAGACAGCGTGGCCTTGCCGGAAATGAATTCCCTGGCCGTCTTGAAAACCGAAGGACCGGCCCTGATGAAAAAACTCGGCATCGACGGGAAAAGCATCTCGTTGAGCGATGCGGCCTATATCGTCAGGCCCGTTCCTGACTTTGCTTATGTTCTTTTCAGCTCTCTGCCTGATCTCTGGCTCAAAGGACATCTGGAAAAGACCAC
>JAHBUU010000106.1 GCA_019637895.1 Pseudobdellovibrionaceae bacterium | reverse complement strand
GCCCCACGGTCGAACCGTGCGCGGCTTTGACATCATCCGCTTCGATCATCAATTGGGGCTGACTGTCGGCTTCGGCCTTTGAACTCATCAAAAGATTGTTGTTGAGCTGCGAAGAATTCGCCTTTTGCGCTTGGGGACGAATATAGATCCGACCGTTGAACACGGCCCGAGACTCGCCATCCAAAAGAGACTTGTAAATTTGCTCGGTGTCGCAGGCTCCGACCCGATGGTCGATATCCGTGGTGTTATCCACATGCTGGGAACCCGTGGAAACGGACAGGCCTAAAACCTTGGCTTTGACCCCGCTCTCATCCAGCGGAAGACGCAAATGATGACGGAAAAGATGAGCCCCCGAAGAAATCACCAAAGAGGTCAATTCGCAGGCTTTTTTTGTCAGATAAGTCGTCTCACCGATATGGAAAGACGCCAAATCTTCGTCCTGTAGTCGCACATGCAAAACACGAACGGCTTCTTCCATTTCGATTTCCGTCGAAGCATTTGTCAGGTGTTTCGCGGTTTCCTGTCCCTGACTGGAGTAGGACTCAAGGATTCGAACGACCGAGCGCTGCCCCACCTGGATTTTAACCCGTGGATGCACCATCAAAGACCCCTGGCCTTCAGAGGTCGTGTGGAAATGGATCTGAATTGGCTTTGGCAACGAGGTTTCTTTCGCGATCTTGATCCACAGCCCCTGAGAAGAATAAGCCACGTTCAAGGCTTGAAAGCTGTTTTCAAATTGCGGATCCGCTGACGACAAGGTCTTTTCGGGACTGGCGGACCATTCGACCGTCTCTGGCAGATCCTCAAGGGTCGAAAGCGTTTTATCCAGCATTCCGTTGATAAAGACCACTCGGTAACAATCCGCCGCCAGATCGTTTCCAAGCATTTTCAAAGTGTCATGACCAGGATGAATCGCCTGAAGAGCAGCGGCCTGGAAACTGGCCTCACCCAGTTCTTTGACGGAAGTGTACTTCCAATCCTCATTTTTACGAGTGGGAAGACCGGTCTCCTTGGCATAGTTCATCGCCTTGACGCGAAGATCCTGCAAGGGTCCCGGAAGAGGATTCAGTTGTGAAATCGGTGCCGTGAAATCCATGATGTCCTCTAGAGCAACCAGTCGTAGCCCTGTTTTTCAAGCTTGAGCGCCAAAGCCGCATCACCGGTCTCGACAATCTTTCCGTCGGCAAGAACGTGAACGAAATCTGGTTTGATGTAGTCAAGCAAGCGCTGATAGTGCGTGATCAAAAGGATCGCGTTGTCCGGTCGGCGCAGCTTATTCACACCGTCCGAAACCACACGAAGAGCGTCGATATCGAGACCCGAGTCAGTCTCATCGAGAATCGCAAGACGTGGCGACAGAACCGCCATTTGCAGAATCTCGTTTCGTTTTTTCTCGCCCCCCGAAAAGCCGACATTCACCGGACGCTCCAGGAAATCCTGCTTCATCCCGACAATCTTCATCTTATCCAGAACGAGGCGCTTGAAATCCTCTTCGTTCATAGGCTCCGAGCCTTGATGTTCAACGATGGAGTTGAACGCCATATGCAAGAACGACAGATTCGAGACTCCGGGAACTTCGACCGGATATTGATACGCCAAAAAGACGCCTTCTTTGGCACGTTCATCCGGAGCCAAATCCAACAGGTTCGTCATCTTGAAGTTGATATCGTAAAGGACGTCTCCCTCGACAACCTCGTAGGCGGGATGGCCTGCGAGGACCTTTGAAAGCGTGCTCTTACCGGCGCCATTCGGGCCCATGATCGCGTGCACTTCGCCCGCATTGATCGTCAGGTTGAGCCCTTTGAGAACTTCTTTGTCGCCGACTTTTGCGCGAAGATTCTTGATTTCCAACATTTCTTCTTACCCCACAGAGTTTTCGAGCTTCATCTCGATCAGTTTCACGGCCTCGACAGAGAATTCCAATGGAAGCTCCTTGAAGACCTGTTTGCAGAAGCCGTTCACCAACATCGAGATCGCTTTTTCCTGATCAAGTCCCCGGGACTGCAGATAGAAAAGCTGGTCTTCGCTGATTCGCGACGTCGTGGCTTCGTGTTCGATGGTCGCGGTTTTATTTTTAACTTCGATGCTCGGAAAAGTGTGTGCGCTTGAACGGTCACCCACCAGCATCGAATCACACTGCGAGTAATTCCGAGCATTGTCCGCCGAGGGCATGATCTTGACCAGACCCCGATAGGCATTTGAACTGTCGCCCGTGGAAATCCCCTTCGAGATGATCGTCGATTTCGTATTTTTACCGATATGGATCATTTTTGTTCCGGTATCGGCCTGCATTTTATCGTGAGTCAGCGCCACCGAATAGAACATCCCCTCCGAGTTTTCGCCCTGAAGGATGACCGAAGGATATTTCCAGGTGATCGCGGAGCCCGCTTCCACCTGAGTCCAAGAAATCTTGGAATTGCGTCCCGCACATTTTCCGCGCTTGGTGACAAAGTTATAAATCCCGCCACGGCCTTCTTTGTCTCCGGTGTACCAGTTTTGGACCGTCGAGTATTTGATCTCGGCGTTTTCCATGGCAACCAGTTCCACAACGGCGGCATGAAGTTGATTCTCATCGCGCTGAGGTGCTGTGCAGCCTTCGAGATAGTTTACAAAGCTGCCCTCGTCGGCAATGAGAAGCGTTCTTTCAAACTGACCCGTGTCTTTGGCGTTGATCCGGAAGTAGGTGGACAAATCCACCGGGCAGCGAACACCCTTGGGGATATAACAGAAAGAACCATCCGTGAAGACGGCGGCATTCAACGCCGCATAGAAATTGTCTGCGTAAGGAACCACCGTTCCGAAGTATTTTTTGACCAACTCGGGATGCTTATGGATCGCCTCCGAGATCGAGCAAAAGATCACGCCCGCTTCTTCGAGAACTTCTTGATGAGTGGTGCCGACGGAAACGGAATCGAAAACCACATCCATCGCGACGCCCGAGATCCGCTTTTGCTCTTGCAAAGGGATTCCCAGCTTTTCGAACGTCTTCAACAACTCGGGATCGAGCTCGTCCAGGGACTTCGGCGTCTCTGACTTTTTAGGAGCCGCGTAGTAGCTGATCGCTTGGAAATCGACTTTCGGATAACTGACTCGAGCCCAGGTCGGCTCGGTCAAGGTCAGCCAATGACGGAAGGCCTTCAAGCGAAGCTCGAGCATCCATTCAGGTTCGTTCTTTTTCGAAGAAATCAGACGAATGATGTCTTCGTTCAGTCCTTTGGGAATGAGCTCCTGCTCGATTTCAGTGCTGAAACCCCATTTGTAGTCCGGCGAGACATCCACCTCCGAAGAGGCCGCGGCCGTTCGTTGGTCAGCCATGGCTCACCTCGGACAAACCACCGCGTTCGCTCGCTCCGTCAAACAACAGTTCCTTCAAGTTGATCGATCCATAGAACTGATGAAGTCGTCGATTCAACGAAGACAGCGGAGCTGCGATATTGCAAGTTTTGTGGATCTCGCAGCTTTCATTGTCGCCACGAGTGCATTTGATCAGGCTTTGCGGTCCATCGATCATCTCGGCCAGTTCCAAGAGGCTGACGTTTCCGAGATCTTTTTGAATCTGATAACCACCGGTCGCCCCTTGTTCGGAGCGCAGAAGCCCACGGCTCGCCATGACTTGCATGACTCGAGCAGTGGCATCGAAAGGGGTTCGTAAAGTGTCTGAAACTTCTTTGGCCGAGGTCAGCTCACCCGGCTTTTTGGAAGCAAGGCTCCTCAGAGCCATCAAAGCGTATTCCACTTTTCGATTGATTCGATTCATGTTCTTCCTCACTGCAGAAGTCGGCTGAAAACTAAATGAAAGGACGCAGAGAGGCAAGGCGAAACACGTCAAAAAAAGACGTAGTTAAAAGAAAGCCCCGAGTTTATGAAAAATATGCTGTTTTCAAGGGCTTAAAGTGCTAATCCTGGCCCACCTATGCGAGTCTTTATCATCAGTTTTTGCTGTGTTGCCGCCTTGGCCCTGGGTCTTTTGGGGATCCGCGAATGGGCTCTCATGATTCCTTCTCAGCGTTTCGAGCACGCCTTTTTGAACGCTCCCCCTCTTCCTTATGTGGCCGTCAGGGTGGAAAATTCCGAACAAGCCAAGTCCGCAAAGACCCTGCGTTCGGATGTGATTTTTTGGCTCGATCTGCGAATGACCGCGGATGGCGAGTTTTTGATTTTAAATCCCGAACTCGTCCCTCAGACTTTGACGCTTGAAGCACTTGGACCCGAGAAATGGAAAGGCCCCAACTTTTACCGCTACACCGAAGCCGAACTGCGACTGATTTTTCCACAGGCCGTGCGCTTAAAAGATTTTTTGTCGGAATTCCCCGAACAACGGGCGATGTTCAATATCGTCGATAATACCGATGACGTTCATACGAAATTGCTCACCTTGGTTGAGCCCCTCAAGGCTGACCAGCGTTTCTTGTTTCAAAGCGACACCGACATCATTCTGAAAAGTCTGAAGGAAAAAAAGCCGCTCTGGCTTTACGGTTCCAGCCGATCCGACTTGATGAAGATTCTGACCTTTGAATCCCTCGGACTTGAAGCCGCTTCGCCATTTCGCGGAGATGTGTTCATTTCAACTTTGCAAATCATGGGACGAGACGCCTTCAATCAAGGTGTCCTCAAAGAAATCAAACGACGCCATAAAGACATTTTCATCGGACCTCTGAATTCGACGGCTGATTTCGAGAAAGCGCAGGAACTGATGCCCGAAGGCTTCATTTTTGCGTCCGTCGAGCTGTTCAAAGAGCTGGAAAAAAAACTGTCTCCTCGGTAACCCGGCCTTAGGTCCAGGATATTTCGATCTTCGCTCGCAACACGCCGGACTGTTGGTACATCAAAAAATTGCGCGAGTCCTTTCGCAGGGTTATCCTGGTTCCCTATGAATCAAACCGCCGTCAATACCAATGCGTTCGATGCCATTCTTCAAGCCAGTCCCGTTGTTCAGCTGACCTTGCTGATTTTGATCGGACTTTCCGTCGTCTGCTGGGCGATCGGATACATCAAATGGAAACAATTGAAGTCCATTCATGAGGCCAACGAAGTTTTCAGCACCAAATTCTGGAAAGCCTCCTCTTTGGATGAACTCTATGAAGAGGTCGATACTTTTCAGAACAGTTCGCAGGCTCGGATCTTCAAGGCCGCCTATCTTGAGCTCAAAAAAATCGCCGAAAGCCCGCATCTCAACCACGCGTCGGAAGGATCGGCCAAGCCGCAGCTTTCAGGCCTTGGGAACATCGAGCGTGTTCTTCGTAAATCCATCGAAAACGAAATTGCCGAGATGGAGTCCCGCCTGACTATTCTCGCGACCACCGGCAGTACGGGTCCTTTCATCGGTCTTTTCGGAACCGTTTGGGGGATCATGGGTTCGTTCCATAAAATCGGTCAGATGGGATCTGCCAGCCTTGCTGTCGTCGCGCCTGGAATTTCAGAGGCACTCATCGCAACCGCGATCGGTCTTGCGGCGGCCATCCCCGCCGTCATTTTGTATAACAACTTCGTTTCCAGCATTCGTCGCGAGGAAATCGATCTCAATAATTTCAGCACCGATTTCCTGAACATCGCCAAACGCAACTTTTTCCAAGAGTAGGACGTACACATGGGAATGAGTGGCGGAGGAAAGTCCGGCAGCCGAGGCACCATCAACGAAATCAACGTCACGCCCCTTGTGGACGTGATGCTGGTCCTCCTCATCATGTTCATGGTGACAGCACCCTTGATGCAGCAAGGGATCGAAGTGGATCTGCCCAAGACCTCTTCGTCCGGTGTCGAGCTGAACGATGAGCCCTTCGTCATCGTCGTGAACGCGAACAAAAAAATCACCGCCGCCAAAAATCCGATCAAAATTGAAGAGCTGCGGCCACGCTTGCAATCCGTCTTTAAGAATCGAAAAAACAAACAGGTTTATATCCAAGCCGACCGTAAGGTCGATTACGGGATCGTCGCGGAAGTGATGGCGGAAGTCCGCGCCGCCGGAATCCTGAATATCGGGCTCGTGACCCTGCCGAAGGACCCGTGAGCCGCGTTTCACCGGATCGCCGCAAGACTGATGACGTCAAGATCGGGCTCATGGTGAGCTTGCTTGGACACGTGTCTTTGGTGGCGTTTTTCCTGGTGAGAACCTTGGTTTTTCAGGACGCTCCGTTTGACAGCCTACCAGCCATTCGTGTGGACATGGTGGCTCTCCCCGACAAGATCACTCCGCAGGCTCCTCCGGCTCCGTCCAATCCGGATAAACCCGAAGTCAAGGCACCACCAGCTCCGACACCTCCGCCCAAACAGGAAACCGCAGCCCCTACGCCAGCACCAAAGCCGACAACCGCTCCTGCTAAAAAAGAGGCTGATACGATCAATCTGAATAAAACGAAGGCCGATCAAAAATCTGCCATCGATCGTCTGAAGCGTCTTCAGGCCCTGGAAAAACTGGAAAACGATTTAGAAAAAGAATCCGCTCAGAACGAAAAAAAACGCCTCGAGGCCATGGCGGCAGCCTCACGCGCCCAAGCGGGCGAGATCAAACTCAAAGGCAATCAAGTTGCAGCCGGAAGCGAACTCACCGGCATCGACAAGCTTCAACACGATGAATATCGCGGTGTCCTTGACCGACATATCAAACCGTTCTGGCAACTTCCGGAATGGCTTGCTCGCAAGCAGTACACGGCTCGGGTTCTGATCCGAATCGATGCGCAGGGACGCTTGATTTCCAAGCAGCTCTTGAAAGCCAGCGGTAACCGAGATTTCGACGACAGCGTTTTATTGACCATCGACCAGGCGACACCGCTTCCGGTCCCTCCGGAAAAGTTCCTTTCAAAGGTCGCGGTCGAGGGTATCATTTTAGAATTCGGTGAGTGATCATCGAGGACAGGGAGGTCCCATGAAGGTTCTATTCGCATTGCTTTTTTCCGTCTTGATGACGCCGCTCTTGAGCATGGCCCAGTCGTCTCCCATCGTGGTGAAACTCGGCGAAGCCCGTGCAAAAAAAAGCCTCGTGGCCCTGCCCGCGCTTCAGTTCCAGGGAACTCCGGGCGCCTCCGGCAACTATCAACAGATCGGTAGCGAGATCTTCAACGTCATCAACAATGACCTGATCGTTTCGGGTTACTTTCAGATGATTCCACAGGCGTCTTTCCTCGAGGACACGGCGAAAACGGGGCTGCGTCCGGCCCCCGCTGATCCAAAAGGCTTTAACTTCAAAAGCTGGTCACAGATCGAGACGGACTTTTTGATTCGCGGATCCTTTTCAACACCGGGACAGAATGTCGAGATGGAAGTCTATGTCTATCATGTCCCCAAAGCCTCTCTGGTTTTCGGCAAGAAATACACCGCCCCGAAAACGGCCGTCCGTAAAATTGCTCATACTTTCGCCAATGATCTCTTGGAAAACCTGACCGACAAACGCGGTCCATTCCTGTCAAAACTCGTCGTTGCGTCCGACCGGGGCGGCAATAGCTGGCGAGAGATCTACACCATGGATTGGGACGGGGCGAACGTCGACAAAATCACCAACCATCGCACCATCGCCATGTCGCCGGCTTGGTCCACTGACGGTAAAAAAATCGCCTACACGGCAGCGGTCCAAAGAAAGCGCGGGGTTCCTCGGAATCACGATCTCTTCCTTTTCGATATCGCTTCGGAAAAGCGCTCGTTGATTTCCTTCCGCCAAGGGATGAACTCTGGCGCAAGCTTCGACCCTGACAACAAGCACGTCTATCTGACAATTTCCCAAGGAACCTCACCTGACATTTATAAAATCAACCAAAACGGAGACATGGTAACTCGTCTCACCACGGGACCAAACGGCGCCATGAACGTCGAGCCCGTCGTCAGTCCGGATGGATCGAAGGTCGCTTTTTCTTCGGATCGCAGCGGACGCACAATGATTTTCGTGATGAATGCGGACGGCTCGAACGTGAGCCGACTGACCCACGCCGGTCAGTTCAACGCCTCCCCGGCTTGGTCACCTGACGGAAAAAAAATCGCTTTTGCTGGATTTGAAAAAGACCATTTCGACGTCTTCGTGATGAATGCCGACGGCACCGGCATGATCCGCCTCACCAAGGCAACAAAGCCCAATGGGAAAATGGCGAACAACGAAGACCCGAGCTTTTCGCCCGATGGGCGTTTCGTCGTCTATACGTCAGATCGTACGGGCAAAAACCAGATTTACATTTCCACTGCGGATGGCGCCGAAGAACGTCGAGTGACCACGGATAGCTCTAACTACTTTAAACCGCGCTGGTCCAAAAATTTTGAGTAAGGAGGCCTCGGGCCTCCGACCCGAAGATCTTTCTCGGGCTATTCCCATTTCCGAGGCGGTGGCGAGATACCACCGCTCCCTCGCTTCCGGCGCGCTCCCCGAGTTCTCTTCTCAACTCAGATATCAAAGAAAAAAAAGCTGGCTCGACGTCGCCGTCCCAAGTCTTCTCAAAGGGGAAAACCCCGAAGCTCTTTGCAAATCCTGGAGTGATCGCGCCGACGAGCTTTTGAAGGAAGCCTTCGACCATTGTTTTTCCGGAGAGATCGCTCTTTTTGCTCTCGGGAAGCTTGGTGCCAGGGAACTCAATCTCAGTTCGGACGTTGATCTTTTGATCATCGCGAAAGAGGAGCGCCCCGAAGACCTGCCTGCCCTCCGAAAGTTTCAAAAGCTGCTTTCCGAAGTCACCCCGGAAAGTTTCGTCTTTCGGGTGGATTTCGATCTGCGACCTGGCGGACGGATGGGTCCGCTGATTCCGACGGTGGATCACTTTGTGGATTACTACGGAAACTACGGCGAGACCTGGGAACGAATGGCCTTTGTTCGCCTGAGAGCGATTGCCGGGTCCGATCAAGTTCAAAAGAAAGTTTTGGATTTTTCCGCTCGTTTTTCATTCCGTAAACATTTGGACTACAGTCTTTTCGAAGAGCTCAAGCTCATGCGCCGGAAAATCCACGCCGAGCACTGGAAACGGAGCGAAGGAGACTCCTATGACCTCAAACTCGGGGTCGGCGGGATTCGCGATGTTGAATTGTTCTTTCACGCCCTTCAAGTGATTCACGGCGGGAAAGATGCGTCTCTTCGAACCGCCAGTACCTCGCAAGCGGCACACCTTCTTTCCGAAAAACAGCTTCTTCCCAAGGAAGATGCGACCTTTCTCGTTCAACACTACTGGGATCTCCGTGCTCTCGAAAATTTCGTGCAGGCCAAAGAGGACCATCAGACTCACCAGATCTCAAAAAACGAACCTCACCTTCCGATGGATTTGCAGAAAAAACTCGATGGCCTCGACAGCGACCTGAAACGAACCGATGCCATCGTCGCTACTCTGCTGGGCGAAGCGCCAAAGGCCCCATCCAATCAGGACATTCGTGTTCTTTTCGAAGAACAGAAGTTGGAAGAACATCTGCAAGAGATCCTCGCCATTCCTTTGCTGTCCCGACACAAAGAGCGCGACGAGCAGACTCGCCGATCTTTTCTGCAAAAGTTCCTGAAAGTTGCAAAAGAACAGAATGCCGATGTGACTTTGGCGCTGGATCAGCTCAAGGATTTTTTGAAGGCCGTTCGTGCAAAATCCACCTTCTTCGATCTGCTCCTGAGAGAAGAGCATCTGCTCAGAGAGATTGCCTGGCTCTTTGGGCATTCCCGCTATCTGGGACGTCTGCTGTGTTTCCGACCGGAACTTTTGGATTCCTTTATTTTCCGCAATCAGGATCTCAAGACCGAAGATCTCGAAGTTCTCTTGGAAGGACTCGCTGAAAAGAAGCTGTTGAATGAAATCATCGAAGGCAGTCGTTTTTTGAAAACCCATGATGTGCCTTCGATGACTCAGGCACTGACCGAGTCCGCCGATAGCATCGTGATCGCTCTCATGGAGGCGCTGAAAAAAGAGTACCCCTCCGAAGCCTCGATCCTCGCCCTCGGAAAATGGGGTGCCGAAGAGACCGGCTTCCGCTCGGACCTGGATATGATTTTTGTCCACCCCGGAAATCCCCAAGAAACGGATCTCAGGTTCGCTAAACGAGTGATCTCGCGCCTGACCGACTCCCATCGCGGCGGCAGCATCTATCCGGTGGATCTGCGACTTCGTCCTTCGGGAAAAGCCGGTCCTCTGGTGATTTCTTGGGCCGAACTTCAGGATTACCTG
>JAHBUU010000105.1 GCA_019637895.1 Pseudobdellovibrionaceae bacterium | reverse complement strand
CAGCGACCACAGGCACCCTCCTTTTGGAAGGCGAAGTTCAGGATGCAACCAGCATCGTGATCCAGCCCGAAGCCAGTGCCCATCGCTCGCTCGACATTCTGGCCGGCGAAAGCAACCGCTTGGTCGGTAATGCCGTCGAATCCTCGAACAACCTGGCTGGTTATACCGTCACGGCCCGATCCGCCTCTGGAGGCCTCTTGGTTCACACCACGGCGTCTTCGATCTCGACAGGCTACCGTTTGAGCTATAACGGCGGAACTCCTCTGACCCTTACCACCACGGACACCGTGGTTAAAGACGTCACTTCATTGTCGGCATTGACCACAGCCACCTCGGCCATCCGAGTGGACGTGACCGCCTTCCCGACAGCGCCAACCGGTCTTTACCAAGACGTCGTGACCTTCACGATCCAGGCTCGCTAAGTCGTTTTTGAAATTTGATTCTTTTTAAGGCCCTCTTCGGAGGGCCTTATTCGTTGGATTGAATGGTCAGACGGATCGTGTCCTTATACTGACCCTTTTTCTTGCCCGTGATGTCTCCGATCGTCACCACCACCGGGTTCACATCACCGCTCGCCGGCGAGGTTCCATTCTTGCTCAAGATCTGTGACCAATAGGTGATCGGCACCAACACACCATTCACTCGCATCTCGTAAGAGATCAGATCAGGCTGACTGACATGCCGAAGTCGGCCGCCGTTCGTTGATTCCGCAAAGATTTTTGCGCCCGAATTGTATTTCAAAATCAGATCAGCACTTCGGCTCATCCCGGTGCTCATCCCCGGAAAATTCATCACGTGATCTCGAGCATTCAGATCGAAACCTCCGCCCGTCGGCACCAAGGACAAGTCGTATTTTTTCTGCGAATCGAAACTGATGGTCTTGTAAACCGAGGCCACCTCTGAAGCCGAGCCCACCGTCCCCTGGTACAGCGTCACCCGCACCGTCTCGGTGTAACGACCGGCTCGGCGCCACAGATTCGAATAGTCGATCACCATCGAGTAGGGCAAAGACTGCGAGATATAGTGCGAACCCGAGGCTAAATTTCCACACAGAACCTCGGAACAAGAGGACGCATCGGCAGCCCTCTTCAGAACATAGAGACTGCCCGCGTCCTTGTAGAGCTGATAGGGCCAGCTTTCCCCACTCAAGCGCAGAGCCCTGGTGGAAAAAGAAGATCCTGACCCATAATCAAACGCCAAGAAATAGTCACATGCACCAGCTGTCGTATTGCCAGCGACGACAACACTAAACGTGCCTGAATTCGTGCCCTCGGAACTAAAGTAGGGTGCCGGTTGCGACAGATGCAGCGTCATCCCCTGACAGGCCTGCGCGCTTCCGACTTTCAAGATCAACCCCAGGAACACCGTCCAGATGATCACTCTCATCGCGTCCCTCCACCGGAGATCTTGATCTCCCCATAGTCGATATGTCCCTTGCTCTCGGCCGGAACCACGAGATGAATCTCTGGCAAAGAACGCAACGACAACTTGATCACATAAGTGCCCGACTCCAAACCTTCTAAGAAAAACACACCGTCTTCGCTGGTGAAAAAGGCGTTGTCGACGAGCTTCCCTTTGGCATCGTAAACTTCTCCGGACAAGAGCCCCAAAGGCCGCCCCGTTTTGATCAGTCGTCCCTTCACGGACACCTTGTTCTGAACATCCAACGAGATCAATGTGCCCGAACGATAAGTCGGTCGTGTTCGATAGAACTCGCGACCCAGCAGGCTGCCCTGAGGCAAGGATGTCGGATCGACCCGCAGAGAGCCATCGTAGTAGGCCGTCTGATCCCGCAAGACCGTCGCTGTTCGGCGACCACCCACCAACTTCGCACTCGACGTTTCGCCGTTGGGGTTCAGGGCCACTTCGGCTTCATCCGGAAGTCCCTTGGCATGAACCAAGGTAAAGCTGTCGTTCACAGGTTGAGTCAATGCCCACTGGCCACCAGCCCAGGCGATCCCTGAGTTCAACCCCAGTGCGGTTCGATGCACATCCTGCCCTTGCGCCACCCGCGAGTGATGATCCAGGCGCAGACTCAACGGCTGCCACAGCCCTTCAACCATCAGCTGACCGTCGGAACCCGTCGCATCCCGCCCGATTGAAGCATCGGCGCGAACATCGTCGTAAGGCTGGCGATTGTTCCGACTCACAGTCACGCTCTGACGCTGTTGAGCGGAATCCGCATAAGCGCTCGCACTGTAGACGCCTTGCCGCTCACTCCAATAAAACGAAACCATTCCACGATCCTCGGTCTGGCTATCGATCGTGCGACTCAGACTGAACTCGACCCGCGAGCGGATTTGCAAAGGCAAAGACAGGCTCGCCCGATAAACCCGGCGGTCATCATCGCGAGGTCGGGACTGATATTCCCCGCCCACGGTCATATAGAGTCGGTTCAGCGAGCGAAAACTCAACTGAGCATCGTAGCGCTCCATGTAATCAGAAAGCGCCAAGGACGGCAGCCACTGCTGCACCGGAGAGAAAGCTTCATCCCGTGTTTCCGCTTCCATCAAAAGAACGAAAGGTCGCCCCTGCCCGGACTGACTTTCCAGGCTGCGATACCGCAGTTTGCGAGCCAGCCCCTTACCAAGAAGGGCCGACTGGCTTCGTGCAAATTCGAGAGACAAAGAACCGAACGAAGAAATTCCGGAAATCTCTCCGCCCACAAGGGATTGGTCCGCAAAGGCCTGAACGTTCGCGCCCACGGTCAGGTCAGAGGTGATCCCATAGCGATGATAGAAACTCCCCAGTAAATCCCCACCATGATAGATCCGCTCTCGAGCCTGCTCATGCCAAGGCGACCCTACCGAGTAAGAAAACTCGGACTCACCCTCATTGAGGAGAGTGTTTTCAAAAAGCACCGAGAAGTCATAAACCTCTTCTTGCCCCAGATCGTCCACCACGCGAATCTTGACGGCGGTCTGCCCATTCACCAGGGGGAAATCCTTGATATTGAAAACACCTGGCGCCAATCGCATCTGACTGAGCAGGAATCCATTGACGTAAAGTTCTAGCAAAGAAGGCCGCTTGATCAAAACCTCGTGTCGGCTCAAGGGGCGTAAGGTCCGATAAGGTTGAATGGAAAACTCTCGCACCAGGGAAAAACCACCCATGGAGGGAGTTCTTTGAAAGCCCACGGACCTCAAGCCCAGATCCCCAAGGGTCCAGCGGTTCATGCGACCTTCGTCATCGAAACGCAACCGAGTATCGGCCCGGCGCCAGGGTCGATCATCACCTTCCTGGAAATCCGCCCCCGATTCGAAGACGACTCCGTGCAGATTTTCAACCAGATCCAAAGATCCCGTCAGCGGCTCTGAGGGGCCACCGACATCGCCGTAGGTGAAAGCACGAACGGCGCGAAAATTCAGATACCCACTGTGCTCGGCCGGAGGAACCGGCGCTTCGGGCTCTTTCGAATTCAGAACGTCCAAGGTTCGTCGTCTTTGATTCTTCAAGGGGATCTCGAGATGCAAAATCAAAGTTCTTTCATCGAACCGAGCGGAAACCCCAGAGGTTTCAAGATCGGCCAAGGACAAAACACCTTCTGGCCGAACTCTGCGCGCAAGGCCATCCACCAAGGGCGCCTGCATCTGATCTCGAAGAATCGCCAACATCGGAGCGGCCTGCACCATGAAGTCCGTCTGCCGCTCACGAGGAAACATCCACAACTGCCCGACGGGCAAACCGCTGATGAAAACCGGAGCATCCAAAAATGGCGCTGGCCAGACAGGGCGCGCGCCCGGCGTTTGGGCCGAAGCGAAGACCGTGACATGGATGAAAAAAAGCAAAAACAGGACTCTCGTCATGTCAGTCGTCTGTCGTTTCCAATCGAAGATCGAGAGTCTTCAGCGTCCCCTTCATTGGTTCAGCCAAAGGCAAAGTCATCGTGAGTTCCTGACCAGCCAAGAGATTGACTGCATCGATGACGGAGGTGTCCTTGATCGAAACCTTGCGGTCTTTCCCATCCGTCAGTGTCAGGGACTTGGTTTTCAAAAGTTGATGGGCCGTGCCCTCATTCTTGACGGTGATCTCGAGCTGACGGTCTCCGGTCAGACGGAAAGCTTTCACTTTCACATCCGGAGCCGCTTCCGATGGTCGCACGTAAACGGAAGCCACATATTGCAGCAAGAAACTGAGATTCACCCCGGAGCCGGATTTTTCGTCGGTCTTTTCTTTGAATTGCACAGGCAGTTGAGTCGCGACCAGACGATAGGCTTTTTCGGACCGGCCTTCGAATTGACCGATCCAACTCACACGAATGTTCCGCTTTTCATTGGGCAGCAGAACCAGTTGTTCGGGAAAGATACTGAAGTCAGAACTCTTGTGGCGAATCTCTTCACCACCCTTGCCCGCGCTGCGCGAAAACGCCTCGAGCCGCAGTGGAACTTTTTCGGCGCCCGTATTTTCGACGGTCACCACTTGAGTCGCCCCTTTTCCCGATGGGGAAAAATGAATCACCATCGGCGCCAACTGAAAAGCCATGGCCGCCGTCGGCACAAAAGAAAGAATCAACAAAACGGTATTTCGGAGAAAAATCATCTCTTCATTCTAGAGGTATTTGCAGAGGAAACGACAGGCCGGAATCAAAGAAAACCACTCTCAAGCCGACTGCGGCAATTCTTCTCACCACAAAGAGCTAGGGGGCAACGACACGCACGGAGGCCGGGTGACGACCCCGCTCGAACTTCAAGTTCGAAGAACTCTTGTTGCGAATCAACACTTCGCCGCTGCGCAGGACCTGGACCTGCACATGAGCCTTCTCAGGAACCCGTCCCTCCAGGGTCAGGGTAGACGAGGACCGAGCCGCCGCCGTGGATGCCAACAAAAGCAAAGTAAACACTGTGATCCGTTTCATTCTTTGCCTATCGGCAGCCTCTGTCTAAAACTCAACGAAAGTCGAGGTGAAAGACCGTCAACGATCGCTTCCCCCGTCTCACTTCGGGACAAGGGTTCTGCCACCGTCCGTTCTTGTGAAATACCTGGACCGTGCTACCATTTCCCAATGATGTCGCAAGGATCGAAAAATCTTCTGATCGCAGGAGCCATCGGGCTCATCGTTTTGGTCGTTTACCTGAATCGGCCAACCCCGTCTTCCTCAGGCCCCGTCCAATCAGGGCCTCAGCAAGGGGCAACCGGCGCCAGCAATGCCCTTTCCAACAATGTCGATCTGGACTCTGCGACGGCAGGAAGAGACTCTTCAGCCCCCGCCAAGGGATTCGACCCTAAGAACTTGCGCTCTTACAGAGTCTCCGAAGAAGCCAAGCGCGAGTTTTTCGAAGCCGCCTTCGCCGAAGCAAAACTGCCCGAGGATCTCGCCTTCATTCCGATCGACCTTGATATCGAAGATACGGCTGGAATATACGGACGCAATGATCTCTATGAGCTTTCGATTCTCGCCGGGCGGATGACCCCCTCCGATCGCGAGATCGTCGAGTATCTCAACTCTGGAAAAACCGGAATCCCCCAGGTCGATCACCATGGTCTGAGGCTCTCGGAAAAAGTCACCACGGCTCCTCCGATCAAAGGCAACGGGATGCAGGCCGCCAGATACTGGTTCGGTCGCACCAATGACGGCAAACAAATCCGCGTGGGAATGATGCCTCGAGAAGACGGCGTCGGATCCTATCTGGTGTTGATTTCAGGCGAGGCCAAGGTGATCGACGATTCCGACGACCTGATCGACGAGGTCTACGAGAGCTTCAAAGCTCTTCCGACAAAATAAACGCCTAGTGCTTGAAGCGATTGCCATTTTCCCATCGGCAGAGCCAACGGGATTGACCGTCCATGAAGGTGCCGACAGGGATCGGTTTATAAGGCGATGGACACTGAGAAGCGGCCGCGGCCTCGTCATTCGCGACGATCAAAGCCTCACCGCCAGGACCTGGTGGCGGAGTTTTCTGCGTATAGAAAGATCGAAGATCCGGATGGCAGCGATGCTGAGGATAGGTCAAGCCCGCCGGAACCGTTCCTGTCCGCCAGTCAAAAGCTCCGCCGATGGCCAGGCACTGAGCCGCGGAAGAGTTCGGCCCATGACAGCCATGGATTTGCGTTCCTCGCAGCAACAACGTCAGCGGAATTTTCAAATACTCCCGAGTCATGTTCACGCGGGGAACATTCGGAACCAACGTCATAATCACTTGAGCAATGGTGTAAGGAGTCGGATTCGAGGTATCCGCCATATAGATCACCTTTGGCGGAGTGTCGTTATAAAGAGCGTCCTTCACCACCTCGATGCGTCCGATCTGAACCCCACCCCCACCGGGTTTGGATGTCCAGTTCGGCACAATGTGCGCGGTGTTCGTTCCAAAGCCAGTCCGAATCAGCGGAATCTGCCCCGGAGTGGTGGCCGTCACGACGGCGGCATCAAAGGTCTGCCCGCTCAGGAGACTCGCGCACATAAAAGGATCGTTCAACTGCGCCCGAATGGAGTCGACGAGTTCGATGTACTCATTGTAAAGCAAACGCGATTTTTGAGAGTCCATCGCCGAGGTGACCTGACTCGAAAGAGCCATTATGACAACGGCGAGCAAGGCACCAAAAGCGAGAGCGAACAACAAAACGGAGCCGCGCTCCGATCGAATTCGCTGAAAAAATCCCGCATTTTTCATAAATCCCATCCGTCTCTTTCGCTCACTCACTATTCTGGGCATTGCAGACAGATATAGGCCTTGATCGTGTTCTGCACTTGCCGGAAGCTCTTCTTGCCGACCTGTTCGTTCGACGTCCACGTATAGTCAAATGTCGTGACCGGATTCGAACCCGAAGGACAGGTGTAATTTCCCGTGTACTCATTCGTCCGCGGTGGCGACTTACTCGTGGCCTGACAAGGAGTGCTGTTACAGTACGAGTTGATGTAAGTCCCTCGCATGATGCACTCTTCTTTGCCCGGCAAACAGGAAGCCGTCGCCGGATCATAGGTTGTTCCCAGCGCCTTACAGGCATCTTCCATCGACGGTGTTCCTTCACAATCGGAAACCTGATTGGCGGCATTTCGCAAAACGACGAACTCGACCTCACGAGCCGGAAGCGGCGAGACCCGGCCAGCTTCACGGGTGTTTAACTCGATTCGAACCTGCATGATCGTCCGCGCTTTGGGCTCCCCATCAACAACGACTGTTTCCGCCGGAATGCCTGGCTTCATCCGCCATTGCATATTTTGAACCCACATCGTTGGATTTGCAGCGGTTCCACCGAGAACGGTCCCAGGCCCCAGAGCCCCTCCGGACCCGCCATATCCGCGATAATTTGGAATCGTCAATGGCGTCCAGTCCGCAGGTGTCGGAGTGCCATTTAAGTAAGACGAGCAACTCATCTTTTCAGTCATCGACCGCGCAAGCGCACCCGTAAACTCGCCCG
The DNA here is from genome assembly GCA_019637895.1 of Pseudobdellovibrionaceae bacterium. GTDB lineage: Bacteria > Bdellovibrionota > Bdellovibrionia > Bdellovibrionales > Bdellovibrionaceae > JAHBUV01. The sequence goes on along the minus strand of JAHBUU010000105.1, from coordinate 2,831 downwards.
CATCAATTCGATTCATGATGCCTTTTTGCGAGGTCATCAGCCCATAAATCGCCGAGGCAACCCCGACAGAGACCAATGACATCACGCCAAGAGAGACGATGAGTTCGACCAGCGTGATCCCTCTTGAATTTCGAATGGAGCGGCAGTACCGTAAAATCATGAACAAACCCCGAAAAGACGTCCTCATATTAGGAGTTCTCGTTTTAGCTGCGGCCATTATTTTCTATCATCGCTCTCAAAATAATGACATACAAGCGCCGCCGCCCACAACCCCTGCGATGCAAGAGCCTCCAAAACAGGCCTCCCCTCCAAATCCGCCTCAAGCTGGGACGGTAGCCATCAAAAACGAGACATCGACCGACCCGTCCGCAGCAAAGGCCAAAACTCCAGGCGACAAACCACTGACTCGCAATGAGCTCGTTTCCGCGACGGCCATCAAAGACTTCAAGGAATCGACAGGACTCGATATCAACCTTCCTCCCGGGATCCACTTCCAAGATCTTGGTATTGATTCCTCGAGCATGACCGCGATCTACGGCAAAACTCAAAATATGGATATGGCCGTCGTTGCAAGCAAAGGAAACTTCTCTCAGGAAGACGTCTTGAACTTCATCCGCTCACAGGATACGGGGATTCCGAATCTCGACAAAGCCTATGTCGAAGTCCCAAAGAGTCCCAAGTCCGTCAACTCTCCTCCTGAAAACGGCATGTCTGCCGGAAGTCTTTGGACAGGCTCCCTCTCGAACGGAGAACTCGTCCACATCGCCGTTCTCCCTCGCAAAGATGGCCAAGGGTCCTATATGGTGATCACCTCGGGGCAAGAGGATGCCGTCGAGGGATATGATGACGCCTTCGAAGACGTCTACAAAAGCATGAAGGCGCTTCCGATCCGTCCATGACGATCAAAGCGCCGGTTCTTCTTTTTCTTTCGGCGCTCCTTGCTCTCTGCAGCCTGACCTATGAGCTCGTTCTGGCTCAGATTCTCGCCGCCACCTTGGGCGGAACTCTTTTGCGCTATAGCACGGTGATTGGACTCTTCACACTCAGCCTGGGAACGGGATCTCTGCTCTTCGGCCTGCTCTCTCAAGAAAGACAAAGCTCTGTCCGAACTCTTTTCCTGACGGAATATGGCCTGGCCTTGATGGGGCTTTTGAGTCCTTTTCTGATCGTGCTTCTTGAACCCTTCCGACTCGCCAGCAATGTTCCGGTGCTTTTCGAACTTTTTTATTACGTCCCCGTTATTCTGATCGGCCTGCTTTCCGGCTTTGAACTGCCTTTGTTGATCGCCTTTTGCACAAACAGATCCGAAGAGTTTCGAGTTCTGTCCTTCGACTACTTGGGAATGTTCGCGGGTAGCCTCTTTGTCCCGCTGTTCTTGTACCCGCGTTTTGGCCCCTTTGTCGGCAGCGTTACCGTCAGTCTCTTGAATACGATCGGTGCCGGTGTGATTCTTGCGGCCTTGCCGTCGCCACGTCCCCGTTTTCTGCTCGCTTTGATTTCCGCTCTCAGCATCGCCCTCATCCTGGCTCTGGCAAGCCAAAACATCTGGCTGGATTGGATTCGAAAATGGTTCATCTCGTCGCTTTGATGATCGCCCTGCTGACGGCAGTTCCTGGCATAGCCTCTCAACTTGACGAGTCCCTGGGACCCCAAGACCCGCCTTACTATCAAAAAGTATCGGCACGCTTCTTCACGTGGAGTTCCCATGAGTATCTCCCGCACCCCACCACTCAAGAAGCCAAGGCCCTCTCTCTCATCAAAGGCCAGATCCCCCATCTTGAAAGCTGGAGCCTCGCTTTGGATCAGGATTTTCTGTGGCCGCGCTTCCAGTTTGGGCTTCACTTCAAAAACAAAAAAAGGGGATCCGTTCATCTGTCTGTTTTCCCGGATCATCCAGGACCTCTCCGCGAGCAAATTTTGAAAAACTATCCGGGACTCTCGAAGGCCCAACTGGAAAATCTGATTGGATTCGGTTTTGAAACCCAACCCTTCAGCGCCTTCATCTACCTGCAAGAAAAACTCGGCCCGGATTTTCCCGTCCCCAATGAAAAAATCAAAAGCCCGGTCGCCATCAAAAGGATCGCTCTCTCGCCCAGCCCCTCGCCCCTCAGTGCCCATCTGATTCAGCTAGAAAGACCCGCCAATTCCCCCTTTGTCTTTTCTCCGATTGTGCAAAACTGGGGAGCCTGGGTTTCTGAAAAAGGAGTGATCGAATCCCATCAACTGGAGTTTTCTCGGTTCAATATTCGTCTCCTCGACGATTCCGCCAGCCTCGATGTCAAAAAAGTCAGCTCTGAGTTTCTCATGGCGAACCTTCGAATTCGGTACAACTCGAATGATGACTATCAAATCCTCTACCCATAACCGGCTTTACGGTTTTGATCTGATCCGGATCCTCAGCATGATTGCGATCCTCGTTCTGCACACGAACGAGGCCGTCTTTTGGACCGACAAGCACCCGCTTCCGACGGACATTTCCGTCTATCGCCTGGTCCTCGCTTTTGCGCAAATCATCACCTACAGCGGTTTCACCGTGATTGCCCTGAGCTTTCTTTTGCTCGGACGCGGACGAACTCTGGGGCTGGGTAAATTCATCCTGCTTCTGCTGTTCGGCCTTCTCACCTTGGCTTGGTTCGAATCGGACCCCCCGTTTTCCGGCTTTTACTGGGAGTGGGACATTTACGCTTTCTTGCTCTGCAGTTCGGTCGCGGTGTTTTTGCTGGCACGGGTCCCTTTTCTTCATCGATGGTTGATTCCCGTCTTTTTTGCGATTCTCTGGATTCCTTTTTGGAATCTCATTCCGAATACCACCGGCCTCTGGAACCAGGCCT
>JAHBUU010000104.1 GCA_019637895.1 Pseudobdellovibrionaceae bacterium | reverse complement strand
TGAAATTCGATCCCGTTTGCTTTTGAGTCTGCAAGAGAAGGCTCCGGTCATCGCACCTCGGATCAGGACTATGCAGGGGATTCATGCGGCGACCCTGTATATTCCCGTCATCGACGGGGGCAAGGTCCGGGGATGGGTGAATGCCGTCTTGGATCTTCAGGGGCTGATTCGTGGCTATCTCGAGAGACGCGACGAGGACGGTTTGTCCCTTGTCTTACGGTGGAAGTCGAACCCCAACGATATCTATGAGTTTGGACCTTCCTTGAATGGTCGATCGACAGTGGGGATGGATACTCAGATTTTGAATGAGGTTCTGCGGATCGATGTCCGCCTGCAGGAGGTGGCCCAGTGGGAGAACCGCCGCTGGATCGGCTTGTTGCTGCTGGCGACGGGTCTTTTGCTGACAGCTCTGTTCGTTTTGCTTTTGCGCGGTCTTTACGTTTCGATGCGGGATTTGCGGCTGGCGAACAAAAAGTTATCGCTCAAGAATGCCTTGATCTCGTCGTTGACCCATGACCTGAGCAATCCGCTGACAACTCTGACTTTGTCGGTGGAAAGATTGGACACGGAAAGGCGTTTTGACGAACGAGTTTGGGGACGCCTGAAGAAAGCCACGGGCACTTTGCGTGCGATGGTTGATTCGGTCAAATACATGCAAGCGGTCGAAACAGGGAATGCCTCCCTGCACTTGCAATTGGTCTCTTTGTCCAACGCCGTTTCCGAGGCCATCGAGCTGGTGCGCGGAAGTTTGGAATCCAAGGGAATTCAGATCGTGAACGAGATCGAAGGACTGAATTTACAGGTCCGAGCTGATGAGGCGACGCTGGTGAACAACGTTTTGCCCAACCTTCTGAGCAATGCGATTAAGTTCTCGGTTCCGGGTGGAAAGATCTATTTCCGGGGTCGTCAGACACCGAATGAAACTTTGTTGGTGATCCAGGACGATGGCGTGGGAATTCCCAAAGACATTCTCAAGGATTTCTTTGATGGGGGGACCATCCTTTCGAGGGTGGGCACGAGCGGGGAAATGGGATCGGGCCTCGGAATGCTTCAGGTCAAGACGTTCATGGATCTTTATCATGCAAAAATTCGAGTGCGTTCCAAGACGGCCGAAGAGTCGTCTGAAACGGGGACGCGGATCACTTTGGTTTTTCAGACCGTGAAAGAACAGAAAGGGGAGAATCGATGAGTCGGAAAAGAAGTTGGACCGGTGCCTGGGTTGCCGGGGGCGGAGTCATCGCCTCCAGTGTTCTGCTGGGACTGTGGTTCCTGCCTGAGCGGGGACGTGGGGACATGCGTTTTGCCGAAGAATTTTCCTGGATCAAAGAAGACGGCGTCGATGCCGTGGTTTCGGCGGCCGAAGACCTCCCCGACTTTGAGATGCTTCGACACATGGATCAGTTGGAGGAACGACGTGATTAATTGGCTGTTGATGTTCGGACTGACCTTGTCTGCCTTGCCCGTGGTCGCGGCAGAGAGCTCCGATTTGGAGGCGGCACGGGTCGAGTGGAGGACTTTCCGAAGTCTGTCCAAGGTCGACCAACGCCGCATTCACAAGGTGTATGTGGATTTTGAAAAGCTGACTCCGGCCCTTCAGGCCGAAACTCGCGATTGGGCGAAACGCTGGTTGGAACTCGCGCCAGAGGAAAAGGCGATGGTTCGTCATCGTCTGCAACGATGGGAACGCATGTCGGATGACGAAAAGCAGGCCCTCCGTGATCGCTGGCGTGACCGCGCCGAGCAAGGAACCGGCACGTGACCAAGAAGGACCTGTCGAGTCGGGAAAAGGCGATTCAGGCCATCGAGGCTCGTGGTGCGCTGTTGGTCTTTCCTGACGGGAACAAGGCCGAGCCTCCTTCTTTGTGGAGTGTTTTGCATCCTCGCACGGAGATGCGATGGTCTTGGGATGCGGATGGTGACAACCGAGTTCCTAAACTCTGGGTTTTGCGCGAAGAGCTTTCGCGCTCCAGCTCCGTGATTTACAGCAAGTGGTATCGGGGGCGGGCGACTTTTTTCTCGCGATCTGATTTCGTGGATCTCCTGGCGATTCGCCGGGCGGCCGATGCGGAAAACTCGCTGCGCGGAGAGGCCGCCACCCTGTACGAAGCGCTCTTGGAATCCTCTCCGCAATCCACCAAGGAATTGAAACGGGCCACTGATCTGCAGGGGCGGTTCTTCGAGAGCACTTATCAAAAGGGCATGAAGACGTTGTTCGAGGCGGGTCTCATCGTTGCGTGGGGCGAGGTGGATGATGGTGCCTTTCCCTCTTTGGCTTGTGGAGCGACCAAGGTTTTATTCGAAGATCTTTGGGAAGAGGGCCTGGAACGATCTGCCGAGGAGGCTTTGTCTCGGGTTCAATCCCGATGGAACGCCAAGTTCCTCCAGTTTCTGGCTAAATTGAAGTGAGCCCTTGGGACTCCCGAGGGAGCAGGTTCCATCCGTGGGACCTGGCTCGTCCTTGAACTCGAACCCGGAACTTCTTTTGACTCCCGCCTCCATGGTGCCAAGAGAAGTTGCGTCCAGCTTCCGGGTGATCCATCGGGAATCCCAAAGGCTCCTTTTTAGGGAGCCGCTTCGTAGCGGGCAAGACCGGCCAGAGGCCACTTGAGCTTAGCTGCGGACTTCACCTTGCCTTCGAACTGGGACAGACGTTCCGTTTCCTGCAGTAGTTGTTGTTTGAGGAAGCTAGCCGGTGTCCGAGCCTGAAACTGTTGGGCGATATGGGCTGCTGCTGCCGTCACGAAAGCCGTGGCCTGCGAGGTGCCGCTCATCCGACCGAGCATGCCACCTGGCACTGTCGACAGAATCTGAAAGCCGGGGGCTGCCAGATCCACATTTCCCCCGTAGTTACTGGCGGGCAGCAGTTCATTGTCGGGATTGTGAGCTGCGACCGACAAGATATTCGAGAAACCATAACTAGCGGGAAAGTAGGGACGGTTCTTCACGTTGGAACCTTCATTTCCCGCAGCGGCGACCACCAGGATTCCTTTGCGTTCAGCTTGTTCCAGCAAAGCTTTTTCCACAGAGTCGGGGAGAGGGCCACCGCCGGAATAGTTGATGATATCGACATTGTTTTCGATCGCGTATCTCAGGGCATGGCGGCTGTTTTCGACCGGATCCGTTTCGTTTTTCGGGCCGTAATATTTCAAAATCATCAGGCGCAGGCGATCGGCACCCTGGAGCTTGGTTCGGGGCTCTTGGCCCTGCAGGATGATTCCTGAAATGTGGGTCCCGTGTCCATGATGATCGACGACACGGTTGGTTCCTGTGATGAAGTCCCAACCGTGCACGTCGTCGACAAATCCATTGCCGTCGTCATCAATTCCATTGGTGGCTTTGTCCCGGCCCTGAGCATCGAGTCCCGTCTCGCCGGGGTTTGTCCAAAGATGAGTTTGGAAAATCGGGTCCGTGGTATCGAGGCCGGTGTCGATGACGGCGACCACCACATCCCGAGCCGTCGCCGCTGAACCACTGATCATCATGGCGAGTGTGACGAGAATAAAGTATTTCATATTTGCCTCCCCCGAGCGTTTCCCCCCGGAAACGTTTTGAACGAGAAGTGATTCGTGTTTTCGAATCGCCTTCGTGAAAATCCGGAATTGCAAGCTTGTTGCCGGGCCGAGCGCGAACACAAACGGCGTTCGCGCCGAGGAGGGGTGAAACCTGCGAAGAAGCAAGGTCCTGTTTCGATTTTTCTTTTCAACTGTCCAAGGAAGGGGCCTGTGATGCAAAGATTCAACAAGTGTCGAAATTTTAGAGAGGCCTTTTCGACCGATCTCGAAATGAGACAGGCCTTTCGAGGTAATTTCAAGGAGGTCTTCCCAAGGTCCGTTAACCTCACCGAGTCCAGTGCCGAAAAGAAAGATGCGGTCGAACGCCCGGTTGCGGGCTTATGTCGAAGGGATCTGCTTGAGACAGTGGGTAAAAAAACTCGTTCAACAGTTCGAAGTGGAAAAACCGGACTCCGGCGCGGAGGTTTCGTCCAATCTGTCCGAGGACAGGGCGACGCTGTTGTATCTCTTGGATATCTATTCGAAGAACCTGTTTGAAACTGACAAGCAGCCGGTGCGCAAGGTGCGCGAGATCATGGACGGCTTTGTCAAAGAACTGATGACACTTTCAGATCCCGAGGACGAAAAGTCCCTTTTCCGCCTGCGACAGTTTTTCGCCAGCTACCGGATCGAAGAGTACACTTATCTGCAGAAAACCTTCGACGACTTCAAAACCATCATTTGGGATTTTGCCGATCAATTAGGGGAAGAGCTACAGGTCGAGAAAAGGGCCGAAGCCGAAGTCGGCGCCAGCTTGGCGGGCCTTCGTGAGGCCGTTGAATCGAACTCGATCGAGGACCTCCGGGCCAAATCCCGCGAGTTCATCAATTTTTACATTTCCCATCAGTCAAAGAAAGATGACCGTCGAGCCAAGCGCATGACTCGGTTCCGTAAGAACCTGGATCAGGTGCGAAAGCAGCTTGTCGAAGCGAATCAAAGTATGCGGACGGATCATATGACCGGCGCTTATAATCGCAAGAGCTTCGATGAACAGGTCAAAAACCATCTGCGGTTGGGCGAGTTCTCGGGTGCGCCCGTGACGCTGATTCTGGCGGACATCGATCATTTCAAAAAGATCAACGACTCTTACGGACACGATATTGGCGATTTCGTGATCAAAGAGTGTGTGAACATGCTGAAGGTCGGCTTTCCTGAAGAGCAAGCCTTTGTCGCCCGAATCGGGGGCGAGGAATTCGCAATTCTTCTGACCGACTGTGATGAAGAAAAGGCTTCTGAAATGGCCGAGTCACTGATGGGCCAGATCCGCAAAGAGGTCTTCGTGCAGGGAAACCTGGACATCCGTTTCACGATCTCTATGGGGATTGCTGAAGCCCGCGATACAGACTCAGCTGAAAGTTGGCTCAAACGCGCCGACGAAGCGCTCTATCACTCGAAAAACTCCGGCCGTAATCGCTGGACGACCTCGTCTTCGCAGACAAAGAAAGTGGCGTAAAACAGGCCCGGAGAGTCTTCTCCGAGCCCGTTATGGACCCGCTCAGGGACCGTGGTGATGCCTCCCGCGATGGAGAGGCGAAAGCTCTATAAAAGTCGTCGGTTGGGAGCCTGTTCTTCGGACCGAGTCTTGCTGATTCTCTTTTCAAACTCGGCCTCGTCGGTTTCAGGGCGGTTCACCCTTGGCATTTCGTTTTTTCGGTCGAGGCCCCAGCGGCGGAAGAGCTCGCTTTTGAGATCCTGCCATTTTTGTCGGATCGAATCCGATGGTGTTTGCACTCGCATATGAGCCTCCTCTCAGTTCGACATTCATCTTAGCTAGATTCGGTCCTTGAGAGAGGTGAAGAATTCATCTTTGAGGCCCTGAAACGTAAAGCCGTCTGATCTCTTTATTGGGAGGCCTTCGTCTTTTTCTCGAGATAGTAATCCCAGGATCCCTCGGTCACCAGAAGCTCGTTTTTATCCAGCTCGAAGACCTTGGTGGTGATTTCGCGCAAAAAGTGGCGATCATGGCTGACGATCATGACGGTTCCCGGAAACTTCTTGATCGCATCCAGCAAGACTTCTCGCGAGGCGATGTCCAAATGGTTCGTCGGTTCGTCGAGAACCAGAAAGTTCACCGGACGGGCCATGATGGTGGCCAGAACCACTCGGCTTTTCTCTCCGCCGGAGAGAATGCTGATTTTTTTGTCCGCATCCTCGCCGGAAAACTTGAAAGCTCCGAGGAGACTCTTGACGTAACCCACACTGGAGTTCGGAATGCGGTGGTGAACTTCGTCGAAAACGGTCGAGTTCGGATCCAGGATATCCAAAGAGTTCTGGCTGAAATACCCGACTTCGATGTTCGCACCGACGGTTGAAACGCCTTCACTGGGCTCGGTTTGACCGGTCACGATTTTCAGCAGGGTGGATTTTCCAGCCCCGTTCACTCCGACCACAGCCACGCGGTCCAAGCGTCTGACCAGAGCATCGGCACCTTTGAAAATCAGCTTTTCTTTTCCCTCCTGAGTCTTCCAGGTCTTTCCCAGTCTTTCGATCTTCAGGACTTCGTCACCGCCACGTTGGGGATTAGGCCAGACGAATTGAATGTCTTTTTCTTCCGGAGGAATTTCGATTCGATCGATCTTTTCAAGCTTTTTGACCCGAGACTGAACCTGAGCGGCGTGGGATGCACGGGCTGCAAAGCGAGCGATGAACTCTTCTTCCTTCGCAAGCATCTCTTCTTGGCGTTTGGCGGCCGCGATGAGCTGTTCTTTGCGGACGGACTTTTCACGCTCGTAGAAGTCGTAGTTCCCCGAGTAGACGGTGATCGTTTTGTTCGCGACCTCGACGATTTTACTGACGATGCGGTTCATGAATTCCCGGTCGTGGCTTGTCATCAGGATCGCGCCTTTAAAACTGACCAGCCAGCTTTCCAGCCAAATGATGGATTCCAGATCCAAGTGGTTCGTCGGTTCGTCCATTAGCAGAACATCGGGGTTTTGAATCAGGATTTTCGCCAAGGCGATCCGCATTTTCCAACCACCGCTGAACTCTTTCGTATCGCGATGATGATCCTCGGGCATGATCCCAAGACCGGTCAGTATCTCGGCCACGCGTGAATCCAAGTCGTATCCTCCGAGGCGCTCGAACTCGGCCTGTCGTTCGCCGTACTCTTCGAGGAGCTTGGCCATGGCGTCGTCATCCATGGGCTCGCACAACTGAGCTTCCATTTCCGCGAGACGGGCCTGAATTTCGGGAATGTTGCCGACGGCGGTTTTCACTTCTTCGAGCACGCTTCGCCCGGACATGGCTTCGATGGTCTGAGAGAAATAGGCGATGCGGGTTTTTTCGGATTTCGAGATCGATCCCGAATCGATGCCTTCTTCGCCGGTGATGATTTTGAAGATCGTGGTTTTACCAGCCCCATTCGGCCCGACGAGTCCGATCTTTTCACCGTCGTTGATCTGGAAAGAGCCGTTCTTATAAAGAGTGCGATTGCCGTATTGTTTTGAAATGCCGGAGAGGTGAACCATGTTTCGTCCTTATTTGATCTTGTCGCTGAGTTCCTGCCAACGGGCATAGAGGCGGTCCACCTCGGTGCGGTCGGCATCCAGTTTTGCGGAAAGGTCCTGAAGTTTCTGATAGTCACTGAGAACGGCGGGGCTCGCCAGATCCGTTTGCAAGGTCTCGATCCGAGCTTCGATTTCCAGGATGAGTTCTTCCATCCCATCGTATTCTCGTTGCTCTTTGTAGCTCAGGCGGCCCTTGCTTTTTTTGGGCTCCTCCGGAGATGGGGGCGCCGTCTCATTCGGTTTGCTCGCGGCCTTTCCCGGTTTTTTCCTGAGCCATTCTTCCCATTGGAAGATATCGGAAAAGCGTTCGATTCCACCTTCGCCATCAAAGGCCAGGATCTCGTTCGTGACCTCGTCCATGAAGTTCCGATCATGGGTCACCAGAATGACGGCACCCGGGAAATCGGCCAAGGAGTCCTTGAGCAGATCGAGTGTATCCATATCCAAATCATTGGTCGGCTCATCGAGGATGAGAACGGCCTCGGTTCGTAGCATGAGCTGGGCCAGACGAAGGCGACTTTGTTCGCCGCCAGAAAGCCTGGCGACCTCTTGATCCATCTGCTCAGGACGGAAGAGAAAGCGAGACAGATAGGATCTCGCGTGCAGAGGCTTTCCTTGGAACTGCACGAAATCACCTTCGGGGCAGATGTTCTTAAAAAGACTGAGCTTGGGATCCAGGCTTTCTTTGTGTTGTTCAAAGTAAGCGAAGCGGATCTGGTCCGCGATGTAAACGCTGCCTTCTTTCGGAGGAAGCTCACCCATCAAGGTGCGGATCAAGGTCGATTTTCCGGTGCCGTTCGCGCCGAGCAGTCCCAAGCGAGAGCGGGGACCGAGCAAAAACGAAAAGTTTTTGAACAACACCCGGTCAGCAAAGGACTGAGTGATGTTTTTCGCCTCGATGATTTTTTTCGGGCCTCGGCCGAAATCGCCGAAGTCGAGCTGGACGCCGCGGTTTTGATTCTTGGCCGTCAGGTGTTCGACTTCTTCCTTCAGATCTTCGGCGCGTTCGATCCGGGCTTTCTGTTTGGTCTGACGGGCTTTGGCGCCACGTCTCAGCCACTCGGTCTCGCGACGGAGGGTGTTTCGCTTGGTGTCCTCGAGATGCTGTTGAGCATCCAGCAAGGCGGTCTTGTGATCCAGGAAATCAGCGTAGGTGCCTTGAAATCGGATCATGCCATCAGGATTCCGGCGATCCAGATCATAGATCGAGTTGCAGACGTTTTGCAGGAACATGCGATCGTGAGTGACGATCAGCGTGGCCAGATTCTGCTCGCGGGCCAGAAATTTTTCGAGCCACAGAATGCTGGGCAGATCCAAATGGTTCGTCGGCTCATCCAACAAAAGCAGATCGGGACGGGTGACAAGGGCCCGAGCCAGGGCGGCCCGCTTTTTCCATCCACCGGAAAGCTCGCCAAGCAAACGGTCCGGTCCTGCCGCGGCACTGTCGAGTTCCAGTCGTGACATCAGTTCATGTGCGAGCGCCAGGTTCGCTGAGTCATGGGGATCATCCGTCGCCGAGAGCAGCCACTGAAAAAGACTTTCTTGAGGAGGCAAAACCGGTGATTGGGACAGAAGGGCAATACGGGCGCCTTGGGCGTAATGGACGAGTCCTGAATCCGGGGTCTCTTCTTTGGCGATGATTTTCATCAAGGTCGATTTGCCAGCCCCGTTCGGCCCGATGAGCCCGATTTTCTGTGCGGTCTCAACGCCGAAAGACAGGTTCTCGAAAAGGGTTCGAGCACCAAAGGTTTTGCTGATTTGGGCGGCGGAAATCAAAATGGCCATGAAGTTTTCGACACTAACCGAGAGGGCCCGACTTGGCTAGCGGTCTTGAGAACAGTCTTGTGAAAAAAGGAAGTTTTCTCGATATCGTTGGCCTTTTTTTCCCGCAGGGTGAGGCTTCTGCTAGCCTCTCTTGAGCAAGGGAGGGCTCTATGGCCGAAAAACAACTGAATGGCAAAAGGATCGCGATCTTGGCAACGGACGGATTCGAGCAGTCAGAACTCCTCATGCCCCAGAAAGCACTTCAAGAGGCCGGCGCTGAGGTTCATGTCATTTCCCTCAAGTTGGGACTGATTCGGGGCTGGGATGAAAAAAATTGGGGTGAGTCGGTCCACGTTGATATGTCCCTCGACGATGCGAATTCCGATGACTACGATGCTTTGATGCTTCCAGGCGGAGTCATCAACCCGGATTCTCTGAGATCCGAAAAGAAAGCTGTTCAGTTCGTGCAGGCCTTTGTTGATGCCGGGAAACCCATCGCGGCAATTTGTCACGGTCCACAAACTTTGGTGGAAACGGGTTTTCTCTCCGGGAAAAAGATGACATCTTATAAATCCTTGAAGACCGATATGGTGAATGCGGGTGCGGAATGGGTTGATGAAGCCGTGGTCGTGGACCAAGGGCTCATCACCAGCCGGAATCCCGATGACCTGCCGGTCTTCAACCAAAGAATGATCGAGGAGTTCCGCAAGACTCCGACGGCTCAAGAACGAAAGCCGATTGTGAATCGCGGAAGGCTGGTCAAAGAAGCAAATCCCTCTCTGCATTAGTCAGGGAGTCATCGAAGGAGTGAAGATGAAAGTGACCCAAGTGATCTTGTCCAGTGCTGTTTTGATTTTTGGCTTTTCCGCCGCTGCCGTCAACGAAACCGTCACCATCCAGATGATGGATGCTCAAGGGAAAAAGATGGGAACGGCCGTTCTGACCGAGCTGTCGAAGGGCGTACAAATCGAACTCAATCTGAAGGGCCTGACCCCGGGCGAGAAAGCCTTCCACGTTCATGAACGTGGCGAGTGCGTCAGCCCAAAATTCACGTCTGCTGGTCCTCACTTTAATCCGCAAGGTCACAAACACGGCCATGTCGACGGTGGGCCTCATGCTGGTGATATGTCGAATATCACCGTGGCAACGGATGGGACCGCAAAGTTGAAAGTCGTGAACGAAGGAGTCAGCCTCACCAAAAAAGATCACGGATTTTTGCGCGGACCACAAGGGGCGGCCCTGGTTGTTCACGCCAAAGCCGACGATTACAAGAGCCAGCCAGCCGGGGATGCCGGTGACCGGATTCTTTGTGGTGTGATCGCGGCGGCTTCCGCTCCAGCGCCGACGGCTGCGGCTCCGACACCGGCCGCAGCTCCAGTCAAAAAATAGTCGATTCCAAAATCGTTTTCAGAAAGCCTGAGGCGTTTCTGCTTCAGGTTTTTTTATCCCTAGGAGAGACAAAATGAGCGCCGATCTCAGCAAAGCTCCCGAGGCTATAAAAA
>JAHBUU010000103.1 GCA_019637895.1 Pseudobdellovibrionaceae bacterium | reverse complement strand
TCGCGGTTTGTGTGCGCGCCCGTTGCAGTGCGGTTTCCGCCGTCCATCCCCAGGCATGTTGGCCGCTGGCGGGGTTTCCGAAATGCTCGATGAAATAGGGCTTCATGATTTCGAAAACCCGAGGATCGAGGGGCGTCGTCGCATTGTAATCGAGATAAATTCTTTCCATCGGATTTTCTTTCTCTCACCGAGGGAGTTCTGTTTCAATGGAAAAGGGGAGTCCTCGCCGCGAGACTCCGTCATTCCCGAGGAGATCTGACGAAATGGCAAAAAAGACGACTCGTCCCGGTTTGAAAGTTCCCTCTGTTTTCACCCAGGGAAAGACAGCCGACTCGCTTCTGCGCTGGAAAAAAACGGATGCGGTGATCCGGGATCCTCAAGGGCGTGTTCATTTCGAGATGAAGGGGATCGAGTGCCCCGAGAGTTGGTCCCAGCTCGCGGTTGAAATTGCGGCGAGTCGATATTTTCGCAAAAGCGGAGTGCCTCGCACGGGTCATGAAAAGTCCATTCGTCAGCTCGTGGATCGGGTCGTCGGCGCCATTGTCCAGTCGGCGAAAAAGCAGAAATACTTTTCCTCCGCTTCGGAGCTGGAAAACTTCTCCGAGGAACTCCGATATCTGCTGTTTACTCAGCGGGCGGCCTTTAATAGCCCCGTGTGGTTCAATGCCGGATTGTGGGAGTCCTACGATCTTGAATCCGAAAACACTGTTTACGCCTGGGATGAAAAGAAAAAATCCATTCGTGCATATCATAACGCCTACGAGCGTCCGCAGTGCTCGGCCTGCTTCATTCAAAGTCTTTCGGATAGCATCGAGGGGATTTTCGAGCTCGCAAAAACCGAAGCGCGGCTTTTTAAATACGGCTCTGGAACGGGGACGAATTTTTCGACTCTTCGCAGTCGTTATGAAGAACTTCAATCCGGTGGCACGTCTTCGGGATTGATTTCCTTTCTGGAAGTTTTGGACCGAGGTGCGGGTGCCATCAAGTCCGGCGGCACGACTCGTCGGGCCGCAAAGATGGTGGTCGTCGATATCGATCACCCCGAAGTTCCCGAATTCATCGACTGGAAAATGAAGGAAGAAGAAAAAGCTCGGGTCCTCATCAAAGCGGGTTATCCTTCGGATTTCGAAGGGGCCGCTTACAAAACGGTTTCCGGCCAGAATGCGAACAACTCGGTTCGGGTCAGCGATGAATTTTTGAAAGCGGTGAAAGAAAACAAATCATGGCCGCTCAGGGCTCGCACCAACGGAAAAATGGTCCGCGAGTTTCCGGCGAAAGAGTTGTGGAATCGAATCGCGACGGCGGCCTGGGCCTGTGCCGATCCGGGATTGCAATTCCACGACACCATCAACGAATGGCACACCTGTCCTGCCAACGGGGAAATCCGAGCGAGCAATCCTTGTTCGGAATACATGTTCCTTGATGACAGCGCTTGCAATCTGGCTTCTTTGAATCTGACGAAATTTTTCGATGATCAGGGGCAGTTCGATGCGGCGGGGTTTCAGCATGCGGCTCGAGTGATTTATCTGGCTCAGGATATCTTGGTCGATCACTCCAGTTATCCGACCGAAACCATCGCGATTCACTCTCATCAGTATCGTCCTTTGGGCCTTGGGTTTGCGAACCTGGGGTCTTTGCTCATGCGGCTTGGGATCGCTTATGACAGTGACGAGGGGCGTGCATGGGCGGGGATGCTGACGGCCTTGATGCATGGGACGGCTTATCGCACGAGCGCCGAGATCGCGGGTAAAAAAGGCGCCTTCCCCGGTTTCAAGAAAAATAAAACCTCCATGCTCAAGATTCTCAAGAAACATCAGAAAGCGCTGGGCGGGATTTCCTGGGACCGACTTCCTGAGAGCCTACGGGGTCTTTGCGAAGATGTCTGGCGTGAAACCTTGAAGCGAGCCTCGGTGAAAGGTGTTCGCAATGCGCAGGCCACGGTGATCGCACCAACCGGAACCATCGGCTTGCTGATGGACTGCGATACCACGGGGATCGAACCGGATTTTTCTTTGAACAAAAGAAAAAAGCTCGCGGGCGGAGGCGAGGTCGAAATCGTCAATCAGTCCGTCGAGCCTGCGTTGCGAAAGCTTGGTTACGGCGAACAGGAAATCAAAAATACCTTGGCCTGTGTGAAAAGAATGAACTCGGTCGGTCCCTGCGCTGATCTCAAGCCCGAGCATCGAGCCGTCTTTGCTTGTGCGACGGGATCGGAGGCGCTGTCCGCCGAGGCACATTTGAAAATGATGGCGGCGGTCCAGCCTTTCCTCAGCGGAGCCATTTCAAAAACCGTCAACCTGCCGGCACAGGCAACGGTCGAGCAGATTGAAAAGGTCTACTGGCGTGCCTGGGAATTGGGTCTGAAATCCGTGGCGGTCTATCGTGACGGCAGCAAAGGCGGACAGCCGCTGTCGGCAGCAAAGACGGCTCCGACCGAAAATCCTTTCGTGAAGTGTCCCGAGTGTGGATCGGCCACGGAACTGCATTCGGGCTGTTACCGCTGCCCCAATTGTGGTTTCAGCGTGGGGTGTGCTTAAGGACGGAAAAGTTTCATTTTTGGTATCGAAATATGATATCTATCCGCCTTTTGAACCCTTAAATTGACAAAAAGGATCGATTTATGATCTCTTCCCTTTCGGGCTTGAGAAGCGGCGCCGTTTTGGCGATTTTGATCACAGGAGCACGGCCGATGGGCGGTGCAAAAGGAGTCTGTGATGAAATACCTCGCGCTGATCTTGAAAGCTTTGGTGGTCTTTAATAACGACCAATCGGAAATCGAAATCCTGAAAGAACGCGAGTTCAGACCGGGCAAACGGGGACAGCGGACCGTCGGACGGATCGAAACATTTAGGGTCATCGGGTTCTAGGGGGAATCATGCAAGACTTCAAAGCACAGCAATTGAAATCCGTGATTAAAGACCTGCTGAAAAAACGTGGCCTCACTTACGAGATGCTGGCCGAGCAGTTGGATTGTTCCGTGCCCACCGTGAAGCGGATTCTGGGACAAGAGGAAATGACTCTGACCCGACTGCTGCAGCTGTGTGAAATCTTGGAGATTGATCTCGCCGATTTGCAAAATCTGGCAAAGGATCAAAACGTCAAAGACGAACGTTTTACCGAAGAGCAGGAAGCGTTTCTTTCCAAGAACAAAACTTACTTTGCCTATCTGATGAAGCTCTTCTCTGGTGAGTCCCCGAAGCAGATCGCCGAAGCCTGGGGATTGAATCAACGATCGACGGACAAATACCTGATCGGGCTGGAACGTCATGGGTTGATCCGTGTCACGGGTAAACAAAAAGTCAAACCAGCCTTCAAGCAGGTTCCCTATTTGGGAAAAGGCCCGGTCGGAAAAATGTATTTTGAATCTCTGATCAAGAACTCGGCCCTGTTCATGACAGAAATCATCCGCGAAGCCTTCGTGACCAAGGTGGGAGATTCGGCGGAATCCAAAAAAAGTTCCAAGTTCGGAACCATGGCCTTCAAGCTGAGCGAAGCCTCTTATCAGGCCTGGGTGGAAGAAACGGAGAAAAGCCGAGCGCACATCATGAAGATCTCGGAATTCGAAGAGAAAACCAAAGCCCCCGAGGAACTGATGACTGTGGTTGAAGTCGAAGGCCGAGCGCGTGTGGCCAACGATCATCCACTGCTGAAAATCCTGGATGAGTCCTTTGGACCGATCACGAATCTATAACCAGCAAACTGAAAACCAAATGAAAATGGAAGCGGAAGGCATGACAAGCCCGTCCTTTGTGGCTATCACCGGGTGCTTATGCCAACACGTAAGCTGATGATTTATGTCCATTTGGTGATTGCGGCTGTTTTTTTGCCGCTGATGCTGATCATGCCTTTGACCGGCGTCGCCTATTTGCTGGGTTTCAAAGGGGATCAGGAAAAAATCGAAGCCTTCCGTGTTCAGGCTCAGGTCCCCGAGGAAATGGCCGCTCAAGAGGCTTTTTTCCGAGAGCTCTTTCAGCAACAAGGAATCGATTTTGATTTCGAATACATTCGAGGTTCAAAAACGGATTTCATTTTCCGCCCTGCCACGCGTGTTCATTACGTGGCCGCAAAAGACGGCGAGACCCTCATCGTCTCGAAGGTGACTCCGACCATCCTGAAGCGTCTGATCGAGCTGCATAAGGGCCATGGTCCGACACTGATGCGCTTGTACGAGATCTTTTTTGGGATCGCTCTGATCCTCGTCACCTTGTCCGGATTGTGGCTGGCGTGGACGGTGAAGCCGTACCGAAAGGCGACTCTGATTTCTTTCGGCGTCGGTGTTCTCGTGATCGCGGCCTGTCTGTTTTAGGAGCCGATTTCTCGCAACCACCAGGCCATCGCCATTTCAGCAAAGTACTGCTTCCGGCGTTCCGCCATCATCGGTGACTTCATCGGGGCTTCGATGTCGGTGCTCTTTTCATTCCACGAAACGCGAATGCGGGTTTCCTCCAAAGCCACGAGCTGCAGCAAGAGCCCGTCGGCAAAGGTGGACTGGCGATTCGCGAACTGAACGGATTCGATCCCGGATTCCCTGAAAAGAGCCGAGCCCATTCTTTGAAAAAGAAAAGAACCCGTCACCTCGTCGACGACGAAAATTTTGCGGTGACTTTTGAGTTTCGTGGTCAGGAGTGAGGCCAGATCCTGGTCGTCTTTGACCAGGGTCCAAGGTTTCAAAGTCTCTTCGATCTTTTGCACCAAAGACAGAGCCTTGCGTTGTTGCGAGCGAGGAAAGCTGATTTTGAATTCAACATAGGGCTGATGCACTCGGTAGCCCACCTCGAGATTCTGTCCCTGAACGAGCGGCTCCATCATGGCGTTGACTTCCGGCTCGGCTAATCCGACCAGTTGCCAGGCTCTTGTTTCGATGGGATCCAGCACATGTCCGCGATTCTTGAGCCAAGGCTCGACGTGATCGTTCCAGACCGCTTCGACTTCGCGTGGTGGTCCGGGCAGCACGACGGTGTCGATCCCGCGAACTTGCAGTCTGAAGCCGTTGGCGGTGCCTTGGGTGTTCGGCAAAATGCTCGAACCTCGTGGAAAAAAACATTGTTGTTTTTGAAAATCGTGAACTTCGTAGCCTCGTGACGTCAGTCGTTCGTTCACATGCCGCCAAGAGCTTTCGTCAAAGGTCAATGGCTCTTCGGACCATTCCGCGACCAAGTCTCTGGTGAAGTCATCTGAAGTCGGCCCCAGTCCACCGGTGAGCAGAATCAAATCCGCCTGCTCTTCGCAAAGCCTGAGGGCCTCGAGAATCCGGCTGCGATCATCGGGGACGCACAGATGCAGGACGCAGCGAAAGCCCAGGGGTTTTGTCTTGGCGGAAAGCCAGGCGGCGTTCCGATTGGTGATCTGGCCGTCGGTGAGTTCGGTTCCGATGCTGAGGATGGCAGATTTCATGCTCTTTCCCTCTTTCGGGCCCAAATTCAACTTGCTTTCATCTGCATCCGCAAGGGAAAAAGGGGGTTCTTGACGAGATCTGGAGGACCGCATGTCGTTTGATTGGAAAGAGTTCGATATTTTCACGCCCACCCCTGAACACGGCATGCTGCGAGAAAGCCTTCGCGCCTTCACGCAGGGCGAAGTGGAGCCCCAGGCTCACGAATACGACCGCAAAGAAGAGTTCAACCTGGGTCTTTTCCGTCAGCTTGGCGAATTGGGTCTTTTGGGTATCACGGTCCCTGAGCAGTACGGCGGCGCCGGAATGGATGCCACCGCGGCGGTCATCGCCTACGAAGAGCTTTCTGCTTCCGATCCCGGATTTGCTTTGGCTTACCTTGCCCACTCGATGCTGGCTGTGAACAACCTGGCGGTGAACGGCAGCGAAGAGCAGAAACAAAAGTATCTGCCGAAACTGTCCTCGGGCGAATGGATCGGCGCCATGGCGATGTCTGAACCCGCTGTTGGGACCGACGTTCTGGGAATGGAATCGACAGCGGTTAAAAAAGGCAACGAATGGATCATCAACGGCCGTAAAATGTGGATCACGAACGGCACCATCGATGAAAACCGCACACCTTGCGATTTCATCTGGGTGTACGCCAAGACCGGCGAAAAAAATGGCCGTGCGCAAATTTCCACCTTCATCGTTGAAAAAACCGATCCGGGTTTTCAAGTGGGTCAAAAGATCCACGACAAACTTGGCATGCGTGCTTCGAATACGGCCGAGCTGGTTTTCCAGGATTGCCGGATTCCCGCCGACCGTTTGGTCGGTCACGAAGGCGACAGTGCCTTGCACATGATGCGAAACCTCGAGCTCGAGCGTCTGACCCTGGCTGCGATGTCCACCGGGATCGCTCGCCGCTCTTTGGAGGTCATGACCCGTTATGCGCAGGAGCGTGAGGCTTTCGGAAAGTCCCTCAGTCACTTCGGTCAAATTCAAAAATACATCGCTGATTCCTATGCGGAATATCAGGCTTGCCGCGTGTATCTGTACGATACCGCTCGCCGAATGGATCTCACCAAAGAGGGCAATCGTTTGGACAGCGACGGCGTGAAGCTGGTTGCAACCACCATGGGAAAAAACGTCGCCGATCGCGCCATTCAGGTGTTGGGCGGTTACGGATATGTCGGTGAGTACGTCGTCGAGCGCCTGTGGCGGGATGCGAAGCTCCTCGAGATCGGTGGCGGAACCATCGAGGCCCATCAAAAGAACATCACTCGGGATCTGACCAAGAATCCTCAGGTGTTGCTGAAGTAATGTTTCCTTTCAAGAGCGAGCTTTCCATCGAAGCGGGCCTGCAAGTTCATCATGAACTGGTGATTGAACACATCGGGCCTTTGCTGACGGCCGCTCGAGGGAAAAAAATCGAAGAGGTCGTTCAGGGACGTTGTTTCGACATCGCCGTGGTGATGGAGGGCATTTATGATCGCGGCAATCTGTCGGCGGTCATGAGGACCGGCGAGGGCCTGGGGTTTGCGAACTTCCATGTGATCGAAACCCAGGAAAAATTCAAAGAAGCAAACCGGGTCACCCAGGGCGCCGACAAATGGGTCGAAGTCACCAAGTACAAAAAAACCTCTGAAGCGATCGCCGAGCTGAAGCGCCAGGGGAAAAAGATCGTCGTGACGGCCTTGAACGAACGGGCAAAACCGATTCAGGACGTGGACTTTTCTGTGCCTTCGGCCATCGTGCTTGGAAATGAAAAACACGGCGCTTCGGCGGAAATCATCGAGGCCGCCGACGAAGTGGTGATCATTCCCATGACGGGCTTCGTTCAGAGTTTCAATATCTCGGTGGCGGGGGCTTTGAGTCTCTTCCAGATCATGAGAGACCGTGAAAACCGAAGAGGCCGCAATAGCGACCTCTCCGAAGAACAAAAACGAATTTTGATGGCCGAGTATTTCCTGAGAACCCAGGACTCGGCCACCGACGTCCTCAAAAGGATGTTCGGATCAACGTCCTCGCGCGCCTGACTGGGCGGGCGGGTTCGGCCGCTCACCGCGTTTCACGCGGGGCTGTTTTTGGGTCGCTTCACGAATTCCTTTTTTACGGATGCTGTCCAGATTGAAATTCTTCTGGCGCTGTTCGCCCGGCTTCGAAGAGAAGTCGTTGCGTCCGCGGTCATAGGTATTGTCGTAAAGGTTGGCCTGTTCACAGATTCCGGCGACGTCGCTGAATCCGACCAGGATCAAGTTCCCCGTGGTCAGATCGGTGGCGATACAGCTGCCGTTTCTCATGAGCGAGCGCAACTGACCACAGGCCGAGACGAGGTTCCTGAGGCTGCTGATGCGGCCATTCCAGGCGAACTCGGTCGCATTGTTGATCACACGGTTATACGTATTGATCACCCGTTGATCGCAATAAGGCGCGGTCTCGAAGTTCCAATCTTCGACGATCGGCTCCTCCGGTGGGCGGGAGTTATTATTGGTGTCTTTTTGACAGGCGGACAACAGAGCCGCTGCCGAAAAGGCCATCAAAAGAACGGTTTTTTTCACGGTTCACCTCTCAGTCAATAAAGTCTGATATCACGGTCCTTTCCGCTCTCACGACTGTCAGTTTTTAGACGGGGAGAATCTTCAGGAAGTGACCAAAAAGGTCCGCCTGGGTGACTTTCAGCCCTGTTTCCGCTAAGGTGCGGTCTTTGAAATCGAGGTTCCGATGGCATCCAAAAAGGGCAGAAACCCGCAAGAGCTGAAAAATTTCTCTCTCGGAGAAAGCAAAACAAATTATCCCGAGACCTATGATCCGGGCGTTTTGGAAGCCTTCGACAACAAAAATCCCGGCAAGATCGCCTGGACGACTTTTGTTTGCACCGAGTTCACCAGCCTGTGTCCCAAAACCGCTCAGCCTGATTTCGCGAAGGTGTTCATCAACTACATCGCCGACCGCAAAATGGTCGAAAGCAAGTCGTTGAAGTTGTATCTGTTCAGCTTTCGCAATCACGGGGACTTTCACGAGGATTGCATCCAAAAGATCTGCGATGACTTGGTCAAATTGATGAAACCGAAATTCATCGAAGTGATCGGCGAATTCACTCCGCGAGGAGGCATCGCCATCTTCCCTTATGCCAGCGCCTCGAATTCCGAAAAAGAATTCAAAGAGCTGCTCAGCTCTCGTCGCCGCGAGTACGCTCCCGGCAAATACACTCTGCCTCTCAATCGGCTTTACTGACCGGCGATGATGATGGATTTCATGAGCGGAGTCTGATCGGGACGTTCGAAGTCGAGGCCCTGAGCGGGCGTATCGCGGAGTTCGATCCGACGAAGACCGCGAGCTGAGGAAATGATCCGTTTCATCTCTTGCAGATCCCAGCCTTCATAGTTGCAGGAAAAGAGAATCTGGCCCTTGGGGTTCAGACCGTCGAGCAGCAAACCGATCAGCATAGGGAGATCTTTTTGAATTTTAAAAACGCCCTCTTTGGAGCGCCCGAAAGAGGGGGGATCGCACAGGATCAGATCCCATTTGCGATTGCGTTTCTTGGCGCCTTTTAAAAAAAGCAGGCAATCCTGATTCCAGAACTCGACACCCGGAGCTTTCGGGTCCAGGCCGTTCAATTCAAAATTTCTGGCGCCCCATTCGTTGAACTTGGGGCTGACATCGACCGTGCAGATTTCACGGGCGCCACCCAAGGCCGCATTCACGGAAAAACCGCCGGTGTACGAAAACAGATTGAGGACCTTCAGATCCAAAGAGCGGTGACGGACCCAGGCGCGATTCACCCGCTGATCCAGGAACAGACCGGCAGATAAGCCTGAATCCGTGCGCAGCTCAAAGCGAACTTCGTTTTCCAAGGCCTCCCAGCGATCCTGAACCTCGCCGATCTTCCAGAAATCCTGGGTCAGGGGATCGCGGCCGCGGTCGTGCATATGGCGAATGAAAATCTGTTTTCCGAATTCCTTGGACAGGGTTTCGAAAAAATCCAGGTCTGCTCCGGTCGGCGCTTTTTCGGCATACCAGTTCACGGCCCATTGAGATCCGTACTGATCGATGCGGCAGAAATCGACCTCTTGATGAACGAGGCGCAGACAGTCTGTGCCTGGAGCCGACAGATCGTAAAGGGCCGAGCGGGATTGGATGGCATCCAAAATCAGAGCGTGTTCAGAGGGCAGAGGGCGAGCCCAGCCCGGAGAGGTGGCTTCGAATGTCCAGTCTTTCCCTTTCCAATGAAAGGCGACGGACTGAGAATGCAGGCAGAGTCGAGGAAAAGCGGAGCCCCCGTGTTCGTGATCACCCAGGATCGGCAGCCCCTGATCAGCGGCGTGAAGGCGAATCTGATGGGGCTTTCCGGATTCGGGGAAGGCCTCCCAGAGTTCACCGAAGGGCAGGGTCGCCTTTTTTTTGAAAACGGTTTTTGCATTCGGCTCGGTCGAATCGGGATCACTGACGAAGGTGTTTCCGGATTTTTCGATGCGCGAGCGGTGAGTGAAGTTGTTCAGACCCGTCCGGCGATCCGTGACGAAAAGGTAATGTTTTTTGACTTCGTGGCGCTCGAACAGCTCTCCGAAGGTGGCAGCGGCCTCTTTGCTGCGAGCGAAGATCATGGCGCCCGAGGTGCCCTTGTCGAGGCGTTGGACCACGAAGAGGTTTTCCCCCCATTCCGTTTTCAGCAGTTCGAAAAGGCCCCATTTTCCCAGATCGGGAGCATGGGTGTTGAAGCCACTGAGCTTCTCGACGAATAAAAAATCGTCGTGCTGTCGGACTTTGAGAGGAGGAGACGCCAGATGATCCACGTGCCTTTCAGCATGCCGAAAACTTGCGCGTAAAGTCAAATCCCACAGGGTCATTTGAGTGCGGCCTCACGTTCCGCTAAAAGAAAAGGGCGCTGGTTGTTCCAGCAGAAGGAGATCTCATGAACGGAATTCGTTTGGCGCTTTTGATGTTGGGGTTTGTGTTCCTGTCGGGCTGTGGAGTTCAAAGCATTCCTCAGGCC
>JAHBUU010000102.1 GCA_019637895.1 Pseudobdellovibrionaceae bacterium | reverse complement strand
GGGAAATGATCTGGAACGGGACCGAAGGCTTTTTCGGTGTGAAGGGGCTTTTCGAATATCTGGATCAATTGAAATACAAAATGCATGTGCGGGTTTTCATCGCCCGTTATCGCAGTCCGTTCATCTGCCCCGACTGCGAAGGCTCGCGACTGCGAAAAGAAGTGAATCACGTTTTTGTCGCTGGCAAATCCATCACGGAACTCTCGGCCATGACGGTCGAAGATCTTTGCGCTTTTTTCAAGGGCCTCAAACTGTCCGGCGCCCAAGTGGAAGTCGCCGGAGAAGTTTTAAAGCAACTCAGCTCCCGGCTGGAATTCCTGATGAGAGTCGGCGTGCATTACCTGAGCATGGACCGGGAAACGCGGACTCTTTCGGGCGGGGAATACCAACGTCTGATTCTGGCCAACCAGCTCGGCATGGGGCTTTCGCAAAGCCTGTATGTCCTCGATGAGCCGACGGTGGGATTGCATCCTCGTGACAACGATCGATTGATCTCCATTTTGAAAGACCTGCGAGATCTGGGCAACACCCTTGTTGTCGTCGAACATGATCACGACGTGATCCGAAGTTCCGAAAACATCATTGAAATGGGCCCTGGGTCAGGATCCCTCGGCGGGGAAGTCGTCTATTCAGGACCCACGGAAAAGTTCTACGACTTTCCTCAGTCCAATACGGCCTCTTATCTGCTCCCGAACAAATCACAAGTGTCCTTGCGCGATGTGCGCCCTGTGGATCTTGAGAATTATCGCTTCAAGGTGTCTCTGTCCGGAGCCAAGGGACACAATCTGAAGAATATTGATGTGACCTTCCCTTTGCACCGCTTGGTCGCCGTCACGGGTGTCAGCGGATCTGGCAAATCGACCCTGGTCACAAAGACTCTGTACCCGGCCCTGGCTCGGGCTTTGGATATCGACCATCTTCCGGCGCAACCTTTCGACAAACTCGAGGGTGTTGAAAATATCAAAAACGTCGTGATGATCGACCAATCCCCCATTGGAAAATCCGCACGCAGCTCACCGGTGACTTACTTGAAGGCCTTCGATGCCATTCGCTCCATCATGGCCGCCACTTTCGAATCAAAGGCCCGAGGATATACCCCGGGGACCTTCAGTTTGAATGTTGACGGTGGGCGCTGCCCCTCTTGCAAAGGGACCGGCTTCGAAGAAATCGACATGATGTTCATGGATAACGTCGTCATCCCCTGCGATGTCTGCGACGGGAAAAAGTACCGACCCGAAATCCTCGAGATCGAATACAAAGGGAAAAACATCTCTCAGATCCTCTCTATGACCGTGAGTGACGCCATGTCTTTCTTTGTGGCTCATCCAAATATTCGAAAGCCTTTGTCCGTATTGAAAGAAGTCGGCCTGGAGTATCTGACATTGGGTCAACCAGCCAGCTCGCTGTCCGGAGGCGAGTCCCAGCGCCTGAAGATCGCCAAAGAGCTGTCTCAAGTTCAGCAGAAATCGACCCTCTACATCCTGGATGAACCGACAACAGGACTGCATTTCCGCGAGATTGATCTTTTGATGAAAGTTCTTCATCGCCTGATCGAAGCCGGAGGCAGTGTCATCGTGGTCGAGCACAACCAGGACGTCATCCGCGGAGCTGACTATATCATCGACCTGGGGCCCGAAGCGGGCCGAAAAGGCGGCCAAATCGTCGCCCAAGGCACACCTGCCCAAGTGATGAAGGTCAAAAAAAGCCTGACCGGACAGTACTTAAAGCGCTATATAGAAGCTTCATGAGTCCAACGGTCAAAAGGCTGATTTCCGAGGTCAAGCCTTACAAGAAGTATGTCGCCCTCGTCGCCTTTATGGGAATCGCGAACTCTCTCGCCTATTCCCAGATGGCTCTCCGAGTACGGGATCTTCAGAATACTCTGCAAGAAGGCCGAGCACTGGGCGATCTCGAGATCGTCGCGATTTACATCCTCTCCCTCGGCCTCGTGGTCGCGGTTTCCCGGTACTTTCATCTGTTCACCATGAAGATGATTTCCGAATGGGTCGTCAACGGCCTCAGGGAACGTCTTCAGGGGAAATTCATGAAACTCTCGGCCGGATTCCACGGCGACTATGCATCGGGCTCTGGCGGTCTCATGAGCCGCATTCTGAATGACACGAAATACATTCTTGATGGCTATCAGATGCTTGCCGACTTTTTCCGTGAGCCCTTGTTAGCGGTATTTTTGATCGGCAACCTGCTGTGGTTGAATTGGAAACTGACTCTGTTCGTTTTCATCATTTTGCCGTTCCTGCTGTGGTTCCTCCGGCAGGTTTCACGCAGCATTCGCAAGTACGTCACTCTCAGCCAAGAGCAATTCGAAAAAATCACCTCAACCATCAAAGAGAGCATCGACGGCGTCAAGACGATCCAAAGCTTCAATCTGGCAGGATGGATGACCGGGAAGCTGCACAAACAGTCGGAACTTTATCTGCAGATCCGAAAAAAATCCCAATCGCGCATCGAGATCATGGGGCCGGTGAACGAATTCACGGCGATCTGCGCGATCCTTTTCGTCTTTTATTATTTCGGGATCGAAATCCAAAAAGGCGCTCAGACACCAGGGGACGCATTGGCCTTCCTCACATCTATGCTGATGATGAACGTGCCGCTCAAAAAGCTCCAGGAATCCTACGTCAAGATCCAAGAGACCGTGGTGGCTGCGGATCGCGTTTACAAGATGCTGGATGATTCCGGCGAGATTCCCGAAGGCAAAGGCCAAGCCTTTCCCGAAAATTGGTCCACGATCACCTACCGAAACGTCGGCTTTTCGTATGGTGGAGAAATCGCAAATCTTCGGGGCATCAATCTGACGATCCGTCGCGGAGAGCAGATCGCCTTCGTCGGCCAAAGTGGCAGTGGAAAATCGACCTTGGTGAATCTTTTGACCAGAACCTATGATCCCACCGAAGGAGAGATTCTGATCGACGATATTCCTTTACGCGATTTCGACCTGATGGCTCTGCGCCGCCACGTTGCCGTCGTCAGTCAGGACGTCTTTCTGTTCTCGGAAAGCATCTCCGAAAACATCCATGCGGGTGATCTGGAACGCAGTCCGGAACAAATCGTCGATGCGGCAAAATCAGCCAACGCCTACGATTTCATCTCAAAGATGAAAGGCGGTTTTGAAAACCGGGTCGGCGATCGCGGAAATTTACTGTCCGGAGGCGAAAAGCAGCGGATCAGTATCGCCCGGGCGATCTTCAAGGATGCGCCGATTCTTGTTTTGGACGAGGCCACCAGTGCCCTCGATAGCACGAGCGAGCGCGAGGTCCAGAAGGGCCTCGATCAACTGATGAGCGGCCGCACTTCATTGGTCATCGCTCATCGTCTTTCCACGATCCAAAATGCCGACCGAATTGTCGTTATGAAAAACGGCGAAATTGTCGAAGAAGGAAAACACGAAAGCCTTCTTGCCAAAGAAGGACACTATCTTCAGTTCTGGCAACTCCAGGCCAAAGTCTAGTTGTCCATTCTCTGGTCGAAAAACTGACGGATAAAACGACACCCCTCACTTTCGTCCAGTTAAGTCTGCCCAAAATTTTGACGATGAATCTTTTGACAGTCATTTGACCGCTCAAAGGAGAGTACATGATCAATTGGGACGAGTTTGAACACATTCACGTCATCAAGAAGCTCAAACAGATTCTTGGTTCTTGGTGGAACATCGATGTCGTCTTCACGGACGAGCGCGGTCTGCTCAAGGGATTCGATAACGAAAAACTGACCTTCTGCAATCCTGCCACCGCGCACCTGATGTCGAAGGAAGTTGCTCAACAATCCATCGCCGAGCTGGTGACAAAGTCGATTGATGATCTTCGAATTTCCAGCAATCGTTATTCCATCCGCAAATGGGATATGGCCGGATATGACGTCGGAATTTTCCCGATCCTGATCGAGAATGATTTCGTCGGAACTGTCGTCGCCATGGGATTTTTCAAAGACGCCGATCACACCGCTCGGATCCATGAGATCCGCGACCGCTTGGCCGCCGTTGGTTGCTCTGGCGAAATGATCGAAAAATGCATGTCTAAGATGAAGTATCTGGACGACGCAGACCGTGGTCATTTCACTGAACTGTGCGAACTTGTGGCTCATGAAATTGTCACCCTGCACCTCGAAATCAGCTCGCGCGAAAACCGCATCAAAGAGTTGAACAAGGAATTGGGTCATCGTTTCCGCTATGACAACATGATCGGAAAATCCAAGCCGATGCAGTCCCTGTACGGGCTTTTGGACAAGATCAAAAATGCTGACACCACGGTTCTTATCCAAGGTGAAAACGGAACGGGTAAAGAATTGATCGCGCGATCGATTCATTACAACTCACACCGTAAAGACAAGTCTTTCGTGATTCAGAACTGCTCGGCCTTCAACGACAACCTGTTGGAATCCGAACTTTTCGGTCACGTCAAAGGATCCTTCACCGGTGCCGTGAAAGACAAAAAAGGTCTTTTCGAAATGGCCGACAAGGGAACCTTCTTCTTGGATGAAATCGGGGATACCTCTCCGACCATGCAGGTGAAACTCCTTCGCGTATTGCAAGAGGGAACTTTCATTCCCGTCGGTTCGACCGAGACTCGCAAAGTCGACGTTCGGATCATCGCGGCAACAAACCGAAATCTCAAAGAGATGGTCGAACAAGGAACCTTCCGGGAAGACTTGTACTATCGCTTGAACGTCATCAACATCCGCGTTCCGCCGCTGCGTGAGCGCAAAGAAGATCTCCCTTATCTGACCGACTACTTCCTGCAAAAGGTGGCCGATCAGGCTCCGGGATCTGCAAAAAAGGTTCTGAACAAACGCGCCTTGGAAAAGCTTTATGATTATCCATGGCCTGGAAACGTTCGTGAACTTCAGAACGAGATCGAACGTCTCTGCGTTCTTTCCGGTGAAGAGAACAAACTGATGGCCGAGAATCTGTCTCCGAAGATCCTCGAGGCTGGGGAAAAGAACAAAGTTCAAGGTTCCCGCCTGCAGGGAAAATTGAAAGACGCTCTTGAAGAGCTCGAGCGGGACATGATCCGCGAAGGTCTTCGCCGCACAGGATGGAACAAGTCCAAATTGGCGAAAGAACTTGGCATCAGCCGCGCCGGTCTCATCATGAAGGTCGAGAAATACGGCCTCGATAAACGGAAAATTGCCCGGTAAGAAATTCTTAAACGATCAGAAGTTCACAGGCCTTTTCGAGACTTTCGAAAAGGCCTTTTTGTTTTTTTCCGAACCGGCTTTTGTCGACATTGTGGTCATATCTTTTTTTCTCCTCTCAAAAACCTCGAGGTTTCCACTATTTAAGAACACCTCTGGGAGTCCTCTTCGGGAGAACCCCTCTAGTTACAAGGCCTCACACGAAAGGGACAATTCACGGCACGCCTTTTGGAATGACTCTTTGTCGGGGAGTTATCCGAATGCAAAATAGCCCGCAACAAGATCAGACGATTGAAAAGCTCAAACAGCTTCTTTCGAACCGGTTCGGCAAAGGCCTTGAGCTGCGTCGACTGGCCGATGTGAACCATCTCACCGGAGATGGAGGCGTCATCGTTCGCGAACGAGACCTTTATATTCCGTTGAAAATCGAGAACGCTTATCTGGGGACAGCCGTGATTCCAAAAGGAGCCGACCTGTCACCTGAAAGCCATCTTCAGATCGCTCAAGTGGTCAGAATGGTTCTGGAGCCCAGTCTCTATAAGGACTATCTGGAAAGAGCCGAGCACAACCTCAGATTCACAGAGAAAGCCCCGACCCCAGCTTTGCACTTGCTGGATGAAGATTCTTTCGAGATCGAAGACGAGGAACCGATCTCGCCCGATCTTCCAAAACTTGTTTCCAATCTGGTCCATCTGCACGGACACGATGCTCATCGAATCAAAAAGGCCGCCTTGCTTTTGCATGAGATGACGGGTCGTTGGGCCTTTGCGCCTCTGATCGACCTCGGCGAACAAATTTCCAGTTCTGAAGATCTGATCAAGCTGGGTGCGATGACACTTTTCATCGAGGACATCGAAACCCTCGATGAAAAGTGTCAGCAGATCATCTTGGAATATGTTTCGAGTCCGCGCTCCTCTCAAGATCCTCTCTTGGTGACGGGATCCCTGAAGGGTTCGCACGAAATCAGCGAGTCATCGCAGATCCTCTCGGACCTCAAAGATGAATTGCTCGTGAACACCTTGGAGCTGGACAGAGCTCCTCTGACCGAGAAGGGGCTCAAGGAAGTCCTGACTCTCATGTTCTTTGAGGCCAAAGGCGAGGCCTAAATATTCATCCAGACGGGCTCCCGAGCCCGTCTTGCCTTTCCCATGAGCCTCGGGCAGCATGAAAGACATGCAGCCCTTAGAACCCGAAGTCCAAAGTTTCATCGAGCGGGCCCTTTCTCCGGAAGGCCTCAAAGTCCTTCCCCTTGCGGGTGACGCCTCTAACCGACGCTACTATCGTGTCATCAGGGAACACCAATCCTGGGTTCTGATGCGCTGGGATCCCTTCGAGCCCGCCAAGTACCCCTTTTTGAGCGTCCTCAATCACTTTCATGAAGCCGGAGTTCGCGTTCCCTCGGTCATCGACATGGATCCTGCCGTCGGCGTCGTCTTGCTCGAAGATCTCGGAGATCTGACCCTGGAACGGAAGTTTTGGGAAAGCCGGGATCCGAATGACGTTCTTCTTTTCTATAAAATGGCCATCGATCAGATGGTTAAAATTCATCATGTCGCCACCGCACAAAAGGGTCCTTGCACGGCCTTCGACATGAAGTTCGATACCGAAAAATTTCTTTGGGAAATGAACTACGGCAAAGACAATCTCATCCTCGGAGTTTTGAAATACAAAGCTTTCGATGCGGTCTTGAAAGAGCTGGATCAAGCTTTTCTCGATATCTGCCGCCGTCTCGATCATGAGCCCAAGAAAATCGCCCACCGCGACTATCACTCGCGAAACCTGATGATCAAACTCGACGAGATGATCGTGATCGACTTCCAAGATGCACGACTCGGTCCTGTTCAATATGACCTCGTCAGTCTTCTTCGGGATTCTTACACGGATCTCGACGAAACGATGACCGCAAAGCTCATGGACGATTACCTCGAAAAATCAAAATCCCATCTGCCGGGTGATTTTTCTCGGGAAAAGTTCATGACCATCTATGAGCTCCAAAGCGTTCAAAGATGCTTCAAAGCCTGCGGCAGTTTCGCCAGCTTCTTCCATCAGCGGCAGGATCGACGGTATCTCAAATATTTGAGTCCAACCCTGAAGCGCGTGATGAAGGCCCTGGCGTTCTTTCCCGAATACAAGGTTCTCACCGATGTGCTCGTCGATGCGGGCGCGCTCGAAAAGAATTACGAGAAGCTATGAATCTTCTCCTTCTGTGCGCAGGCGAAGGGACCCGTTTTCGTCCGCACACGCTGAGACTGCCAAAACCGGCCCTTCCCTTCTTAGGGATTCCGTTGGCCTGCTACAGCCTAAGTTGGTCGGAAGAGCTGGCCCTCAAGGGCCTTGTCGCCAACACCTATCACCTTCCGGCAGAGATTCACCATCTTCTGACGGAGATCAACCATGGCTTCTCGAAAGTTTCTTTTTCCGATGAAGCCCCGTCCTTGATGGGGAGCGGAGGCGGCATCGCCAAAGCGGCCCCTTCGCTACAAGGCCACGAGAATTTTTTGGTGATGAACGGTGACGAGGTTTTTCTCCCGCAACGCCCGGGCTTTATGAAAGACGCTCTCGCCGCTCACCAATCCGAGGGTCGATTGGCCACGTTGTTCGTGATGGAGCATCCCGAAGTCGGACAAAAATTCGGAGGTGTTTGGACCGATGAGGGGACGCGAGTGCTTGGCTTTGGCAAGGCCGCCCTTCCCGGATCAGCTAAGGGTTGGCATTTCATCGGAGCTGCTCTCTATTCGAATCGTTTATTGCAACGCCTCTCACTCCAGATCGCCAGCAACATCCTTTATGACGATTTGACCCGCGCACTCCAGGAGGGCGAGAAGGTCCATATCCATCCCGTCCAAGGATGGTGGCATGAGACGGGCAATGAAATCGATTACCTCAAAGCAACGTCGGATTGCCTCCGACTCCTCTCGGTCGATGCTCCGGAAGCAGAGCTTTTGAAAAAGGCCCTTCGCAGATATGCCGGCGAAGACTGGGCTCTGGAAAAAACACCGGCCTCTTTGAGCCTGCGATTTCAAAGCTCGAATGTTTCAAATGAGTCTTTGCTGGAAGGTTATAACGTCATTGGAAAAAAGGCCTCTCTCGGAGGCCTTTCAAAGATTCGCAATGTGGTGCTGGGAACGGGCGTCCAAGGAGAGAGCCTGGAAGCCCACGATCGATTGATCCTACCCTAGTTGGCTGGGGACGAATCCGGAGGAAGGAACGACTCCTCTTTGTGCTTCTGCTGATAGCGACGAGCCATCATCGCGAAGATACTGTCTCCGGCAACACCGATCATTTCTCCGTTATAGCTTTTCATCATCCCAGCCACGGTCGGCTTGGGATCATTCGCTTTTTGTCGGTAAGAAAGATCATCACTGCCATCTGTGCTGGACACAGAACGCCCAAGACCACCACCACCAGAGCCGCCGTCGGCCATTCCCTGACTGGCTGTATGCGCACCGATTTTTTCAACGTCACCGATCGCCTTTTTCTCGAAACCTGCCGCTGCCGCCATGTTCGCGGCATAGTCGTCGGCTGACACGCCGATATTCGACATCGCATCCTTGTTCGTGACATCACTCAGCTTGAAGCTTTTCCCGCCCGGCATGGAAAGCGTTCCGTTTTTAGCATTGAACTCGAAACCTTTTCCTTCGAGTTCGGCAATCTTGTCTTTGACCGATGGAGCAAAGGGATCTGACGTCGATGGCGATCCCGTCCCATTCGTCTCGGTCCCATAGGGATCACTTCCACCGTAAGTCACGTCACCCACATAACCGTGTTGACCAGCAGTCGATTTGTTCATCCCTGCCTGCATCATTCCGAGAATACCCATTCCGAGCAGCATCGCGCCTTTTGCGCAGCAAGCGGCACCACCAGGGTTTCCGCAACAGGATCCCATCATTCCAGAACCCGTTGCCTGCAAGGCCTGCCCAACCATCTGAGCGATCTGTCCCGCAGAGCTGTTACTTCCTTGGCCGGCCTTCGCCGATTGGTTCGCCGAAGGGGCATTCATATCGATTGTCGGATTCAAACTGTTCCCAGCCGACGTATTCATGGCACTTGCCTCGTAGCCGCTTGCTGTTCCATTTGCCCAATTTTGGCGACTCTCTTGTTCCCGACGTCGTTGCTCTTCTCGACGAGCCATAATTTCCTGGATCGACGTCTGACCGTCGTTCCCGCTTTCCGCAACCGCGAAATCCAGAGGGGTCGTTACCATCGACAAAATTGAAATCACACTTAGAAGGTACTTCATGACTTCCTCTTTTATTGTTCGTCCAAGAAGGTCGGTCGGTTATCCGAGTATCTCATTCTGACTTTTTGCCAATTATCACGACCGCCAGCGCCGGTCAGAGTCGGATCCGCCGGTTTTCCGGCCAGTCCCCTCATGCCCGTTCCAGAGCCAGAGCCTTTGCCATTGGCATCAGCAGCACTTGCGGACCCAAAGCCCCAAGAACCACCACCACCACCGCCGCCGCCTTCACCCGCTAAGATATTGGCATCCAGCTTTTTCTTTTCTTCTTCTTTGTCTCCACTGCCTGCGGCCGACATACCCTGCGCGCCACCGGCACCACCGGCCAGCATTCCAGCACCTGCGGCTCCCGCTCCGCCACTTCCCGAACTCGGGAAAAGGTTTGGATCGGCATTAGGATTCGACGCTTCTACGTTTGTCGAAGCGCTCGGTGGAGGGCTCGAAAAATCGGATCCGCCAAAGACAGGGGATTCCGAAGACCCGCTCGCATTTTCACAACCGGGATTGAAGCTACTGATTTCGCAAATACAATCTTGACGCTGACGACGCTCGGTCTCGGAGAGCTCCGAGCAGGATTTCGTCGTGCCGGAATCGGCCACACTCTCGTCTTCACATTGTTGCCCTTGCGAGAGCATCTTGCCAATTCCCTCAAGAACTTCGGCTGCACCAGCAAGACGATTCGAAAAGTCACGTTTACACTGGTCCGTTTTCCCACCGACAAGTTTTGCTGTCTTTCCCGCATCTTGCTTAACAATCTGAACCACCGCCTGCGCGGCCGCCGTACAAGCTGCCTGTTTCCCTGGATCGGTCACACCCGCACAGGCTGATCCCGCCTTTTGCAACAAAGCTCTGGCCGCATTCTCGGCATCTCCGCAGGAGGTGTTACACGCAGCCTGTGTCGCCTTACAAGAGGCCGAATAACCCTGGTATCCATCTTTCATCTGATTTGCTGCTTGTTGCTGCTGACCACATGTTTTATTGGTCAAGCCGCTGACGATATTCATCAAACCGCTGATCGCTTTCGCTGCACCCAGTCCCTTTTGGGCATTTTTTGAACAAGCTTCCAGACACTCTTTTTGAGCATCATAGTTT
>JAHBUU010000101.1 GCA_019637895.1 Pseudobdellovibrionaceae bacterium | reverse complement strand
TCCCGGATGTCCCCTGAATCTCAGGGAGCCCGCAACCCCTTGCCCCAACGGAAAAGCGGAAGACATGGGCTGTCTTTTGGGGAACCGGCTTTTGGGTGGTGGTTGGGGATGTTGAGTGGGGGTTTTGTGGTGCGGGAGTTTCGCATTTATGTTCGTGGGATCATTGCTCGTGAGGATGGGCTTGTTTTGATGGTTCTTAAGGGGCCGGATCAGAAGATGGCTCCTGGGAAGTGGTTGCTTCCTGGGGGAGCTGTCGAGTTTGGAGAGGAGCCGGAGGCGGCTTTGGCGCGCGAGCTTTTGGAGGAGATCAATTTTTCTGTTCGGGGGACCCGGCTTTTACGGAGTGAGACTCGGGTGATCGAGCAGACTCATTGGTTGGGGTTGATCTATTCAGTCGAGGGGGATGTTCGGTCGATTCGGAATCTTGAACCTGAAAAGCATGTGGCTCTTGAATGGCGCCCGCTTCCATCTTTGGGGACTGACTAAGAGTTTGACGGGCGCGGCCCATCTACCTGTTGCGAATCGTGGAATCCACAATGTCCTTCTGAAACAGTTCTGATCGATTCTGACCGATGAGTGTGGAAAAGGAGTTGGGCATCGCTTTTGCCTCTCTAAGGATTCGTGAGAAACGAATTCAAAAAAGAGGTGTGAAATGATGAACCGAATTTTCTTTCTAGTGTTGGTTGGATTGGGACTCTTGGGCGCTGGATGCGCAAAATCGGGGAGCTCGGGCTCGTCTTCGGACAGCACTAGTACGACCTGTGCGACGGGCTATGTCTATAGCTCAACCTATGGTTGCTTGGCTCAGTCGACCTGCCCAACGGGTTACGGACTTTATAACAACCAGTGCGTTTATCTGACGACAACAACGACGACTCTGACTTGCCCGACTGGATACATCCAATCTGGAACGACCTGTGTGGTGAATACAGCGACCACTTACAGCGCTTGTCAGGGATCGTGCCCGGTTGGATACACTCAAACCGCTTATGGCTGCTTCCCTCAGGGGAATTGCATGAGCTGCTACGGAGCTTATGGCCAGTACTGCATGGGCGGCTCTCAAGTCGTGTACACCTGGTACTGGAAGTACTACTAAGAGCGAAGCGGGAGCCGGATGGTCAGTTCGGCTCCCAGGATTTTCGATCCCTCTTGCAAGTTGCGGATCGAAACCTGGCCTTCATGAATCTGCACGATCTCTCGCATGATCACCGAACCGATTCCTGACGAAACCCGAAGACGTTCCGAACTTTCCACCCGGCGGGTTTTTCTGAGCAGACCGAACTCTTTCAAGGCCGCCTCGTCCAAACCGGGGCCGTCATCGGTGATGGTGATGATCTGTTCTCCGGCACGGGTTTGCATTTCAAGAGTCACCTTTGAACGAGCAAAAGAAACCGCGTTTTCGAGGCCGTTTCGGAGCATTCTTTCCAAGAGTTTTCGTCGGCCTTCGCGATTCGAGCGTTCTGCCTCTTGATCGATGGAAAAGACGACCTCCAGATGGGACGAGCGTCCCTGAACTTTTTCAACCACCGAGGACACCAACGAGCGCCATTGAATGCGTTCGACGGGTTCGGATTGCTGCGGCTCTCCCAGCGAGGCCAGCGTCAGTAAATCTTCGACGAGCCTTTCAAAGTATTGGCTTTCGGCGAAGCTCAGATCCAGGGCTCGTTGAATCTGTTCTTCGCTCATTCTCGCCCGGTCTTCTTTCAGGCTTTCAAGGAAAGTCCTCATCGAAGCGATCGGTGTGCGCAAGTCATGTGCGAGTTGTTGCAGGACCTGCAGTCGTCGGGCCTCGTTCGCCTTGACCCGGTGGACGAGGTTTTCAATTTCGTCAGCCATGTGGTTGAACGAGGTGACGAGCTTCGAGAGCTCATCCATTTTATAGACCGGGAGCCGGGCCGAGAGATTTCCCGATTTCAGCTCTTTCAGAACGGCTTCGGCTGTGGCGGCCCGTTTTTTGTAATTTGAAAACATCAGAAAGATCGCGATTCCTGTCGTGATCACCACACCCAGAAAAAGACAAGCCAGAGTCAAGGGGATCGGATTGGTCGGAGGTTTTCGCTGCATCGGTCGAATCCCGACAGCGACGACGCCTTGGTCACCCAATGACAGCAAGTGTTCTCCGCGGTGACCGGGAGGTGGCGGCGGAGGGCCTCCCATCAGAAAACCAAGCACCGAAGGTTTTGGAGGAGGCCGTGGTTCCGTCATTTTCAGCATGACTTCGGTTTGGCTTTGATCAGAGCGCAAGGCCTCTTGCTCGTCTGTGGAGAGGGATCGGATTTCCGGCGAATCCCACTTCAACAGGCGCAGGACGAAGCGGGATTCGGCCTCGTTGATTCGATCGACGGTGTCCTGTGGCGACTGCTTGGACAGCTCAAAGACTTTGCGAAACAGATGCGTCGGGGCCATAAAGGCCCTGTCCTTTTCAAGCTCGGCCGAACGCTCACGTTCGAGGGCGGCCAGGTAGAAAGAAACAATCAGTGAGATCACAAGACCGACGATGATGACGGTCACTGAAATGAAATAGTGACGGCGGAAAGCGGAGGTCGCGAGGATCATGAGGCTCCTAGTCTGTATCCTTCTCCGTAAATAGGCTCGATCTTGATTTGTGTCACGCCGGCTTTTCGCAGTTTGGACCGGATATGGCTGACGTGGGAGTCGATGGTTCGGTCAAAGATCTCGCCATCCTTGTCCAGTTGACCCAAAAGTTGGGCCCGTGAAATCACGCGCTCTGGGTTCTGAAAAAGATAGCTCAGGATCTCATGCTCACGGCGGTTCAGCGAGACTTCGAGTCCCTGGGTGAGGAGTTTTCGCTGGGCTTTCAGCAGAAGGGCACCTGAATATGACCAACCCTCTTTCGCGGCTCGCTGAGTGGGGAGGAGATTTTTAATTCGAGCGATGAGCTCACGATTCCCTGTTGGCTTACGAAGGTAATCGTTCGCACCATCTTCGAATCCTTTGACGACGCTGTCCTCATCGGTCTTTGCCGTCATGAAAAGGATCGGCATTTCTGCATCCAAAGAGCGAATCTGTCGGCAGACCTCGAAACCGTTCCCATCGGGCAGCGAGACGTCGAGAATGGCGAGTTGGAAGGACGGCGCGGGACCGAGTTCGCTCAAGGCCGAGCGGACCGTTCGCGTCCAGTGCACGTCATACCCGGCAAGCTCCAGCTGCAATTTGATGCCTTCGCCAAGAACGGGATCGTCTTCTAGAAAAAAGATTCTGTCCTTCATCACGTCTCCAGTTTCTCTGTTCTCTTTCAGATTAAATACGGATTTATGTGGAATTGTGGAAGGCTCGACTTTGGCCCGAAAAAAGGCCCCGGCGCTCCAGAATGAAACGCAGCGGGGCCCTCGTGGTGCCTTTATTTCGTTTTAACGGTTCCCTGGGCGACCGAGGTCGGCCCCGGTGGCGTCTCCTTTTGACGGGTGGTCTTTGAAGAATCGTCGCACGCCCTGCTTATCGTCGTCAGAGTGGGAGGCGTGGAAAAGCTCTCGCATCTGTTCGCGGATCTCCTCTTTTTCCTCATCCGTTGCGGCAGCTTCGTATTTGGCTTTCAAAGCATCCAGTTGAGACTTGGTTTCTTCGTCGAGCTTCGGTGGAGGTCCTTTGTGTCGGTCGCCATGGGGTGGGGGCCGCATTTCGATTCCCCAGGATTCGAGAAGCGCGCGTTTTTCCTCACGGCTGGTCGCGCTTTCCAATTGGGAAATTTGCTCTTCCGTGAGTTGACTGCGGATTTCAGGGGGAAGCTCTTTGGGTTTTCCCTGAGCCATGCAAAAAGAGGTGGCCAGGGAAATGCTCAGAAGGATCATCGTCTTTTTCATCGGACCTCCGTCGTCATTGAAGAATCGCTTTGGAAAGTTGAGGAAGAATGGAAAGCCCGGGAAAAGGAAATCTTTCTTGATTTGATTCATTTGAGTTTCCACTCTTCTTCCATCCTCGGGACCCTGGGGCATTGAGCCCGACATCGGTGACAACTTGCCCCGAGGAGGGCCGCCATTCTCGGGATATTTTGATTTCATCAATGGCACAGCGTGTGCTTTGTCCTCTTGTATGAACATTCATTTGCTGTCTTGAATTCGTCACAGGATTTGCTGAGGAACTCATGTCAGGAATTGGGTCATCGAACAAAAAAATCCATCCCTCCAAACGAGAGCGGATGAGAGGAGAGAGTAAAATGAAAACAAAATTATTGATGAGTGCTCTGGCCGCCTTAGCCCTATCCGCCTGTGCCTCTGGAATTAAAAAAGCCGATATTTCATCCGGAGCGAATCCGTCCGAAGAGATCGCACGCCTTGACGATGATATTGCGAAAGGACATGAAAGACATTACGACCTTCTGGCCGTCGATGATTTCAATCAGAGCCAGAAGTATCTCAAGAGAGCAAAAGCCGAACTGGCGGATGGCAGCAGCCAGGCCGACGTTCTCGAGGAAGTCGCTTACAGCCGCGCTTACCTGGAGCGCACTCAGCAAACGGCGGACTCTCGTCGTCCACAAGTCGAAGGCATTCTCAATGCCCGAACCGAAGCTTTGAAGTCCAATGTGCGGGCTTATCCACCGACCCAAGCTCGTCTGAAAGAGCTGGATGATGAAGTCCGCTCGAATGCCAAGGACTTCCGTTCGATGGACTCGAAAGAGATCGCCACCTTGCAATCCCATTATTTG
The DNA here is from genome assembly GCA_019637895.1 of Pseudobdellovibrionaceae bacterium. Classification (GTDB taxonomy): domain Bacteria; phylum Bdellovibrionota; class Bdellovibrionia; order Bdellovibrionales; family Bdellovibrionaceae; genus JAHBUV01. The sequence continues at coordinate 5,999 of JAHBUU010000101.1, read as the reverse complement.
GATCTGCAATTCGATGCCATCAAGAATAACGAAATCGGTCATGCCCGAGCGCTGATCGAAGGGGCAAAAAAAGAACGCGCTTCACGATATGCGCCGAAAGCTTTGCGCCAAGCCGAAGTGGATCTGGCCAATGCGGAAAATATGCTGAATGCCAACCGGAACAATCCTGCTGGTTATGAGCAACCCGTGGCTCAGGCAACTCTGAGCGCTGAGACTCTGGCTGCCGTTGTGAAAGCGACCAACGCAGGGCGCGTCGATGAAACCACCGCGACTCAGATCGTGATGCAGGATCGTCGAATCCAGTCTCTTCAGGGCCGGGTTGGATCGTTGCAGGGGAAACTGGGTGAAACCAGTCGCGAAGTCGGACAAATGAATCGGACGCTCGAGGCCCGTGATCGTGAGCTGGCCGCTGCCGCCGCTTCCATCAATCTGCAAAAATCCCTTCGTGATGCCCGCGCTGAATTTTCTCCGGAAGAAGCCGAGGTTTTCCAAGAAGGCGATAAACTTTTGATTCGCTTGAAAGCCATGAACTTCTCGAGTGGACGTGCTGAATTGCCTCCGGCTTCCATGGCTCTTTTGGCCAAGGTGAAAACTGTGGCCGAAGATCTGGGACCTGCACAAGTGGTGGTGGAAGGACATACCGATGCCACCGGTGGGGCCGCAATCAACGAAAAGCTGTCTCAACAACGGGCGGATTCAGTGGCTCGCTACTTGGCGACCAGCGGAATCGAAGAGGATAAAATTGACGCCAAAGGCTTCGGCTTTGAACGTCCGATCGCTTCGAACAAGTCGACTGCGGGACGAGCACAGAATCGTCGGGTCGATATCTTGATCACACCGGCGGCTGCTGCCGATACTGAGCGAGCTCCAGCTTCTGTCGAAGAGTAAGCTCTGATTCGAGATCGAATAAAATGGCCCGTCATCGTGACGGGCCGTTTCTTTTTTGGGGATTCAGCCGACTTCAGTTGCGGGATCTCGAAAGCCTTCGGAACATCAAAGAATGAAAACAATCCTTCTTTCTTTGCTGTTTTTTCCAATTTTGACCATGGCAACAACCCAGGACCTGAATTCTCCGGAAGAGCTGGCGCGGCGTTGCTCGGGACCTGAAAATGGGGCCGTGTTGTTGCGCTCTGATTTTCATTGGGGTACCGAATTTCAAGAAATGCTGGCAAAGGCCTTGGAGATCCGCACTTCCGGCAAGCGACTGCCTCGGCGTGCTTTTTATGATTCCGCCAAGGAAACATTGGCCCTTCCTTATGATGCCGCTCGAGGTGGCGATGTCGTTCTGAATCCAGTCTTTATTCGAAGTGTCCAACGTCATGTCGAAGAAGCCATTCGTCTTGGCTACGTGGATGCGATCTTCTTTCCGGATATGGGGCACTCGCATTTGCTGATTCCGCAGAAGTCTTGGGACGAGGACTATTCAGGCCGTCCAGTGGCTCAGCAAGCGCGGCTTTATGAGCGCTTTTTTTCTGATCCGAACGTGAAGATCTTTTATCACACAGCAGAGCAGCTCAAGATGAAAGACGAGGATGGTCAGTTGCTGCCGGATCGTCATCTTCAATGGCGTTTCTACACCCGGAATTTGGCCGGGGATAATCGCGGAGAAGGTCGTCTCGAGGTTTTGCAGAATCTGACCCATTCCTACAATACGGTCGGTGAAGTGCCGGGCTATCGTTGGTGGGGGGCTGGATTCAATATCAGTGGCAGTGATCAGGGATGTATCGCCTATCGCCATGGTGATGAGGTTCGCTACTTTGATTTGAGTCTTTACGATCTTTAGAAACTTTCTCTTCAGAGTTTGTTGGTTGGACCCGGTTTTTCCGAGTGATCGGGCTTGGGGTCTGGGCTGGGGAGGCTGTTGCCTTCTCGAAGGACCCGCTCGTCCTTGAGCTATGACCGGGATTTTCCTGTTGGGATCGCCTAGCGGCGTTCCCAACAGGAAAAACGCGTCACGCTTCCCGGATGTCCTTCGAGAAGGCAACAGCCTCCCCAGCCCAGACCCCAAGCCCGATCACTCGGAAAAGCCTGGAGGGTGCGGTCTTGCGGAGAGTGTGTTTCTGAGGGATGGCAAGTTTTGAAATCATGGAATCGTCACATGAGGGGGGCTCTTGGTTCGGTATCCTTTTTTATAGGTTCGTACCGAGGGAGGTCTCTTGCGGGAAAGAGTCATTCCATGGCTTTGGTTGATTCCCTTGTCTCTCACTGTCTTTTTTGGGGGGATGTGGCGACGCCTTGGGGGTGATGGGGTTTGGTCTTTTCGGGTTCCTTGGGCTCCGGATTTGGGTTTGTTTTTTTCTTTGCGGGTTGATGCTTTAAGTTTGGTGTTTCTGTTTTTGATCACTGGAATTGGGACATTGGTTTTTCTTTATGCCAGTGGGTATCTCAGGGCCAGTCCTCGGCGGGTTCCATTTTTTTTCTTTTTGACGCTTTTTATGCTTTCGATGATCGGTCTTGTTGCCAGCGATCATCTGCTTTTGCTTTTTGTTTTTTGGGAAATGACGAGTTTGACTTCCTTTTTGTTGATCGGCTTTCGCAGCGATCAAGGGACGGCTCGGCGGGGGGCCTCGCAGGCTTTGTTGGTGACCTCGGTGGGTGGGCTTTGTTTGCTGGCGGGATTTATTCTGCTGGCGCAGGCCGGGGGAAGTTGGGAGTTCAGCGAGCTTCTCACGCGTGGAGAAGCCATTCGTGGAAGTCCTTTTTATCCGGCCATTTTGGGTCTGATTCTTTTGGGGGCTTTTACAAAATCGGCTCAGGTTCCCTTTCACTTCTGGCTTCCGAATGCCATGGCGGCGCCGACTCCGGTGAGTGCTTATCTTCACTCGGCAACCATGGTGAAAGCCGGGGTTTATTTGGTGGCTCGTTTGCATCCAGCCCTTGGTGCGACAGAGCTTTGGCATATTCTGCTGCTTTTGATTGGCAGTGTGACTGCGGTCTTGGGGCCTCTGATGGCGCTTCGCGAGCAGGATCTGAAACGTCTTTTGGCTTATTCAACCATCGGGGCCTTGGGGCTTTTGATGATGCTCTTGGGGCTGGGTTCGGAAAGCGCTATGCAGGCGGCGATGGTTTATCTGATTGTTCATTCACTCTACAAGGCGGCGCTGTTCATGGTCGCAGGGGCGGTGAATCAAAAAACGGGAACTCGGAATGTTCGGGCCTTAGAGAATCTGATGCAGGTGATGCCCCTCACTGCCATCGCGGCGATCTTGGCGGCTCTTTCGATGGCGGGCTTTCCACCTCTCATCGGATTCATGGGAAAAGAGATGATCTATCAGGCGAAGCTCGATTCGATTCATTCGAGTTGGCTCGTGGGGGCCGCGGGAGTGTTCGCCAATTGCCTGATGGTGGCGATCGCTTTCATTGTCGGAATCAATCCTTTCGTGGGCCGGATCAAAAAACTGCCTCAGGTCTCCAAAGAGGTCGGCTTTTCGATGTGGGTGGGGCCGGTGATTTTGGCCCTTGTTGGACTCGGCATTGGGATTTTGCAACCTTCCTCGGTGATGAACCTTTTGGCCTCTGCATCCAGTGTGGCCTGGGGGGCATCTGCGGATTTTGCCATCAAGCCTTGGCACGGCTTCGGCTGGGTTTTCATTCTGAGTTTGCTGACATTGGCGGTGGGCGTGCTGATGTTTTGGCTCCGTCGTCCGCTCCGGTACCTGATCCGAAGAGCCCTTGATTGGGAAGCTCTCGAGCCCGAGAGGCTGTATTTCATTTCTTTGAAAGTGCTGCAGTTCGGTTCAGACATGGTAACGCGCTCTCTTCAGGGAGGTCGGCTCTCACACTACGTTTTTGGCATGGGGCTGGGACTCTTGTTGCTTTGGGGGAGCGCGGTTGCAGAGCTGTCATTCGTTCCTTCGCTCTCTTCATTTCAAAGTCCGGGACTCGAGGAACTGGCAATTTCCTCCTTCATCCTCACGGCCTTGGTCGCTTTGGCAATCCGTCGCGGACGGATTTTTTCCGTGGTGATGATGGGAAGTCTCGGAGCCGGGGTCGCCTTGTTGTACATCACTCACAGTGCACCTGACGTCGGGATCGCACAGGTTCTGGTCGAAACGCTCTCGGTGATTCTCGTTCTGTTTCTGGTTGCGGGTCTCCCACAAGTGGTGGCACGCACCCGTCCTCATCACCGGGCGATCCGAATTCTTGTCTCCTGCGGTTTGGCCATTTGTATGACGGCTCTTTCGTTGCTGACCTTGTTGCGAGATCCGAACGTGGATCCGGTGTCCCGCTTCTTTGTTGAAAAGAGCGTGAGCGAAGCCCACGGCGCCAATGTGGTCAATGTGATCCTGGTGGACTTTCGGGCTTTCGACACGCTCGCGGAAATCACGGTTCTTGCTCTTGCGGCCTTGGCGACACTTCTTTTACTCAAACCGATGATTCGAAAAACTCCGGGGAGGTCTGACCGATGAGCTCCTTGTTGCTGAGAATCGCCTCTCGATTGATTCTTGTTTTGGAATTGGGCTTTGCCTTGGTTTTCTTATTCCGAGGCCACAATCAGCCGGGCGGAGGTTTCATCGGGGCCTTGATCGCCGCCAGTGCCTTGTCGGTGTATGGCTTGGCCTTTCGGGCGGAGCCTGTGCGAAGGCTTTTGTTTTTTCACCCGGTGACCTACATGGGAGCTGGCATCTTATTGTCGGCAGGAAGCGGTTTTCTAGCGGTCTTTTCCTGGGAACCCTATATGACGGCTCGCTGGTGGGGAGGCTGGATTGGCACTCCGCTGTTGTTCGACTTCGGCGTCTTTCTGACGGTTCTGGGGATGACGATGTCCGTGATCCTGACATTGATCGAACGACGGGACGGATTTTCATCGCTAGCAAGTCTGTTTCGTCAGGAACGGAGGGACTGATGGGAATGGGATTTGCCATTCTGATCGGAGCTTTCTTTGGTGTCGGTTTTTACCTGGCCACCTCCCGTCATCTGCTGCGTTTCGTGTTTGGACTTCTTTTGATGGGACAAGCGGCCAATCTGTTCGTGTTCATGAGTGGGGGCTTGAGCCGGGGGCTCTCGCCGATCATCGAAGAGTCAGCAAAGAATCAGATGCCGGAAACGCTGTCGCAGGCTTTGATTCTGACCGCCATCGTGATTGGTTTTGCCATGACGGCTTTTTTTGTCGTCTTGGCTCGGCAGTGCTTTTTACGTTTCGGCAGCGACGACGTCTCAGAGCTGGGGAGGTTTGATCCATGACCTTCTTGCCTGTTCTTGTTCTGTTGATGCCTTTGATGTTTGCGGCTCTTTTGTTCTGCGGACATTCCTGGACAAGAAGTCGGATTCTTGGAATCAATGTGTTGGGATCTGCCGTGACCTTGGGACTGGCGATGGCTCTTTGGCATCGGGTCTGGACAGGAAGCACCATCGTCAGCAGTTTGGCCTCCTGGCCTCTGCCCTATGGCATTGCCTTGGTGGCCGATCTCTTCAGCGCAACGATGGTGCTGGTTTCCACCTTCGTGGCTTTTTGTGTGGCTCTTTCTTTGCGCCATAGTCAGGAGTTCAATCCAGGCCGCTTCGGATATGCGGTGGCCTTTCAGGCATTGCTGACCGGAGTTTGCGGGGTTTTCCTGAGCGGAGATCTCTTCAATATGTATGTGTGGTTCGAGGTGATGGTGGTGTCGTCTTTCGTTCTCTTCGTTTTCGAGACGGGGAGGGCGCAACTGGCTGGCGCCATGAAGTATGCTGTCCCGAACTATCTGGCGTCTTTGCTGTTTCTGCTGGCAGCCGGTTTGTTATATGGGGTCTTGGGCACTTTGAATTTGGCGGATCTGGCCCTGAAAATTCCGCAGGCGATCAGTGGAAATGGCACACATGTAGTGGCTCTTCGCAGCGCTTTTGTTTTTCTGCTTTTCGCTTTTTGTCTGAAGGCCGGAGTTTTCCCGCTCTCATTTTGGCTGCCGGCTTCTTATCCGGTGGTTTCGATTCCCACGCTGGCTTTGTTCGCAGGACTTCTGACAAAGGTGGGACTGTATGCTCTGGTCAGGGTGTCGACCTTGCTCTTTCCGGATGTC
>JAHBUU010000100.1 GCA_019637895.1 Pseudobdellovibrionaceae bacterium | reverse complement strand
GACTTCAACTTTACACGGGACTTTAACTTTGCAGCCAATGGGACGTGTACGCTGACCGCTCCTTACGGAGTTGCGGTTATTCCTGGCACTGAGCATGTCGCGGTCATTCACTCGCAGGCGGCCGGTCGAGTGAATATTTTTGATTTCAACGGAAACTGCATTGGCAGTACGGCGATGAGCGACACTCCGACGGGTGTGGCGGTTCATAGCTCGGGAAAAATTCTGGTGACCTACTCTGGTAACCATTCGATCTTGGCTCACGATCCGGCAACGGGTGCAGCGAATCCGGTGACGCCGATTTACGTCAGTGCCACCAGAATTCCAACCCCGAGAGCGATTGCAACCGATGCCTATGGAAATATCTATGTCGGTTCCGATGCTCTGGATCAGGTCATTAAGCTTCATTGGGATGGCGTCTCGCCGACAGCAACATATCAAGGCGTGATTGTCAGGACCTCGATCTTCAATCAGAACATCACGTCCATCACGGTGGTCCCATGATGAGAAGGCTCGTCTTTTTCATCATTTTGTTCTCTTGCTTTCAGAGCGAAGGCGGCGCCTTGAATGGCGGTGGAGAAATGCAGAGCTTCGTCGATGAGCGCCGGTTTTTTGGGCTGGCCATGCTTGCGGGTCTGACAAAATCCAGTCTTCAGAATGCCGATGGGAGCGAGGCTGGGTATCAAGCTTACAATTTGGGAGCCGAGTTGGAGCTGCCGATTTGGGGCGAAGGTGCGGGCCGCGTTTCTTTGATTGGAAGCTATCTGTTTGGTGAGGGCACGAACAATACGAACAAACAGAACAAACTCAAAAGTGAGACCGCTCTTCTTGGTCTGAGAATCGGTCTTGGGCGAAGTCTCTATGTGTCGGCGGCGACCGGGACGAATCGGCTGAATCTGAGCTCTTCGGACACCTCGGCTAAGCTGGGTATGAAGCATAGTCTCATGAGGGCCTCCGTCGGAGCTGATTTTCCTGTCAGCGAGAATATCTACCTGGGAGTCGAGTTGTCCTATCAAACGGGCTCTGTGAAGCGAAACGACAATTCGCAGCTGACTGAAAATACCTCGTTTGATGGGGTCACGGGGCTTGTGAAGATGATCTGGTCCCCATCTTCGATCATCGTTAATTATTTCCAAAAAAGATAAGACACCCAGCTCGGCGAATGATTCTGTTCGCAAAGACCGGAATTTCTTTATCTGGATAGACCAAGGTCCGGCTGAGAGACTTCGACTCTCTGAAAAAATTGGTTTCGGCGTTTTACTCCCTTCGATGATTCCGGAAAATTTGTCATGATAGAAGAGCCCGTCACTGTGAAGAGTGGATCGGGAGGGAGAGGGTGGAATGTCCGTTCGATGGTCTTTGCGTATCGTCCCGTTGATTTTTTGCTTGCTGCCTGTGAAGGCCTTGGCTGGAGCGAGTCCGCTTTTGCCAACGGATAGCGCAGATACCAAAGAGATCGATTTACCGGGATTGATGCCGACAGAAACTCCTTTGCCTCAACCCGCTGAGGATCCTTCGTTGAAAAAAAAGGCGGCGGATCTGTGGTCCGGTTTCGGAAATGAAAAAATGAGCTGTAAAAAGCAAGTTCTGTCCGAGATCACGATGTCCGAGACCAAGACGATTCCCGAAGCTCCTTTGTGGCTCGCTAATTCGGGAGTCAAAGCTTATCACCAGTTGAAACTTGCCGAGAGCCCTTGTCGAGCCGTCCTGACTGAGCTGTTTTATAAGAATTTGAAAAAGACCAGGCCCCCGAAAAGAGCAGCAGATCGTCTGTCGACGGGGCGGCCTTCCCTAAATGCAGCAATCGGAAAAGGAACCTTTGCGGATGATGAGTCCGGGAGTGTTTTGGATGCGGCGATGGAGCTTGCCGGAGGGCGAAGGGCGCTTGCCATGTCACTGATCGGTTTTTGTGGTCATGACGATCAGCAAAACGAAACGCCTTTGATCATCGGTTTTCAAGGCAAATCCTCGTTGGCTGTCTTGAGATATCTAGATGCGGAAAAAAACAAAAATGGGGAACCGTTGAGTGAAGGGGATCAGAAAAAATTTGATGTTCTCAGATCCACAATTGAAAAATCAGGACGGGCCACATTGGATATTCGGTGCCCGAAACCATGGGAGTCATTCTATGCTCCGAAGTCGCTGGGCGAGAATGTGGACATCCCTGAAACTTTGAAACAGGAGATCGCGGACATTCAGGCGCCGACGAAGGGGATGGGGGCACTTCCCGCCAAGTACTATCATACGATGTTCGGCTCGATGGTTGGCTGTCGATTGTCATCGGTTTGTGGGCTCAGTCCGGCCGAGGCACAAAAAGAGCTCGAGCTGCTGGCTCAGTCCTACCGTAATCTCCGTCTGAAGGGTCAATCCTTGAAGTATGAGAGCCTAAAAAAGTTGATTGAGAGCGAATTCAAGATCGATTGGAAAGATGAAGCGTCTCTCAAGGCTAAAGAAGCAGAAATCAGAGCTTGGATGAAGGGCAAATCAACCGAGCGCAAGATCCAGGATCTCGGGCTCAGCGAAATTTTTTCCGAAGGACGGGCGAAGATGAGTTGGGAGGCCGTGAAAGTCAGTATTGATACGGCCCTTTATGATCTGGGACAAGCCGGTGACAAAAGCGTCAGTCGTTGCACGGGTCTCAGTCCGGAAAGATGTCGGAAAGTTCTTGAGAAAAGCAAGACTCATGAAATCGACCTGACTTGGACGAAAAGTCAGCAGGGAGCTGGATCCAGTTTTGGGGCCGAGTTCTGTGCCAAGGAGAAAAACCTGACCGATGCTCAGTTGGAGCAACAGGCCTGTGATGCTTTGGATAAGAGAAACAAATCAGGTGGGGGCGGGCCGTCGAAAGAAGGGGACAAGAGTTTGAATCGTGAGTCTTTGTAGGAGGCGGTACGGCTCTCTCTCTGGTGGAAAATGAAAAAGCCCGGTTGGTGACCGGGCTTTTTTCGTTTCTGCTTTTAAGTCCGAAGAATTACTTCGTCAGAGCTTTTTCCAGATTCGCATTGATGGCTTCGAGGAACGGCTCGGTGTTCAGGTATTGATCCTGAGTCACTTTGTCGCCGTGAACGATCATCGCGAGATCCTTTGTCATCTTTCCGCTTTCGACGGTCTCGATGCAGACGCGCTCGAGAGTGTGGCAGAAGTTGATGAGGTCTTGGTTGTTATCGAGTTTTCCACGGTGCTCAAGACCGCGAGTCCACGCAAAGATGGAAGCAATCGGGTTCGTGGAGGTCGGCTTTCCTTGCTGGTGCTGACGGTAGTGACGAGTCACGGTTCCGTGAGCGGCTTCGGATTCGACGGTTTTTCCATCCGGAGTGACCAGAACGGAAGTCATCAGACCCAAAGAGCCGAAACCTTGAGCGACGATGTCGGATTGAACGTCACCGTCATAGTTCTTACAAGCCCAGACGAAGCCACCAGTCCACTTGATGGCGGCGGCGACCATGTCGTCGATCAGGCGATGTTCGTAAGTGATGCCTGCCGCATCGAATTTGGCTTTGAACTCTTTATCGTACATTTCTTGGAAGATGTCTTTGAAACGACCATCGTATTTTTTAAGGATCGTGTTCTTCGTCGACATGTACAGAGGCCATTTTTTGTCGAGCGCCACGTTGAAGCAGCTGCGAGCGAAGCCTTTGATGGATTCGTCGGTGTTGTACATGGCCATCGCCACGCCATCGCCTTTGAAGTTATAAACTTCGTGCTCGATCTTGGTTCCGTCTTCGCCTTGGAAGGTGATGGTGAGTTTCCCTTTACCTTTGGTGACGAAATCGGTCGCGCGGTATTGATCACCGAAAGCGTGACGGCCGATGCAGATCGGCTGGTTCCAGTGTTGAACCAAACGCGGAACGTTTTTGATGATGATCGGCTCGCGGAAAACGGTTCCGTCGAGGATGTTGCGGATCGTTCCGTTCGGGGACTTCCACATCTGCTTGAGGTTGAACTCTTTCACGCGGGCTTCGTCCGGCGTGATGGTCGCGCATTTGATACCGACATTGTATTTTTTGATCGCATCGGCGGCGTCGACCGTGACTTTGTCATCGGTCTTATCGCGGTATTCCATGCCCAGATCGAAGTACTTAATGTCGAGATCGAGGTACGGCAGAATGAGTTTATTCTTGATAAATGCCCAGATGATACGGGTCATTTCATCGCCGTCGAGTTCGACGACCGGATTTGCGACTTTGATCTTCTTCATGGGGGCCCTCACTTTTCTTTGACAGAAGAGGCGCCAATATATTGAGATCCGGTTGTTTTGTCATTCCCCCTGGCCCTTACCCGGAGCGTTAAATATGAAGAATGTCGTCCTGATCGCCTTCGTCGGAGTCCTGATTTACGGATCGACCATGATCTACCGCTATCGCGATGTGGTCTTTTACTGGGATTTCGCAAAGCCCGTCGGCGAAGTGCAGCTCGAGCATAGCGAGAAACTGGAAAAGGCCGTGGATCTTTTCCTCGACGAGAACGCTTCTGGCGGGCACGGACAATGCGTTCACCAGTGGTTCGGTCGTGATGATCTCTATCTGTACGTGAAGCTCCTCTGTGATCAGTTCGTGAAAGAAGACGGCGTCGTCAAAACGCAAGGGGGGACTTCGTTTCAGCCGGCCCGTTTGGAGTACGACCCGACAACCGATACGGTTCAAACCATGGAGATCGGCGATATGAACGATTTCTCTTCGATGAGAAAGCTGTTCCCAAAACAGGTTTACTCTTTGATGAGATGGGGAACCGAGCCGTCTCCTGAGATTCTTGAAAAAGGTTACGAGCGTCAGCAGCTGCAGGGAAGCCTGACTCCGGACGAGGCCCCTACTGCGGCCGACGAGTGATTCTGGGGGACCGACAAACGTCCTAATCCAGATATCCCGAACCAGTCTTTCCTCGAGTTTCTCTGGCTCTTCGTTGTGCCGCTTTCAAAAGCTTCCTTTAATTGAAGAAGGAGGCTTGCGATGAAACAGACCGAATCCATGACCAAAGTGAAGCGCGGTTTTTACGCGGCGATGGGAACGTTTTGTATTCTGCTAAGTCTCGCCATCCTGTCGAAGATCCTAAGGGATCTTTTCATGGGGACCGAGCTTGGATACGGCAAGATCGGTCTTGTGATTCAGCATCCGGCGATCCAAGCGCTGCATGTGGTGGCGGCGGTCGCCGTTTGGACGGGCGTGTTCTTGCTCGGTTTTAATTGGTTGATTCGTGCCAAGACCGGACGGGAAACCGTGGCGGTCCGTTCTTAGAACAGAATTCCCAGTTGAATTTTGAAAACGGCAAATCGTGGAAAGTAAGCGATCACGCTTGCCGCCTTTCCGACGTCGTCGCGATCAGAATCGTTCGTCGCCTTGGACAGAAAGTCGTGTTTCTTGCGAATGACCTTGAGCGGTTGAGCCCAGGAAAACCAATCCACACTCAGAGTGATGTTCTTGTCGAAACTCCAGCGATTTCCGATGGCGAAGTTGGCGCCGAGGGTTTCGATTTCGACCAAATCCAAGGACGGAGACCTGCCGCCACTCACCCGCGACATGATGTCGTTTCCAAGGTGAATCGAAAAATCCGTATAGGTTAGACCGTAGCTGAAATTGAAACTGTTTCGTTTCGAGTAAGTTCGCCGAATGAGTGAGAACCGGCGATCGGTCATCTCTCCCAAGTCTTTGACGATCCAAGGGAGGCTGACGCTGCCGGAGAGGTATTCGAACTCCCAGGTTTCGCTGGCATCTTTGATCAGGCCCACGGTCAGACCTTTTTTGCTGGGAATCAGGAGATCAACCGGGGAATAGGTGCCCAGGACGAAGTAGTCCTTGCTGGCCCGGCGGATTTTCGTTTCATCGAGCTTTTGAGCAACCCTGCCCGAAGCATCCTGCAGCGCCTCACCTGTCGTATTGAGCAAATCCTTGGCACTTTCTGCCAGAGGCTTCTTGGGGGCTTCGGATTTGGCGGGTGTCGTCTCTGATGTGGTGTTGCTTCCGCTCTCTTGCGCAAAAACGGTGTTGGTCCCAAGAACGATCACGAGGATGGCAAAGAGTTTTGTCATGGGAGCGGGTTTCCTTTCAGTCGAGAGACCAGGCGATTTTTTCCAGCGCTTCGACTTCTTTGGCCCAATAAGGATAAAGCCCGAAATCCGGGAAGAGGCGAGGGAACGAGGGGTCCTTCCAGCGATCTGCAATCCATCCCGAGTAACGGATGATCCGCATCGCACGCAAAAGAGGAATCCATTCCCATTGATGGTGTGGGAACTCCATCAACTCTTCGTAGCCTTCAAGCAGCATATTCTGTTCGTCTTCGAAGGACTCTTCGTCCCCGGAGAGCAGCATCCAGAAATCATGAATCACGGGACCGTTTAGGAAATCATCGAAATCCACGAGAAAGAATTCTTTCCCTGTGCTGAGTAAATTTCCCCGATGGCAATCACCGTGAATGCGTTGAAAATCCGAAGGATCGAGCAGATCGTCCGCCGCCGCGAGGATTTTTTCAGCCGCATCGAAATAGCGATGTCGAAGTTCGGGCACAATCACGGGTTCGAGATGATCCAAGGTGGCCCATCCCCCGTAGTGACTGGTATCCAGATTCAATCGGTGAGTGGCCTCACGGCGAGCACCGATCATGTGGACTCGGGCTAGCAGTCGTCCGACACGAACAAGGTCGTCATTGATGAACTCGTCTGGTAGACGCCCGCGGACTTTTGGAAAAAAGGTCGTCCAAAGGCCTTCTTGCAGGGAAACGGTCGCTCCATCTTTCTGTAAGAGGGGAGCCACGGCATGGATCTCCTCGGCCTTGAGGGCGAGCAGAAAGTCGTGTTCTTCTTGGATGGCTTCTTTGTTCCAGCGGCCGGGCCGATAAAATTTCGCGATGACGTTGTCGCCGTTTTCAAGACAGAGATCGAAGACACGGTTTTCATAGGAGTTCAGTTGAGTGAACTCCCCGGTGGGTTCAAACCCCGCCCGCTCGGCCGCAGCCATGACGGCCTGGGGATCGAGCTGATAAAAGTTTTTTTCGAAATCCGAGTGCTTCATTTCCGTGTGACTTCGCTTTCTTCCCTGGGCATTCTGGCCCCATGACCACCGAGCGAATCGACTATAGGGGATGGACCATCGAGGTGCAAAGGAAAGCCTTTCGCCGCAGCATCTCGATTGTCTTGAAACCTGGAAAGCCTGTCCAGGTGCGGGTCTCGATGGGAACAACTCTTCACGCCATTTTGCAGTTTCTGGAAAGCCGCGAGCAGTGGATCGAAAAACACCTGAAACACTTCGAAGAGACTGAAAAGGATCTTCCGAAGCGTCATCTGGAAGTTGGAACCTGGTATCCTTTCTTGGGGCGGATGTTGATCCTCAAGGTCGGCTTCACTCCGCTGGAAAAAATGTTCTTTTCCGCTGAAGAGGATGCGCTGATTTTGTATTTGCCGAAAAAATGGTACCGGCCCGATCTGAAAGAAGTGACCTTTGCTCATGGGGCTTTGCGAGAGTTCTATCGCCAAAGCGCCGAGAAGCACCTGAAGGGACGACTGCTCCACTGGGCGGGAGAAACGGGTCTTCGTCCGAGGTCTATGCATCTGAAGGAAGCGAAATCACGCTGGGGAAGCTGCCATCCGGACGGTAAAGTCACCTTGAACTGGAGACTGATGGTGTTTCGCCCCGAGGTCGTGGACTACGTGATCGTTCACGAGCTTTGTCACCTGCAGGAAATGAATCATTCAAAAAGATTCTGGTCCCTGGTTGAAAAGTTCTATCCCGAGATGAGGTCCTGCGTTCGTGAAATTCGCGAGCAGCATCGACATGCGGATTTTTTGGAAAAGATCCCTGTTCTGAAGCCGCTCTCAGCCTAACCGTCGGCGCTTAGTTGCAAAAAGGGTCTTCTTGGATCTCTTTTTTGGATTCTTTGACGTCTTGGGAGCTTAAAACGGCGGCTCTTTGTCCCTTGTTCGGCTCGAAAAAACCGATGCTCAGATCCGTCTTGATTGTGAAGGGGGTATATGAAACCCACTTTCGACCGTTCACGGTGACCGGGACGTCCTCACACTCGAAAGACTGTTTCGTCTCCAGGGTGAAGGGATCGGTGACGGTCTTTGTCTCGCATTTGTGTTCCGTTTTTTGAACGGTGCAGGGCTCGTAGTCGGACTTTCTGGCCCCTTCGGATTGTTCTTCGCGACGGCTGACGAGGAGGTCGTAATCCTGTCCGACATTTTGAGCGAGAAATTTTTTGTCACCGACGGACTCCAGAGCCGACTTTGGGATTTTAAGGGGAATCTGAATCTTGGTCGTGCGATGGGGAATCTCGATCAAGATACCGTCATTCGAAGTCGCGTAGGTGACTGGCGCCTCAAGGTTTGCCGGAAAGACAAAGACATGGTTTTCCGCATTTTTGACTTTCCATTCCGATTCCGTCTTGAGCTGGGCTGTGGTTTTCGAAGCGCAGCCAGCACCGACAAGAAAAAGTGTGCACAAAAAGAGTTTGGCAGTCGTCATAGGCCTTCCTTTTTTGTGGTTTGGACTTTGTGGCCAAAAGGGACCGGGCGATTGATTTTGTCACGCAAAAGACTCCAGACCCACAGGCTTCCGAAATAGCCGATCATGGCTCCCATGATGGTGTCGGATAGAAAGTGCTGCAGGGTCATGACTCGAGTGAAGGCAAGGCCCGTCGCCGTCAGAAAAAACAGCCAGGACATTCGGGGCCACAAGAGTGTCAAACAGGTTGCGACCGTGAAGATGACTTGCGAGTGACCGGAGGGGAAGGACTGCCAGTGCCAATGCAATGTCAGCGGGTGGAAGGACAGATGATCCATGGCTTCTGAAATATGCGGGCGCTGCCTGCCGACCAGGATTTTTCCCAGCTGCAGAAGGATGCCGGAACCAAGCAGGCTCAGGAAAAAGTATCCGGCCCATCTTTCCATGTCCTTGATCCGTTCACGGTAAGATCGAAGGCGCGAAAACCTAGGAAGGAAAAAACGGCTGAAGACAAAAACGAGAAGGGCGAGGCCGAACCAGTATTCGCCGAGGGCGATGTTCGTGATTTCGCGAGCGCTCCATTTCCAATGATGATTGCGAGGATCGTCGAAGAAAAGCGCCAGATCCTGATCGAGAAAGACCATGGACAGACCGGTCGCCAGAAGCCCGAATGAAAATATGAGACCCTTCAGCATGGGGCGATTCTGGCAGGGTTCATGTCGCATGTCATCTTGCAGGGCTCTTCGGATGAGGAGCAGACTCCGAATATGGAAACCACAATAGAAACGATTAAGTTCAAGCTGGATGACGATCAGTTCGCCGGTGAGGCCCTTAAGGAAATCCCCTCTCGTTCGGAATTGCGGAAAAAAGGTCTTCGGGCAGCGATGCCTTTTTGGTTGGCGGCGATCCCCTGCATTTTTATTCCTTTGTTGCATTACCTGTTGGTGCCGGTGCTGCTGGCCATCGGTTTTTTGCAGGGACGGTCTTTCTGGAAGGGCAAGGCTCTGTATAAATCGGGGAAGGTGACTTGCCCGCGGTGCAAAAAGGGACTTGAGTTCAATGACCTGCCCTTTGAAAGCCCGCTCAAGGTGCTCTGCAGCTCTTGTGGATATCAGCTGCGGTTGTATGAACTGACGCCATAGAGCGGCACGGTTGCTGTTTCCGCTTTGCAAATCGGCCCAGTTCGTTGTGAGATTTTCGCCAGGAGGATTTCATGGTGAATCCGCAGCTTGAGTTCAATAAAGGCGCTGAAAATACAACCACTTCCGACGGGATCCCGAATCTGTCGGATTACATGGATTACCGCCAGTTTTTGACGGACTGGTACCAGCATCGCCGCAAACTCACGCAAGGTGAAATCCGTCCTTACAGCTATCAGATGTTCTCGGCCGCCGCGAATATCAAATCGCCAAACTACCTGAAGATGATCATCGAAGGCCGCAGAAATCTGTCCGACGAGATGATCGGAAAATTCGGCAAGGCGCTGGGTTTGAATAAAGAGATGACCGAGGAGTTCCGTCATCTTGTTCACTCGAACCAATCGACGGATCCGGTGGATCGCAACGTCTCTTTGAAAAAACTCAGCGAGCTGCGGGTCGAAAGAAAACTTCGCAGCGGCGAGATCGATCGCAAGACTTGGGAAAAGATCCCGAACTGGGTGGCCTGGGTTGTCTATGCGATGGTGGATCAAGAGGGCGTAAAATTCGATGTTCCGACACTGAAACGTTTGCTGCGTGGGAAAGCCACCGAGAGCGAAATCGAAGAATCCCTGAATGGTTTGCTGGCGGGCGGGGAGCTTGTGCGTGACGAGAAGACGGGCGAGATCATGAAGTCCCGCCACGTAATCGAATCTCCGGAAGACGTGCCTGTGGCGTTGGTCAGAAAACTGCAAGCTCAGTTGATGCTCTTGGGGCTTGAGAGCTTGTATCAGGACGCGGCGACTGAGCGTGAGTTCGGAACATTGACGTTGTCGATGACGAAGGCCGAATTCGAAGAGGTGAAGTTCAAGCTTCGTCAGCTTCGCAAATCGGTTCACAAAGACAATGCGATTGCGCGTGGGAAAGAACCTGGCGAGCGAGTTTATCAGCTCAACATCCAACTGTTTCCGGTGAGCAATCGGGCGGATGGGGTTGAGGAAAAAAGTCCCATGGGCCGAATCGATCTACGTGATTTGCTGAAATCATCGGCATCTTTGGGCAGCTCAAATACGGTCGATGGTCTCTTGAGCGAGGCGAAACTCGCGGCTCGGGAGTTCGCAGATGCGTCAAAACCCTAAATCTTCAAATTTCATTTTGTGAAATAATAGGGCCACT
>JAHBUU010000010.1 GCA_019637895.1 Pseudobdellovibrionaceae bacterium | reverse complement strand
ATTTTCCTTTTGGGATCGCCTGGCGGCGTTCCCAAAAGGAAAAACGCGTCACGCTTCCCGGATGTCCTCCGAGACCGGCAGGGCCCCCGCACCCCCAAAATAAATCCATCGCTGGAGAAAGGCCTTTTCCCTAGTCTCCCAAGAGCAAACCTGGCAAAGTCGACTCCATGGGAAAATTTCAGACGCAAATCCGGAAGCTCGGCATCTATACCAGTGGTGGCGACGCGCCGGGCATGAATGCGGCGATTCGCGCGGTCGTTCGGATAGCGGCTTCAAAAAATCTTGAGACGGTCGGGATCCTCTCTGGATATCTTGGCATGTTGGACAAGCAATTCATCGAATTAAGTCCCCGCGGAATGGGGAACATCATCCAACGTGGTGGCACCATTCTGAAAACCGGTCGGGCTCCCGATTTTCATAAACCCGAAGTTCGAAAAGTCGCCGCCGAGAATCTGAAACAAGCGGGCATTGACGCCCTTGTTTGTATCGGTGGGGACGGCTCCTTCCGCGGCGCCCACGCTCTTTGGGAAGAACATCGGATTCCCGTCATTGGGATTCCCGGCACCATCGACAATGATATCTATGGCACCGATCGCACCGTCGGCTTCGACACTGCGGTCAATACCGCCTTGGACGCCATCGATAAAATCCGCGATACCGCTGACAGCCATGATCGTCTCTTCATCGTCGAAGTCATGGGTCGTAACTCTGGTTTCATCGCCGCCTGGGTTGGCCTCGCCGGTGGCGCTGAAGAAATCTTCACTCCTGAGGTGAACACCACTGTGGATAAAGCGGTGGATCGCATCCGAGAGGCGCAAAAGCGCGGCAAAAAAAGTTCGATCATCATCACGGCCGAAGGGCAGAAGCCCGGTCGCGCCTATGATCTGGCCGATGCGATCCGGAAAAAATCCGGTCTCGATGCCAAAGTCTGTATCCTCGGCCATCAACAGCGCGGTGGTTCACCCACAGCCAACGACCGTATTCTTGCCAGTCGCATGGCCGGAGCCGCCGTCGAGACCCTGCTCAAGGGAGACTGCGACCTGATGGTCGGCACAGAGGGCAATCAGCTCGTGCTCGTTCCTCTCGAAGAGGCGATTTCTCATGAAAAGAAAACCCCTCTCGATTACATCCATCTCGCGAATCAGCTCGCGACTTAGATTTAGCATTGACCATCCCAGCCCGGTCTATGAACATGACCGGGACATTCACAATCTGGGACGGAGGTCCATCCGAATGAAAAAACTCTTTTTTGCCATCCTTTTTTCGCTTCCCCTTCTGTCGGGCTGCACAAAATCCGGCGATGAAATCCGCGTGGGTGAGTTCGGCTCCTTGACGGGAAATGATGCGACTTTTGGTCTGTCCACCAACAAAGGCATCCGGTTGGCCATCGACGAAGTGAATGAAAAAGGTGGCATCAAGGGCAAAAAAATCAAGCTGATCACCCTCGACGACCAAGGCCGTGACACCGAAGCAGTTCAGGTCGTCACTCGCCTGATCACACAAGAGAACGTGGTCGCTGTCCTCGGCGAAGTGGCCTCAAGCCGCTCGAAAGCCGCCGCTCCCATCGCTCAGGAATATAAAATTCCGATGATCTCGCCCTCTTCCACCAATCCGGAAGTCACCAAAATCGGCGATTATATTTTCCGCGTTTGCTTCATCGACCCCTTCCAAGGTTTCGTCATGGCGAAATTCGCCAGTGAGAACCTGAAGGTCAAAAAAGCAGCGATCTTGCGCGACGTGAAAAATGACTACTCGGTGGGCTTGGCTGATGTCTTTGCGGCCGATCTCAAAAAAATGGGCGGTGAAATCATCGCCGATCTCAGCTATCAAGCCGGAGACGTCGACTTCAAAGCCCAACTCACTCAAATTCGCTCGAAAGCTCCCGACGCGATCTTCATCCCAGGCTATTACACCGAAGTAGGCCTGATCGCCCAACAAGCCCGCGATCTTGGAATCAAAGTCCCCCTGCTCGGCGGAGACGGCTGGGATTCCACGAAGCTGTCCGAGATCGGCAAAGAAGCTATCGATGGAGCCTACTTCTCGAACCACTATACCAGCGAATCCACAGATCCAGTCGTTCGTGACTTCATCACCCGCTTTCAAGCCAAATACGGCGATACTCCAGATGGCCTGGCTGCCATGGGATATGACGCCGCTCGCATCCTGATCCTTGCCATGGAGCGGGCTCAAGAGATCAAACCGAACCTCATCCGTGACGAGATCGCCAAAACGAAAGATTTCGCAGGCGCCACCGGAAAGATCAGCATCAACGAAAATCGAGATGCCGTGAAATCCGCCGTCGTGGTTCAGGTCCAGGGAAAATCCAACAAGTTCGTGACCACGATTCATCCGTAAATTCAGGCGTTTCGCGCTTGGAAAAACGCGTGAAGCGCCCTAAGATTGCGGCATGCAAGATTTTGTACAGCATCTGGTCAATGGCCTTAGCCTTGGAAGTATCTACGCTCTGATCGCTCTTGGGTACACGATGGTGTACGGAATCCTCCAGATGATCAATTTCGCCCACTCCGACGTTTATATGGTGGGCGCTTTCGCCGCCTACTACGCCGCCAAATGGCTCGGGATCGAAAACCAACCGGGCCTGATGTCTCTGGCAACTCTTCTTGTCGTCTCGATGGTGGCTTGCGCCCTGCTCGGATTGACCATTGAGCGTTTGGCCTATCGCCCTCTGCGCAAAGCTCCAAAGCTGAATATTCTCATCACCGCTATTGGCGTGAGTCTCTTTCTGCAGTACGCAGGCCAGTTAGTTTTCGGCGCGGACCCCAAGGTCTTCCCCGAAGTCATGCCGGACATCACCTTCTTTCAATGGGGTGATCTCAGCCTGCGCAGCTCTGACTTCACTGTTCTCATCGTCGCTCTGTTAGCGATGGTCGGTCTTCACTTTCTGATTCATCACACCAAAATCGGACGAGCGATGAGAGCCGTCAGCCAAAATAGCTCCGTCGCCGCCATGCTGGGTGTGAATCCGGATCGGATCGTGGCGATGACCTTCGTCGTCGGTTCGTCTCTGGCTGGAGTCGGCAGCGTCCTTGTCGGGATGAAATATCCAAAGATCGAACCTTTAATGGGAATGATGATCGGCCTCAAAGCCTTCGTCGCCGCCGTCCTTGGGGGAATCGGTTCCATCCCCGGCGCCGTTCTGGGAGGACTGCTGATGGGGCTTTCCGAAGAGATGGTCGTCGCCTATCTCTCCAGCACCTATCGTGATGCCTTGGCCTTCGGAATCCTGATCGTCATTCTGTTGCTAAAACCCGCCGGACTGCTCGGCCGCTATCAGGTGGAAAAAGTCTAATGTTGCGATCACTCAAACTTCCCTTCTTGAGTTTTCTCGGTCTGATCGCCGTCGGTCTTGTTCTTGAGTTCGGCTTTTCAGCCTTCATTCAAATCACCGCTTTGTTCGTTCTGGTGAATATGATCATGGCGATGAGTCTGAACTTGGTGAATGGAACCAGCGGACAGTTCTCGCTGGGCCATGCAGGCTTCATGGCCATCGGCGCCTATGTCGGCGCTTACCTGAGTCAGCACTGGGCTCTGTTTCCCGAAGGCCTGACCGCCTTGAATTTTTTCGTCTACACCCTCTTGGGCGGGTCCTTGGCGGCTGTGTTCGGATTTTTGGTCGGACAGCCCTCCCTGCGACTCAAGGGCGATTACCTCGCCATCGTCACTCTTGGTTTCGGCGAAATCATCCGTGTCGCTTTGTTGAACATGGATTTTTTGGGCGGTGCTCGGGGAATTCATGGAATCCCCACCGTCCCGGACGGCTTTGGACTTTCCCGCTTCATGGCTCAGTATTTATTTGGTTCTTTCTGGGTCATCCTCTGCTTCTTCTTCCTGTGGCGCCTGGTTCACAGCAACCAAGGACGTGGCTTCCTGAGCGTGCGCGAGGACGAAATTGCTGCTGAGTCCATGGGGGTCAATACGACCGCCGTGAAAGTTCGCGCCTTTGTCGTCTCGGCCTTCTTTGCCGGCGTCGCCGGTGTTCTCAGCGCCTACTTCGTTCGTTACATCAATCCCAGCTCTTTCGGCTTCCTGCGCTCGGTGGATGCGGTCATCATGGTCGTGCTCGGCGGGATGGGCAGCTTTACGGGATCGATCGTGGCCGCCATTTTGATCACGATCATGCCCGAACTTCTCCGGACCGTTCAGCAGGTTACCGGAGTGGATTTGCGGATGTTGATTTATGCCTTGGCTCTGGTCCTTGTCATGATTTTGCGCCCACAAGGAATTTTCGGCAGCAAAGAGCTGCGTGATTTCTGGAGGAAAAAATGAGCGACGTGCTTTTGGATGTTCGCTCGATCACCATGCAGTTCGGTGGCTTGAAGGCCGTCGACAGCCTGGCCTTTCAAATCAAAAAAGGCCAACTGGTCGGCCTGATCGGACCGAATGGTGCGGGCAAAACGACCGCGTTCAATATGCTGACCGGAGTTTACCGACCGACCTCCGGAGATATTCTTTTTGCCGGTCAGTCCATGGTGGGCTTACGCCCCTATCAAATTTCTCGGAATGGAATCGCACGGACTTTTCAGAATATCCGGCTGTTCCGCGAACTGTCTGTTTTGCAAAACGTTTTGATCGCCTTCAACCAGCACGTGAAATCAGGAACTTGGTCGGCCATTCTGCAAACCCAGAGCTTCCTCGATGAAGAAGCCGAACTGCGCTCAAAGGCACTCGCTCTGCTGAAAGTCTTCGGTCTCGACAGAAAAGCGGACGAGATCGCGTCCTCCCTCCCTTACGGTGAGCAGCGGAAGCTCGAAATCATCCGTGCTCTGGCCACGAAACCGAAACTGATCCTGCTCGATGAACCAGCGGCTGGGATGAACCACAGCGAAACCCATCAATTGATGGAAACCATCGCTCAGATCCGCAAAGATTTCGATCTGACCGTCCTGCTGATCGAACACGACATGAAGCTCGTGATGGGCATTTGCGAGAACATCATCGTTCTTGATCACGGTGTAAAAATCGAGGAAGGAAATGCCCAGCATGTCCGATCCTCTCAGAAGGTCATCGAGGCCTACTTGGGCGTCGAGGAGTCCGTATGAGCGAAATTCTTCTGAAAGTCGAACAGCTCGAAGCCTCTTATGGCTCGATTCACGCACTCAAAGGCATCAGCTTCGATGTGCGAGAGGGCGAGATTGTTTCCCTGATCGGCGCGAACGGCGCCGGCAAGACGACCACCCTGCGTGCGATTTCAGGCTTGATTGCCTCCAAGGGATTGATCAGCCTGCGCGGTGAAAATATCGGCTCGATTCCCTCTTATAAGCGGATCCTAAAAGGTCTGTCTCAATCTCCGGAAGGCCGTGGGGTTTTCCCCGCGATGTCGGTCCGTGAGAATTTGGATATGGGTGCCTACACTCGCTCTGACCGCGACGGGATCAAAAGGGATCTCGAGAATTGTTATAGCCTGTTTCCCCGACTGAAAGAGCGGGAAAAACAAATGGCGGGAACCCTGAGCGGTGGTGAACAGCAAATGCTCGCCATCAGCCGAGCCCTGATGTCCCGTCCACGTCTGCTTCTTTTGGATGAGCCCTCGCTGGGGCTTGCGCCTTTGATCGTGGCTCAGATCTTCGAGATCGTGAAAAAGCTCAACAAAGAAGGCATGACCGTTCTCCTCGTCGAACAGAACGCACAGATGGCTCTGAAGGTGTCCCATCGCGCTTATGTCCTTGAAACAGGATCAATCACTCTGTCAGGCCGCGGAGAAGACCTGCTCTCCAACGAAGAGGTTCGCCGCAGCTATCTCGGGATTTGATTGAAGCTCAAGCTCTCCAGGAAACAGGCAAAGAATCTTTTCATCCAGGCCCAGGGCTTAAATGATCCCGAGCCCTTCGGGAAAGGGCCCGGCGCCACGGTTCGAGCGATTCAACATCTGGGCTATGTCCAGATCGACACCATCAACGTCATCGAACGCTGTCACCATCATATTCTCTTTACGCGAATTCCGTCTTATCGACGAATGGATCTTCGTCTCGCTCAAAGCCGCGATAAATCCGTCTTCGAGTATTGGACTCATGCCCTTGCTTATGTGCCGACAACGGACTTCAAGTATTTTCTTCCTCGCATGAAAGCCTACGCGAAAGATCCCCGCGCCTGGTTTCGGTCGGTCCCCCAGAAAGACACCCGCGCGATGCTGACTCGCATCCGCAAAGAAGGGCCTCTTTCAATCCGGGACATCGAGGACGAAGTGCTCAAGGAAAAAGATCACCCATGGGAAAGCCGCAAGCCCTCCAAGAAAGTCCTGCAGCACGCTTTCTATTGCGGGAAGCTGACCGTTAGCGAACGCCAAGGAATGCTGAAGAAATATGAACTGATGGATCGGCATTTCGACTGGGAACATCCCCCCAAGACTCCATCCCTAAAGGAATGCTTGGACTACCTGATCGACAGAGCCTTGCGCTCGCAGGCGATCGTCAGCCTTGATTCAATCTGTTATCTACGACCAAAGCTGAAGGCCGATATCCTGAAGAGGCTTGAATGGAAAGTGCGGCGGCAAGAAATTCGACCTATCGAAATCCAGGATCTCGAGGGCAAGGCTCACTGGATTTCAACTTCGCTTCTGGATCAGAAAGAGCCGGAACCCTCCGAATTGCTTCACTTGCTGTCACCCTTTGATCCCCTGGTCATTCAGCGGAAAAGGCTGCTTGAGCTGTTCGATCACGACCATCGCTTTGAAGCTTACCTCCCTAAGGAAAAGCGTCGTTTCGGATACTTCGCCCTGCCCATTCTTGCCGGTGACGAGATCGTGGCCCTTATCGATTTGAAAACGGATCGGGAGCGGGCCAAGGTTCTCATTCAGCAGATGACCTGGCTGCCTCGAAAAAGAACGCCCGCCCTCAAGCGAAAACTCGAGGCTGAACTGGATCGCTTCGCCAAGTTCCAGCTCGCCAAAGAACCCGGACCTTTGTCGAACAAGTTTTCGTTCATTAAATAGTCTGTCCGGTCCGATAAGAGACCCATGACAAAATCAGGATCTCTCGCCTTTTTGTTTCTTCTTTCAGGATCTTTCGCTGTGGCCGATCCCATGACCTGCGAGCCTTCGCCGCTCGCGTCTTTGAAAGATCAGTTGAAATCCATTTCCGAGGTCTCGACGCTCGATCACAAGCTGGGCCCTTTGCTGGAAAATGCCAACGGGGAGAACCGGCAGTGGATGGGAGTCGGCGCCTTGCTGAATGCACCCATGACCTGCACCGTGAACTTAATCGAGCCTCCGGGCGGCTGTGAACCGTCTGATGACTCACCGGCCATGGTGGCAACCAACGGTCACTGCATCGGTCTTGCGACGAAGGCTCCCTATGTCCGACTTAATGAAGAGTTTTCGGCGGACGTCAGCTTCAATCACTTTCAAGACAGTCAGAATAAGCACGTTCCGGCGAAAGTCGACCGCATCTTGTACGCCAACATGCTGAATAAAGATCTGGCCGTCCTTCGCTTGAATATGACTTACGGAGAACTGAAGAAAAAAGGCATCAAACCCTTCAAAATCGCCAAAAAATTCGAGAATGGTCCTCTTCGAAATATCGCCGTTCCGACGGATGGTGTGCCCGAGAACCAACGCTACCTGCGTGGCAATAACTGCGAGTCTGGTCCTCGTCGGGATGTTTTGGAAGATACCTTTCTGTGGAAACAGCAGATCGCCTTCGACTGCCCGGCCGTCGGTGGTTCCTCGGGATCCGGCGTCTTCAACGAAAAGACCGGTGAATTAATGGGTCTTCTGAATACGGGAATCAATGATGAGACTCCTCGGATGCCTTGCAGATTCAACGGTCCCTGCTCCATCGACTCAAACAAAATTCAGCCGGGAAAAGATGTTAGATACGGATTCGATCTCAGCTTCTTGCATCAGTGCGCAACCAAGTCCTGTGAAATCGATCCGACTCAAAGCAGTTGCCCCTTGCCGTCTTCCGATCAGGTGAAGCCGATCCTCTCCTCACCGATGAACTCCTTTGATGAACCAATCAATTTGGAAAACCCGATCTTCGAAAGAAGGTTCAAAGCTTACCGGGTCAAGATGGGTCCCGCTTCCACCACCGATTGCTCGGACCCGTCCGGTTACACGCAAGTGGATAGTTTCCGGTACACCCCTCCAAAAGAGAACCGAGCCGAGGGTGCCTATATCGTTTGCAGCTATGGACAGGAAAAAAATGGGACATGGCAAACACCGAAAGACGCCTCCGGGTTGGGTGTGCGGTTAGACAAAACCCCGCCAGTCACAAAGATTGCCCTCAGTAGCAACGGAAAGTCATTGAACATCAGCGGAACAGACCCCACGGATCCCGTCATCAGTTATCAGTACAAATTCGTGAGTCAAGAACGTGACTGCTCCACTCAAGGTGGATATCAAAACCCACCCGTCTTCTGGGGCAGAAATTCAGTTCCGGTGAAAGATCAGCAGGGAAAATATCTGTGCATCGTCGGATACGACTCTGCGGGAAATCGACAAAAATCTGGAACACCTTACCACATCAAGTAGCGGCTCCCAGGGGTTCGCCCCGCTCCCATGGAGTGAAGAACGAGGCGTAAAAAATTCGGAATCTTTCGGCGGCTCTTTTCAGAGCCGCCTTTATTTTATCTAGAAATTATCTCTTCAACTGGATGACTTCGTTCAGAAGCTCATCGGTCGTCGTGATGGTCTTGGCGTTCGCCTGGAAGCTCCGTTGGTTCTGGATCAGGTTCACGAATTCAGAAGCCAGATCCACCGTCGAACGCTCGAGAGACTTCGCAAAGATCTTACCGCGACCGTTGTTGCCTGGGGCGCCAAGGGCCGGAGAACCGGAATCACGGGATTCTTTCAATCGGTTGTTACCGACTTTGAACATCGCTTCCGGGTTCTCGAATTTCGCCAGAGTGATCTGGGCGAGATCCGCGGACTGACCGTTCGAGTAAACGGCGGTCAGGATCCCTTCGTCGTTGAAAGAAAGACCCGTGATCGTTCCTGCAGCCGCACCATCTTGGTTCCAGCTGATGAGGTCAGATTGACGGCCGTACTGTTTAGTTCCATCGATTCCTTTGCCACCGTCAGCGATCGCATCACCGAAGTTCAGCTTGATCGTTTGGTTCTGCAAAGCACCACCGGTGAAGTTGAAATCACTCTCGTCGAGGCTATGAGAGTTCAATTTACCGTCAACGGTGAACTCGAGAGATCCCTTACAAACCTGGGACAACTCGCCAGCTTCTCCGCCAGTGACTTCTTTGCCATCGACCAAACCACGGTATTCCCACTTACGATCGGCCGTTTTATTGAAGAAATAAGTGACCAAGTGCTTGTTCCCTTGAGAGTCGTAAACTTCAACACCGGTCGAGTAGTGCGACGTGGAGTATGGATCCTTCGGATCGAATTTCTTGGTCGGCTCAACGCGTGAATCCAAGTTCAAATCCATTTTCAGTTCAGTGGTCGCTTTGGCTGGGATGAGGGCACGTGGGAATTTGATATCACCGGTCTTGTTGATGATATTGCCTTTTTCGTCTGTCTCGAAACCTTGAACGCGCTGGTTGTCGTTGGTGACGAGATATCCTTCACGATCGAAGTGGAAGGAACCGTCACGAGTGTAGGACTCGCCGTCGCTTCCGCGCACTTTGAAGTAACCGTCTCCGGAGATCGCAAGGTCAGTGACCTTTTCCGTCGCATCGACGTTACCTTGGATGAGGATGGGGTTAACAGCACCGATCTTCACACCACGACCGATTTGGTTACCGCCCAAGATCCCTTTCAGGTTCTTAGAGATAATGTCTTGGAATTCTGCGCGTGATGCTTTGAAACCTGTGGTGTTTGCGTTTGCGATGTTATCTGCCACAACACCGAGCGCTTCACCTTGTGCGGACAAACCGGATACACCGGTATACAAAGACGAAAGAATACCCATATGACCTCCATGTCATCGACCCGCTTCAATCAATCGGCGGATCATTTGGAGGGCTCCCTTGTGAGGACCAGCCCTTAATTTTAGTAACACCCCTCGCTGTCGACCACGTCGGGATCTTCAGCGAAAATTAAAACTTACATCACAATCGTCGAGTCGATGTTGGTAAAAACATTCTCTTTCAGAGCGTTTTTATCCATCACGGTCACGACCGTATTGTTTTTCACGCTGACGATCAGAGCCGATTCGTTCATCAAGATGAGCGAGTCTTTGCTCCCTTTCGCCGCGGCTTTCTCGATCGCGCCTTCGAGTCTTTTGAGGTCTTCGGGATTGAAAGAAATCCCTCGGGTCCTCATCCGTTCGATCGCGTGGTTCGAGAACTTGACCCCGTCCGCCCCGCCCAGTCCTGACTTCGCAGGATTCGGCATCTGGCTTCCGAGACCGTTTCCGGTCACTTCCCGCAGGAGAGTGTCCCGGAAGGAAGGTCCGCTTCCCAGATTCGGTGTCTTTTGCACCGGCTGCTGGGGCTGCAGACTTTCAAGTCCGTTCAGCTTCTTCAAGTCCATCTTCATCCACCTTGGCCCGTCTCTTTGCTCAGCCTCGACATCATCTCCCGAGAGAGACCGACATCACTGAGAAGATTCGACCCGAGTGCTTCCCCCGCAGGAGCCGGATCATCCGTGTTTCCTGCTGAAGGCGAAGAGCCTTGTGTCTGTACATTCTCAGTTTGCTGCGCACCGTTCATGTTTTTCAAGTCCTGCAAAGGAACAGATTTTGAAATCTGGTCGTTCTTCATAAGACTTGGGTCTACAATTTTCTTCACGTCGGACAAACGAACAGTCTGGTTCCCGATCAAAAGGACAGGTCCTTCCGGCGTATAGTTCACTCCGGTGATCGTTCCCTCGAAGTCTGTTTTGACGTGCAACTTCTGTCCTGCGGCGTCTTTTGCTTCGACAATGAAGGCATACTCGCCTGCGCTCGAAGGAAGACCACGTTCATCGAGACCGTTCCAACTAATTTTATTTGAACCTTCTTTCAGATTTTTGAGATCGTATGTGCGAACGATCTCTCCGGCGGCATCGCGTACCTTCAAGGTGACATCGCCGTTCTTAGGAAGATTGAAATTGAAGTCGTGGAACTTGTCGCCCTTCATCCGAACCACTCGGGCCGAGTCTCCGGAAACCGCCTTTCCGAGGAGGTTCAAAGCCTGAAATTGCTCTGTCGGCTTTTGACCATTTTTCATCTCGGTCAAAGTGGTATTCATGTTCTGCATCTGTTCCAGCGCCGAGAAATTCGCAAGCTGTGCCGACATCTCATGCGGCTTCAGCGGATTCGTCGGATCCTGGTTTTTCATCTGCGCGAGCATCAGACGGAAGAACGCGTCTTTATCGAGTTTATCGTTTCCGGCCGTTCGCATTTTTTTGCTCGGATCGACCCAATTCGAATCCGCGATCTTGTTCAGAACATCACCGACGTTTTCACCGCCGATCTTGTCCTTATCCGTCGCACTGATATTGGATGGCAGGTTGGCCGTGCCCGTTTGCTTCTCCGGACTGACCCCGAAGGCTTTCGTGCCCAGTTTCACACCCATTGTTCCCATTCAATTCCTCCGCATCCTTGCGTTTAAGCCACCAGATCGATCCCACGTCCCTTGCCATCCGAGCGACTCATCGAAGCGACTTTGGTTTCCAAAGGCTCCAATGGCTGCGGCGACTTGAACTGCCGATAACCTTTCAAGTTCGGAGCGTCCCACATGCCTTCACGAGCGCCGCGATTCCCGAACTGCTCCTGGAACTGATTCCAGAACTGACGGGTGTCGCGTCCCTGCTGATTCATGTTCGTGTCGTTCCGCGCCTGACTATCCGTGTTCGGACCGTTCACGACGTCGATCTTTACATGATCCACCGACAGCTTCTGAGCGGCAAGACTGGATCTCAGTTCAGAGAGAGAACTTTCGATCGCCTTCTTGGCCTCGTGGGTTTCGGTCGACATCTGGACGTTCACCTTGCCGTCTTGAAGCAAGACCTTCATCTGGATCTTGCCCATTCCCTCGGGTGTCATCTCGACTTTGACCTCTCCCCCGCCCTTCTTGATCAGATACTGCGCTTGGTTCATCAACTGACGAACGTTGGCTTCGTTATCCGCCGGAGTCATGCTCATCGCCGCTGCAGCCGCAGGGGCCGCAACAGGAGCTGAGGCTTTCAACGC
This sequence comes from Pseudobdellovibrionaceae bacterium, assembly GCA_019637895.1. Classification (GTDB taxonomy): domain Bacteria; phylum Bdellovibrionota; class Bdellovibrionia; order Bdellovibrionales; family Bdellovibrionaceae; genus JAHBUV01. The sequence continues at coordinate 24,265 of JAHBUU010000010.1, read as the reverse complement.
CGCTGCGACATCCTCCATTTTCAGAGGAGCCAACTGTCCGGTCAGAGGTTTCACCACCTCTTTCGAAGAATTTCCGTCGGAAGAGGAGCGATCCTCTTTGCCACTCTCTTGGCCAAACTTCTCGGCCGAGGCCATCTTCGCCATCGGCATCGATGGAGCGGATGGGGCCGATGCCTCCGTTCGCACGAGAGCTTCCTTGGAAACCTTCGCCTCAGAGCCCTGCTCGGTCAGCTTCGCACCCAGAGCCATCGTCTCCGGAGGAGACTTTGTTTCTCTTTGCTCTGCGACCGCTTTCATCTCGTCCATCAGGCGCTGCATATTCTCGGGAGTCGGAGCCTTTTCCGCTGCGGAAAGGGCATCAGCCACTTTCTGAGCAGCCTCCGGAGGAAGTCCCTCCATCAGGTCCTCGGCCAAAGACATTCCGGTCAGATCCGCACCGTCTTCCATCGCCCAACGCTCGGACGAGAACGCTTGCGACGCCATTGGATCCAAGGCCTCAGAAGCCGTCTCGCTCGGTGCCGTCTTCCAAAAGTTTTTGTTCAGCAGATCGACGGATCGATTCATCGCATCCCGCTTCATCTGTGTCGACTGCAAGCGTTCCTGCATAAAGGGGGTCGTCGCCGCCGGACTCTGAGCAATGAACTCAGGAGGCTGCTCCACCCGATCGATGCGCTGCAAATCGACGAGCAACGATGCATACATCGCCTGAGCTCTGGCTTCGTCGTCTTCCGACAAATCCAAATTCTCGACAACGATCGACGCCGTTTCTTCCGGAACTTTATCGAGGTCTTGGGGCTTGAGGAGAGCCATCGCCTCTACCATCTTGGTAGCAGGGATCCCGAATTCACTCTCGAAGGAGTCCATGAATTTCTGGATCGCTTTCTCTCGAGCCGTCGTCGCTCGTTTCTCACCCGGTCTTTCCCGCACCTCTGAAGCTTCCGCCTTTGAAGGTCGATCTTCGATCTCTTTCCTCATCGCCGGAGGTTCTTTGCCCCTTGGCGGTTCCGAGTTCCTTAAGGAAATTTTCTCCTCAAGTGCTCTCGAGAAAGAGTCAGACCGTCCTTCCCTCGCGGACTCCCTCAGCGCATCGCGCGGAGACGTCCCGGGGAACCCCTGTATCGGGGGTCCGACCGCTAATTTTTCGATCAAACCGTCCTCCTTCCTTGGAAATCGGTTTCGTTACTTGCGTTTGTATCCCGCATACCTTTCAGAAAAGATTTGAGCCTTTTCCGCAGGCAACAGGTTCATGATATCAGCTGCGCTCTTCTTTTTCATACGGCTCAAGAGCTCGACCGCCAAATCCTCGTCCAAGGACTCGAAGATCTTTGCCGCCTGTGGAGGCTTCATGTTCGAGTACATCTGGACTAGGGTCTCGACTTTCTCGGCATCGACCTTCACACGCTCGGCCAAGATCTCGGAAATCTGGTTTCTCATCCCTTCGAGTTCCTTGAGACGGCGCTCAAGCTCTTCTTTCATCTTCCCAAGTTCCATCTCCTGCCGGGCCAATTCCTCGGCCCGTGCATCCAACTCTTTCTGACGATCAGTGAGCTTAGACAGATGATCAAGATCCGAGGAAGACGGCTGTCTGGCAACGGCGGGAGCGGCCTCTGCTGCCGGAGCGGCCTCTTTCGTGACGGCCGGAGTTTCCGCCATGGCGGTTCCACCCATGAAAGAGATTTCGATATTCTTGAGGATGAATTCGAGTTTTTCAGAGTGCATCATGCCCGCACCGGCGATCGCCAGACCGATCATCGAGAAAATGATCAACGACCATGGCGTTGATTTCTTGCGACGACGTTTGGGGACGCCTGCTTTGCTTTTCAAACGTTCTTCGATCTGAGCTTCCGTCATCTGGAAACGCGACGAAGAGGGTTCTTTCATCGAGAACTTTTTCGGAGACGACGCCTGCGGCTTTCCGCCTTGGGCAGCCTTGCGAGCGTTCTTAAAAAACTGATCGTAATTGCTCTTCATTCTCCGTCCTTGGATTCAAAGCGCAAGATGTTGAGCTCATCGACGTCTTTTTGTTCGGTGGCCTTCATCTCTTCGATGAATTGCTCACGGCGACGTTCTTTGAGCCTTTCCATCATTTTAGAATCAATGGCTTTCTGCCGCAAAATATCCCGTTTATCCTCGACCAATTTCTCGGCATCCCGGACCTTAGCCCTCTGCATTTCGATCCTGCGATCCTGCAAAATGGTGAATTCGTGTATTTGTTTCCACCGGCCAGGCGCATCTGGCGCGGTTTTCAGGGCCAAAGCCCCCGCCTCTTCGCGAGCCTCTTTGAGGTCGCCGATCATTTTTCGCAAGACGCCTTCTTGTTCCAGCAAAATAGCCTGGGCATCTTGGAAATCTTTTTGCGCGATATTCTGCATGACGATGCGGTGATCGAGCACTTTCTGAAGAGGAAATTTGAACTTCATCTTCGAGGCTCCTTAACTTCCGGCCAGAATCTGTTGCATCCATTTCTGAGTCGTCGCCATGTCCGTCGGGTCTTCGACCGCCTGGCGCAGGAACTCGTTCACCTGATCGATGATCTTGACGGCCCGGTCGATTTTGGGATTCGACCCTGGCTTGTAAGCGCCGATATTGATGAGATCCTCGGCATCTTTGTAGGTCGCCAATGTTTCACGCAGCTTTTGAGCGAGCTTGACTTGATCGGGCTTTGAAACCGCTTTCATCACCCGGCTTGCACTCTGCAAAACGTCGATCGCAGGGAAGTGACCTTTTTGCGCCAAGGCCCGACTCAAAACGATGTGACCATCGACGATGGAACGAACGGAGTCCCCAATGGGATCGTTCATGTCATCACCTTCGACGAGAGTGGTGTAAAGACCCGTGATGCTGCCTTCGCCTTCAAAAGATCCGGCACGCTCCAGAAGCTTCGGCAACATTCCGAAGACGCTTGGAGTATAACCCTTCGAAGACGGCGGCTCGCCTGTGGACAATCCGATTTCTCGTTGTGCCATCGCAAACCGAGTCACCGAATCCATCATCAAGAGGACGTTTTTTCCATGAGACGCATAGTACTCGGCCAGCGCGGTGGCGACATAGGCCCCACGCATCCGCAAAAGAGCGCTTTGATCGCTGGTCACACAAACCACGACAGAACGAGCCATCCCCTCAGGACCCAGATCATTCTCAATGAACTCGCGGACCTCACGGCCCCGCTCACCGATCATGGCGATGACATTCACATCGGCCGTGGTCGAACGTGCAATCATCCCCAAAAGAACCGACTTACCGACACCGGAACCCGCCATGATGGCGACCCGCTGTCCCTGACCGACAGTCAAACACCCGTTGATCGCCCGCACGCCCAAATCCAGGGATTCCCGAATCGGACGACGTTTCAGCGGATTTCTGACTTCGCTATAAAGAGGCACTTCGCGGAAATTCTCAAGATCACCCGCATGATCCAGAGGACGGCCCAGGCCATCCACCACACGACCCAAAAGCTCTTCGGAAGCTCTGACCGTCGCAATCTGACGGGTCAAAATGATCTTGGAACCTAGTCCGATCCCACGCATCTCCGTCAAAGGCATCATCAGGACGTGCTTGTCCTTGAAACCGACAACTTCAGCCAAATAGGACTTTTCAACACCGGCGGGATGGATCCGAACAATACTACCAACGGCAGCCCCAGGGAGCGTGCCTTTGATCAGCATTCCCGTGACCTCGGTGACTTTTCCCGTATCCCGGGACAAGTGACTGGAGGCAATCAGCTCGTCATATTTTGCAAAGTCAATATTCGCCATTATCCGGTGATCCGATCCTTCACGCGTGGAAGAGTATCAACGATGGAATCCCAAATTTGTGCGATGCGAGTTTCAACCCTTGAGTCGATCTCACCGTAGTTCGTCTCGACAACACAGCCGCCGGGTTGAATTTCAGGATTCGGCTCAAAGCGGATCTTTTTCAGAAACTCGATCTCACGACCCGTTTGTTTTTTAAGAGTTTCAATAAAGTCGATCTGATCGGGGCTCAGTTGGATCCGAACGTCCTCTTCTTCTTGCGCCAGAGAAACCGCGCTGCGAATGACATCCACGATGGACTTTTCGTCCTGTGACAGCTCTTTCATCGCCACTCTTGCGGCCATATGGAAAAGCAGCTTCACCATGTGGGTTTCGTTCTGCGACAGGATTTGCTCTTTCATGGTGGCGATCCGTTTTAACAGATCGTCCAACTCGCCCATCTTTTTCTCGATCATCAACGAGTTTTCGTCGAAAGCCTTTTTACGACCGTCATCAAGGCCCAACTGATAGGCCTCTTGATAGGCGTTTTCCTGCATCTCGGCCATCATCTCGAGAGCACGACGCTCGCTGCGCTCTTCATCGGAAGCCTTTTCAATCTGATCGACGCCGGTATGGATCTGAACCTGCTCGTTCATGCGGAAATCCGAACCCGGTTTCCGTTGAACGTACTGCTTCGCGGTTTCCGGAGTCCCCAGATCAATCTTCTGGGGAACGAACTCCAGCACCTTCTCGCTCGCGATCTCTTTCGGCAGATAAGATTTAGACCATGGCATCTTCCGAACCGCCTCTCGCGATCAAGATCTTTCCTTCGGCTTCGAGACGTCGGGCCGCATTGACGATCTCCTGCTGCGCCGACTCGACGTCGGACAGACGAGATGGTCCCATGTTCCCGAGGTCCTCGCGCAGCATTTCCGCCGCACGCTGGGAAATATTCTTGAAGACTTTGTTTTTGATATCGTCGTTCGCTGTCTTGAGAGCCAAGAGCAACTTCTCGTTCGGAATTTCCTTGAGAAGAGCCTGAATCCCGCGATCGTCGATTTTTGCGATGTCTTCGAAGACGAACATCAGCTTGCGGATTTCTTCCGCCAGCAAAGGATCTTTCTCTTCGAGGCGCGACATGATGCTGGTCTCGGTATTCTTGTCCATGACGTTGAGCATCTCTGCAACCGGCTGAACACCGCCCAGAGTCGCTTGATCCATGGTTGCCGTATTCGACAACTGGTTCCGGAGAACCTTGTCGATCTCGACGATCAACTCTGGATCGACGTGTTCCAAATTGGCCATCCGGAGGACGACTTCTGCCTGCAAGGACTCTGGCAGACGCTTCAGAACCTCGCCTTTTTTCTCAGGCTCCAAGTGCGCCAGAATCACGGCGACAGTCTGTGGATGTTCGTTCACCAAGAAGGTCGCCAACGACTTCGCATCCACCATCTCGAGGGATTCCAAAGACCGGGCACCGGAAGTGATGTTCAAACCGCCCAGGATCCCCCGAGCGCGCTCTTCACCGAGAGCATCCACGATGGAATCCTTGTGGGAGACCTGCTCCGAAAAGATGTACTCTTCGGTTTCACTGATCATCTCGTAAAACTCTTCGAGCACGCGCTTCGTCACGTGCACGGGAACGACGCGGTACTTGCTCATGATGTTGATGAGCTTGCGGATATCCCCGTCCTCCATGTTTTTCAGGAAGGTCTTCAGGGCGTCTTTTCCCAGGTAGTTCACCAGGATAGCAGCTTTCTCAAAACCTTTGAGCGCCTCGTATTCGACGTTCTCGACTTTGAAGATCTTCATTTACGGATCCTTTCTAACGAGCCACATGCCGAATGCATTCGAGGCCTTTTCTTCATCACGCTGCATAAGACCCATGATGCGGTCCTTGAGGAGTTCTGCTTCTGCCTTTTCCGGATCCACCGACTCCTGCAAGACCGGCAAAGCCGCCGACATCCCAGGGAGGGTATTGTCCACCGACTGAAGTTCTTCGAGCTCTTCGATCGTGCGAGGAAGCATTTCCTCGACGGAATCCTGGAAGCTATCGGTAATCCATTGCATGAAGGGACGAACAACGATGAAGAAGAACAAGGCCAGCGAGAAGCCCAGCAAAGCCCACTTGAACAGGGCGTGCAGCAGTTTGCGACGCTCAAGAGTGGTGAGAAGACGCTCGGCCTCGGAAAAATCCTCAGGCTGGAACTGGATGTTCTCGATCTTCACGGAATCGCCGCGATCGGCCTTGAAGCCGATGGCATTACGAACCAGATCTTCGTACTTTTTGAGTTCTTCAGCTGTGCGTGGCGACCATTTGCCGGTGATGCTCCCGTCAGCATTCGTGATGTTTTGATGAGCTCCATCAACGAGAACCGCGACACTCAAGCGCTCAATGCCACCCGCACCTTCGCGGATATTACGAACAGTTTTTGGAACGTCGAAATTCGTCGTCTTGATCTCACGTTTGACGTCCTGCTTGAAACCGACCTGACCGGCGTTGTCTTCGGCTCCGGGAATATTTGCCCGCGATCCGGGAACACCAGAAGGGTTCGTGCGCGACCCATCCAAGGACTCCTCTTCGGACTGTTGACTGCGGATCGCGGTGCGATCCGGATCGACGGTCTCTTCGACAGAGGAAATCACTCGCTGGTTCAAGGTGGCATCAACCTTTGCCACCACTTTCGCATGACCGACAGCTTTGGACAGGATCGCTTCGATCCGGCCTTCGAGGTCACGTTCAATCTTGCCTTTGAGTTCGAGGAACTCATCGGAACCGGCCGTCGCACCATTGGTCTGACGGCTCAAAATCTTTCCACGCTCATCCAGAACCGTCACACGATCGGAATCGAGACCCTCGACGGCGTTCGCCACAAGGAATCGAATCCCACGGATCTGATCACCAGTCAGCTCTTTGCCTTGACGAAGTTCCAAGACGACGGAAGCCGAAGCCTGACCGCCTTCTTCCAAGAAGGTCTTTTTGTTCGGAAGGGCCAAAATCACCTTCGACTGCTTAACTGCGGTCAAAGTGTTGATCGCTCTCATCAACTCACCCTGAAGGGCACGCTGATAGTTGATTTTCTGAACATAGGAATTCACGCCAAAGTCTTGTTTGTCGAAGATCTCCAGACCGATGCTGCCCATTTTCGGACCGCCGATCTCGGACATCAAAGTCATCTGCGTGCTATACAGAAGGTCCTTTGGAACCGCGATGGTTTTTCCTGAATCACGAAGCTGAAACGGAACGTTTTTCTCGTTCAGCTTGGCGACCATCATGGAAACCTGATCCGGCTGCACGTTCGTGAACAGCGGAGCATAGTCACGACCCGAAGACATGAGCACCATGATCACCAATGCAGCAACGGCGATCAAAGTCACAGCAACAACGGACAGTCGCTTGGTGGGACCTAAGTTCTTAAAAAATTCGCGGAACTGAACAACCAGACCGCCGATAATTTTATTCACGAATTCCCCCCGTTAAACCTGCATCTTCATGATTTCATTGTAAGCGTCGATCACTTTGTTCCGGACTTGGACCATGACACGCAAAGCGATGTCCGCTTTTTCAGCGGCGATCATCACGTCGGCGACGTTGTCAGTCCGTCCCGTGGCGAGATCCTGCATGCCTTTATCCGAAGCTTTTTGAAGGTCATTGACCTTGTCGATCGCTGTCTTGAGAGTGTCCGCGAAGTTAGCTCCGACGACGGAATCGTTTTTTCCTGAAATACCGGATATCGACGGTTGCTCAATCTTCAAAGATTTCGCATCCGACATCGATCCGGTCTGCAGGAACTTATTCGCATTTGTGACCGTGAAACCGTCCATGGCATCACCCTCTTCGTTTTATTTTATCTTCCAATTTCCAATGCGGAAAGCGCCATGTCTTTCGAAGCCTGCATGGCCGAGACGTTAGCCTCGTAAGCCCGGCTGGCTTGGATCATATTGGTCATCTCCTCCATCAAATTGATGTTGGGATAGGCCACATAACCGTCTGGATTCGCATCGGGATGATCCGGTTCATATTTCAAAATGGGAGCCTTCATATCCGAGACAACATCTGTCACCTGGACCCGTCTGAAATCGTATTTGGGATCCGTCGTGGAAAGGACCTCTCCGAAGTTCTTGCCGTCCGGCATGGCTTCGAAAACGACATCTTTCCGACGATAAGGACCACCCTCGGGAGTCTGGGTCGTATTGATGTTCGCGATATTGCTCGAGATGGTGTTCATGCGCATCCGCTGTGCCGCCATCCCGCTCGAACTGATTCTAAGACCGCTTATGAAATCAGCCATGACTTACTCCTTACCGACCTTCGGAGGCCGCGTATTTGAGCGCCGCCATCTTTTTGTTGATGAGTTGCAAAGCCGCTTTGTACATGATCGCGTTCTCGGAGAGCGCGGACATCTCTTTTTCCAGATCGACCGTGTTCCCGTCGTTGTTCACCGCGCCTTCCGGATTGTCGTAAATCTCGGGACGGACGCGAGCAGTTTTTCCACCGACACTGAAGTGGTCGCCATGATTGGCACTCATCGAACGCAAACCATCGATATCGAGGGATCTCGACAGAGCTTCCTCGAAGTCCATTTTCTGCGCGTGATAGCCGGGCGTTTCGGCGTTCGCGATATTGCTCGAGGTGACCGTTTGCTTGATCTGCCTCATGTTGAGCGATGTCTGGAGCGCTTGGGCCGTTTTATCGAAGAGACTCATGAGTGCCCTCCTCTTTGTATTCGTTCAGCTTGTTTCTGAGCGTGCGGATGCTGATTCCCAGCATCTGGGCAGCGCGAGTTCTGTTTTGCGAGGTCAGCTCCAGCGTCTGAAGAATAAGACGTCGTTCAACCTCGGAAAGGGACATTCCTGGACCAAATTCAGGACCCTCGACCGTCTCTGTGGATTCGAACCGAATGCTGGAGCCCTCGATCACATTTCCAGAGGTCAGGGTCACGGCCCGCTCGATGACATTTTCCATCTCGCGGATATTGCCCGGCCAGTCCCAAGACCGCAGAAAGCTCATCGCCTCGGCACTCATGACAAGTCCTTGTTTTCCCTGAAGGATCGAATGAACTTCGATCATGAACTGCAGCAAGGACTCAAGGTCTTCCAGGCGCTCAGCGAGGCTTGGTAACACGACGGTCATCACGGTGATTTTGTAATAAAGATCCTGTCGGAACTGCCCCCCACGAACCAGAGCCCGGAGATCACGACGGCTGGTGCAGATCAAACGGCAACGGGTCTGATACCCACCCCGGTTTTCCAGAGCCTCGACCAAGGCGAACTGAGCAGACTCCGGCAACAGATCGACATCCTCAAGGATCAGAGTTCCGTCCTTGGCTTCCACCATCGCATCCGTCAGATTCTGAAGGCGCTCACGGATCTCGCGGGCCGAAACGGATTTCATGGGCTTGCCCAAGCGGCCGGTCTGATGGATCCAGCGTGCAAAGGCCGTCTTTCCAGTCCCGTTCGCACCGACAATCAAAAGATTCGAAGGCGACGACGCGGTCGAAAGACCGATCTCGAGGGCCTCTTTCATCTTGAGGTTGCGCGTCTTCTGAGAAAGAAAATCAAAGTCGGACATTTCCGGTCACTCCCTGTTTTCCATGGCTGGTATACGTTGGATGTAGCGCTTGTAGTCCTCGCGCCATTCCGAGTTTTTCAACTGTTCTTGGGCAAGATTTTTCCAAAACTCGGTTCGCTCACCTTTGAACTCGTTCCAGATGTTGGCGGCTTTCTGAATCTCTCCGCGATCGAATTGGATACGGCCCAAACGATAACGGATCGAAGCCAGTGGCCGTTTATCCTCGTACGCCGTCAGAAGATTTTCATAAGTCCGAGCCGCGGCCTGAACATCGCCGGTTTCAAACTGGAGTTTCCCCAGCTCTTCAAGAGCTGCCGCATGGACGGACTCTGGAACCTTGCCGCCGGAATCCTTCATCAAAACGTCAATTTTCTGCAAAGAAGTGATCGCATCTTTTTTGCGACCCATTTTTGTTTCGAGTCGGGCCAACTCTGCATAAGGATGAGCGACCAACTCTGGTTTTCCCTGCCATGCTTTCAAAAGCTCGGTCAGATAACGAACGGCGGAATCCAGATCCCCGCGATTTTCAAGCAGACGCACTGCCAGCTCTACCCGCTCGACCTGCTCTTCGTCCGTCATGATTCCCGGATTTTTGATCATCCGCAGATGATCGTAAGCTTTTTGATAGTTCTTCTGATCGTTCGCCACTTCCGCCAGTCGCAGATTCAAACTTTCTTCGGATGGCAGATCTCTCAGGAGCCTGAGATTTTTTTCCTCGGGGGTTCCTTTGGCCGAGTGGATCTTGTTCAAAACACCTTGATACAGCTTTTGCGACTCGACCGGAACGCCCGCCAGCTCGAAAGACTTTGCCAGCGAATATTGAACGTCAAGCCGATCGGTATTTTTCAGCCAACTGTCGGCATATTGCTGATGAGTCTTCAAGGCCTTGATAAAATCACCGGCTTGGACTTCACGACTCATCTTTTCGGCGATATTCGAAACGATGCGTTTTTTCAAAGGACCGAGATCTGGAGACGTCGGGTTCTTCTGATAAAAGCCTGTCAAAAGATCGATCGCTTTCGGATATTCACCGCGGCTCGTGTACCCATCCGCGACCAAAATCGTCGCGAATTGCTCGATGTTTGGAAGATCCGATTTTTGGGCCAAAGACAGGATCTCTTGGACCGCAAGATCCGATTCCTTGGGCTTCATGTTCTTCATCCGCGTCGACAGCAAACGCAGGCGAGCGATGATCGCGCGTGGATTCTCGCCGTAACGGAAAAAGGTTTCCAAGAAGGCCCCGACGACACGGGTCGAGTCCGCGCCCAGAACATCGAGGATTTCTCCCAGTCTGGTCATCGCGAACGGGGCATGGGCATCATTCGGAAAACTCATGACGAACTCACGGAACTGATTCAAGGCATTGCGATGATCGCCGGTCCAGAACATCGCTTCACCCTGATTGAAAACAGAACCGGGATGGGACTCTCGCCCCGCCGGATAGGCCTTCTGGGCTTTCTGATACTCCTCGATCGCCTTCACATACTGCTTTGAAGCTGTGTAGACGTCCCCTTTTCGATAGGCTGCATCCGCCTTAAGATCGGGATACGAAGTGCTCTTTTCAAGCTCATTGAAGGCCTGCAAAGCTTCGTTGGTTCGGAACAACTTCATGTATGCAATTCCAGATCCCAGCTTTGCAAGGTCCTTAGAGAACTGATTCTTGGCTTCGAAATCCTTGTTCGCGAGATGAGCATCGAAAGACCGAATCGACGCAATCAAGTCGCCCCGATCCATCGCCAAAATTCCCAACATCAAAGAGGTGCGTTCCGCGGGCGGCGCCTTCGGATACTTTCGAACGGCTTCTTGGTAAGCCTGAATCGCCCGCTCATAGTCCTCAAGACGGCCGCTTTCTTCCCATTTTCGAAGATGAACATCACCGGTCAGATAAGCCAAAAGGTCATTGTAACGCGAGTCCGGATACTTTTCGTTGAACCAAGTCAAAGTTTTCAAATAGACGGAATCACGTTTCCGCTCGAACAAGGTCAAAAGCAAACGGGCCATCTTGTTCTCTTCGTCACCGGACTTTGGCGCGATCTCGTAGATCGGCTTTGCTTGCTTCACCTGCTCAAGAGCGTCGTTTCCACTAAAGAGCATCGGGAACGGAATATAATCGTTGTCCCGGGCGCGCAAAATCGCGTCTTCTTTGATTTCATAATCCTTGATTCCGAAACGCTCGAACTGTGGATCTGAACCGTCGAACAATCCACCCTTCGCCTCCGAAGACGGCGCGATCGGCGCCCCATTGGCCGCTACGCTCAAGGCATCCGCCGCTGGATTCCGTTCTTGCTCAGCAACGTCTGTGGTTTTCTTTTTTGCCTGTGTTTTCGGCGCCTTCTGCACGGGCTTCACAGAGGCCTGTTTCTTTTTCGCGGCCTCGGTCACATAGAAGTCCACGATCAATCGTGACGGCTGATCTGTCAGATAGTCGAAAAACTCGACGTCATCGTGGGCAAGCTCAAAACGGACCAAGGTCTTGGCATCAGTTCCCTGCGGAAGGATTTTAACGGACTTCACGAACTCCGAAGAAAAACCTTCCATCGCTTGAACGGATTTTTTATCCAGAGGCTCGATCAAAAGCTCGACGTATTTTTTTCCGGCGTCGGATTTTCGGTTGAGCGTGTAATTCCAAGTCGGACGTCCTTCGAACTCCGCATGCACGGTGTCCGCCTGGAAGCTCATCGAACCGGAAAGAGGGGCCGCCTCGACCTTCATCGAGAAAAGCACTGCGATAAGTATGATTTGCAAACGCCATCCTGGCATCTTGTCCATCACTCCTGAAAGACCAACTTGTTCTGGAAAATTTCATAGCACGAGGAATGCCAGCCTGTTCGCAGGTCCCGTGGTCAATTAGTTCCACTTGGGCAAAAAATGACATCGGTTCTTTGCCGGTCCTGACAAAGTCATGACACCCTCACGTCCTGAAATCACTCATACTCAGAGTCACTCTCGGACGGGACCAAAGTCCTTGGACGAATCGATTCAGGACTCGCCTCCCATGGAAAAAGCTCCGAAGAGTGTCGATGAACTGAAAGGTTTCAACAACATGATGTGCTGCACGAACCTCCTGAAGCTTCTCATTCTGTCCGCAATTCTTTCCGGTTGCGTGAGCGTCTCTTTACCGAGCGCGAAATCCTCCAAAGCCAAAGGCGTCAAATGGAACGCCCCCGCATCTCCTTTTGAAAACCTCAATGACACGGCCATCGACCAAGCCTGGATGAGCAAAAAAACGGGCAATACGATCTCTTATTTGTCTGAATGCAGTTCCACCGCCGATCGCAGCCTGGAGTCATTGCAATCCGAAGCCTTGAATGTTCTGACGAAACTGCAGGTCCAAGAGGAAAAAAACCTCGACTTCAATGGACGCAGAGCTTTGCTCGTGACAGCTCGCGGAGAGGTCGACGGTGTCGCCGTCAAAATGAGTCTTCTGACCCTTAAAAAGAACGATTGTAACTACAGCCTCACCTATTCGGGTCTCGAAAAGACCTTCGATGCGGAAACCTCTTTCTTCCAGAAATTTCTGGATTCCTTCGAGGCGCCTTGATGAGCGTGTTCGCCGCGCCTCTCGGGGCCTTTCTCTTTGAGAGTCTGAACATCCTAGGTGGGATGGGGATTCTGAGCGGACGGATCCTCAAGGATCTGTTCATCGGTCGGTTCTATCTGCGACTTGTTGTCGAACAAATTTATGTCATCGGTATGAAGTCCTTGCCTCTGATTCTGATCACCGCCACCAGCATCGGAATGGTCATGTCCCTGCAGTTCGGCCTGGGACTGGAAAAATTCGGCGGAAAAATGTACGTTCCGAAACTCGTCACCGCCACCATCCTTCGCGAGATGGGTCCGGTCTTTACCAGTTTGATGCTCGCCGCTCGCGTGGGGGCCGGGATCGCCAGTGAAATCGGATCGATGGTCGTCACACAGCAAATCGACGCAATCCGGGCACTCGGAACCTCTCCGATCAAAAAAATTGTCATTCCCAGAGTGCTCGCCTGCCTGGTGACACTGCCTCTTTTGGTTGGGGTCACAAACTTCGTTGCGACCGTCGGAGGCTTGCTCATCGGCGCGACGGAACTGAACATCGACGCTAACTTCTATTATCTGAAGGTTCTTTCGACCGCCGGGATCAGCGACTATGTTTCTGGAATCGGGAAAAGCTTGTTTTTTGCAATCTTCATTTCGATTCCCGCCTGCTACTACGGCCTCAACGTGAAAAACGGAACAAAAGAGGTCGGCTCGGCCACGACAAAAGCTGTCGTTGTCGCCTCGATCCTGATTCTGGTCGGCGACTTCTTCCTGTCGAAACTCTTCTGGGTGGTGGAACGATGGGTATGATCGAAGTGGAAGACTTCAAAAAATCCTTCGGTTCAAAGCAGGTTCATAAGGGCGTCAGCTTTTATGTGAAGACTGGCGAATGCCTGGGTCTCATCGGAGGATCCGGTGCCGGAAAATCCGTGATCCTGCGAAGCCTGATCGGACTTGAACGCCCCGACTCTGGAAAAATCGTCATCGATGGAACCGAGGTCACAGCCCTGAAAGAACGGGAACTCGTCGAGGTCCGCAAGAAAGTCGCTTATGTCTTTCAAGGCGGAGCTTTATTCGACTCTATGACCGTCTTTGAGAACCTGGCCTATCCCCTTCGCGAGCACACACAGCTTTCCGAAACCGAAATCCGTCGCAAAATCCTGCACCAGCTCGAAGAATTCGGACTGGGCGGTAACGAGAACCTGCTCCCTGCCAGCCTATCGGGTGGGATGCAAAAACGCGTGGGCCTGGCCCGAGCGATGATGATGAGCCCCGAAGTCGTTCTCTACGATGAGCCAACGGCGGGTCTTGATCCTTACAATACGAAAAAAATCCAGGAGCACATCCTCGACCTGAAACGCCGAGGCGTCACCTCCATTTTGGTGACTCACGATATGCCGACCGCCTTCGCGGTTTGCGACAAGCTTGCAATCCTGCTCAACGGACGCATCGAAGCCCAAGGGACCATGGAACAGCTCGAAAAAGACTCAAAAGGTTTGATCGCGAAATTCATCAACGGAGAGGCCGCCTAACATGGAATCCACCACGAAAACCCAACTGAAAGTCGGAATCTTCATGGCGGTGGGACTTCTGGTCATCCTCACTTCGATCTTTATGATCAGCGGGAACAGCTCTTTGCTGGCAAGCCAGATTAGACTGCATGCCCACTTCGATCAGGTGCAAGGACTGGCCCCCGGGAGTGTCGTCTCCTTGTCCGGTCTGTCCGTCGGAAACATCGAAAGCATCAACTTCCTGCCCGAACAGAACAAGCTCGATGTCGTCATGAAAATCGATGCCCGCTATTCTCCCCGGATCACTGAGGGGGCTCTGGTTGAAATCCGTACTCAAGGGGCCCTTGGCGACAAGTTCATCTACATCCTGCCTTCGGATCCACGAAATCCTCCGATGAAGGACGGCGACATTCTTGGGATCGCGCCAGCTTCGGATCTGCTGTCGATTTTTTCCGAACGTGGCAAAGAGACCGAAAAAATCTTCGACATCATCAACGAGCTGCACACGATGGCGAAAGCCGTCAACCACGATGGACTTCTGCTAAAGACGATGACGAATCTGTCTTTGGCGAGCGGGAATCTGAAAGTGGCTTCGGATCAAGCCCGAACTTTCACGTCGGGCCTCGAGAGCGACAAGACATCGGCAGAGCTTCGTGCTTCGGTTCGTCGTCTGGACAGCATCATGGAAAAAATCGACCGTGGCGACGGGACACTCGGAGCCCTCATCAACGATTCGTCTTTGCACGATCAGCTCCGCAGTTTCCTGGGCGTTTCGCCTCGCAAACAACAGATCAAGTCGATGATCCGCACCTCCATCGAAAAGTCAGACCGCCCTTAGATCCCTCGAACATGGCAAAGCCAAAGAACTCCTCGACTTTGGTTTTGCCGGATCGTTTGGCGCGCCAGGATAGGAAGAAATCCGCTCTGCCTTTTTTGAGATCTCCTGTCTAAAATGGGAAGCTCATCATTATAAGGAGGCTTCCTTGATTCGTGCATTGTTGGTTTCTTTGCTGGTGTTGTCCGCCCCTCTGGCGCTGATGGCGGCTGGCCCCGAAAAACATCCCCCACGCCCAAACACCGCGCCCACCAATGACGTTCAAGGTGCCGTGCAAGTCAAAGACACCCCCGCCGTTCCACCAGAGGCCTTGGAAGCCAATGGCCAGATGGAAAAGAAGACGGTGGAAAAACCAATGCCGGCTTCGGTTGCGAGCTCTAGCGAAGGTTCGCACTATTTCGGTTTTCATGGCGGTGTCGAAATTCCGCATCCGATCAACTACGGCTTGAACTACGTTCATTCTTCGGGATTGTTCAGTGCCGAGATCTCGACAGGTTCGTTCAAACACAAGATCGACGATGTCGATGCCAAACTTGAAAACATCGAGCTCGGTCTTCGCTGGCACCCCTGGAGCGGCAGCTTCTTTGTCGGTATGTTGCTAGGTCAGCACACCGTGACCGCGACAAAAACAGAAAGCATCACCGGCTTCGGCGATGTCACCGGGACCGCGAAAGTCAAAGCGGACTATCTCACTCCACACGTCGGATGGATGTGGGGCATGGAGGGCGGCGGATTCTTTGGCGGCTTTGAAATCGGATATCAGTCTCCGATGAATTCGACCGTCGAGTACAACGACAATGCTCCGACGGCGGCGACACTGCTTCCCGAGTACAACCGGTTCCGCAAGGACGTCCAAGATGAGGGCAAAAAATACGGCAAAATGGGACTTCCCTATCTCGCGTTGCTCAAAATCGGTTGGTTGTTCTAGGACTTATCGCCCGACTCGGGAGCCATCTTCCCGAGCAGGTGTTTGATCTGCTGCTGCTCGCCCGCTTCAGAGGGGACGGCCCGACGATCCAAGGTGAAACGAAGGGTGTGGACAAAGTTCACACCCATTTTTTTATTGATCGTGTTGCGAATGTCCTCGCGCATGAACACCATCTGCTGCATCCATGCGCTATTCCGCACCCACAGCCACAAGATGCCCCTGTGATAGCTCACGGGCTCGGTCGACGCGGCGATGGTTTCACCGACCACTTCTTTCCAACGGGCCCACAGCTTCCAGCGCAAAAAAGGGCCCGACAAGGGTGACTTGCCATCCTCGAAAAGAGCTTGTAGGACTTCCGAACCCTGTTTGAATTTGGACTTGTAATCCGCGTCATCCATCGTTCGAGGTGTATCATAGGAACCCCGCAATTCACCCAAAATTCCAAGATTTCCGTGGTTGGCGCGGGTCTCGCGGGCAGCGAGTGTGCCCTTCAGTTGGCGGATCGAGGATTTAGCGTTGTGCTCTACGAAATGCGACAGCATGTCATGACCCCCGCACATAAAACCGGAGATTTCGCCGAACTCGTCTGCTCCAACTCTTTCGGCAGCCTCGGAGAAGCGTCGGCCCCCGGCCAGCTCAAATGGGAAGCTGAAAAGCTCGGGAGCTTCATTCTGCAAGAGGCGAAAATCGCCGCCGTTCCCGCAGGCCAGGCTCTCGGCGTTGACCGCGAAAAATTCGCGGCGTCGATCACGGCCAGAATCAAAGCTCATCCTCGCATCGAGATTCACCATGAACCCGTTTTGTCTTTGGATCAGGTTCCCCGTCCCACAGTGATCGCGACAGGCCCCCTGACCCATGAGTCGCTTGCCGAAGACCTGCGGAAACATTTCGGCGACGAATTCCTGTACTTCTTTGATGCCATCGCCCCGATCATCGATGCCGACACGATCAACACCGAGATCGCCTGGAAACAGGATCGCTACGACAAAGGCACCGCCGATTATTTCAACTGCCCGATGAGCAAGGACGAATACGACACCTTCATCAAAGAAATCACCGACGCTCGAAAAATCGAACCGAAACATTTCGAGACCACCGAGTTTTTCGAAGGCTGCATGCCCATCGAAGTGATGGTGGAACGAGGACCGGAAACACCGCGCTTCGGTCCCATGAAACCAGTCGGCCTCAAGGATCCCCGCACGGGCCGCGAACCCCATGCCGTCGTCCAGCTTCGTCAGGACAACAAGGAAGCCACGGCCTACAATATCGTCGGCTTCCAAACTCGAATGGCCTATGGCGAGCAAACCCGGGTCTTCCGGATGATCCCTGGACTCGAAAACGCCGAATTCCTGAAACTCGGAAGCATCCATCGCAATCTGTATGTGAACTCTCCGAAGCGTCTGAACCGCGATCTTTCGAGCCAGAATGATCCTTGGCTTTTTTTCGCGGGCCAGATCACGGGTGTCGAAGGCTATTTCGAATCGACCTGTATCGGAATCCTCGTCGCACGCTTTCTCGAGAGAAGACTCAAAGGTTTGGAGTTTGAAGCGCCTCCACGGGCGTCCGCCTTGGGCTCTCTGCTGGAAGCGATCACCGACCCCTCCAGGGCCGAACGCTTTCAACCCACCAATATCAACTTCGGTCTGTTCCCGCCCCTCGAAGGGGACGATCTCTTGGCGCTCAAAAAACAACGGCATAAAAAGGCCGTCAAAAAAGACCTGCAGCTCGCCAGAGCCCGTCGGGTTTTCGAAGCCTGGATTTAAAATAAAAAAGGGACCTCACGAGGTCCCTTTTTTTATCGTTTCCGAAGAACCGCTTAGTGCCAGTATTCTTGGGAAGGACCGGCCGGCTTGCGCGGACCGAGTGTGATGATGCTTTCGATCTTTCCGATCAAGGCTTCGATGTTTTTCACCAGCAAAGTTTGTGAATCCGGCGGAGCCACGTTTGCGAAAATCCGGTTCAGAACGTCCGCGATTCTCAGGCCCGCCGCATAGACACGACCATCAATCGTCGGCAGGTTCCGTTCCTGATAAGCCATCGGGTTGTTTTTGTAATCCGTATTGTAAGCCGGAACGCGGGACTGCACGGACTCCATCAACCAGGCTTCCGGATTGTCACGAGTCGCCCGAGGCTGCATCAGACCGCGATGGGTTTCCAAGAGCTTACGAGCGTAGACGAGGGATTGATCGACGTTGTTTTCGCGACGACCGAAAATGTCGTCATGACCAGAGAGGATCATGCCGGTATCCCAAATCGAGTGCAGGGATCCGTCGAAACCGAACCACTTCACGCGGATCGCATTTCCACCTTTGTCTTCGGGACGACCAGAATGCAGAGGCTGGTGCAGATCGCCGATGAAGTGAACCAGAAAGCGCAAAGCGATCTCTTTCTGTTTCATGGGAACCTTGGGATCTTCCATTTGGCGCTCGGCCACCAGAATCGCCTGCAAAACGCCCCCACGAGCAATTTCATCGTGGGACAGACGGCGAAGATGGTCCAAGTAAGCCGTGCCTTCACGCACGCTTTCATAATGATAAGGAGAGATGTGCTTGAGGGTCTCGTCACCGCGAAGGGTGTCGGCCCAAGTCGAAATGTCCGCGAGACGCTGTTTACCGAGAAGCTGCTGGAGAGCCTGTTTGGACTGAGGGGTCAGGAAGGCCTCGGCGACATAACCGCTCGCCCGGTGTCCGATTTGCCCCCAGCCCCAAGCGGCTTGAGCCATCGCGACCAACAAGAAAGAAAAACCCAAAATCCGTGATACACCCCTCACACGGCCCCCTTTTTGTTATGCAATTCATGCATCATTTGATGCGTTTTTCCTATAAGGATCTCTGAAAAAGGTGGCTCTTGACCCGGAGCTCCTTGAAAAATTGACCTGATCCTGACGAAAAAGCCCTGTGTCTTGCACTCTGCCTCTTATTTGGATACTCCCCCGAGACTCATGGGTTTCAGTATTTTAGACCCGTCACGTCGCTTGGGACGCCTGGGGATCGCCTTGGGCCTTTCTTTCTTTGTGACCAGCATGAACGGCTGCGACGGGATCTCCTGGAATGAAGCCGAGCTCGCTTCCAAAGTGAAAGAGCGCGGTGAAGTCCGGGTCCTCACTCTTAAGCATCCCCTGGTGGATGAGCCTCGCCGAGCCGGCCCCCGCAAAGGGTTGGAGCGGGAACTGCTCACCCACTTCGCGGACACCTATGGTCTGAAAATCAGCTTCATTCCAAAAGATAGCCTGGAAGCCCTGATTGGAGCCCTTCGCAAAGGTGAAGGCGACGTCGCCGCCGGGCGCCTCTGGGCCCAAGAAAGCCGTCGAACGGCCTTCTTGCAAGGCCCGGTCTTCGAAGAAAGCCACCTCAGCCTTTTTTGCCGCCGCAAACTCAAGGTTCGCCATGTCTCGGACCTGGCCGACCTGCGAGTGGCCCTTTTGACCAAGGACAATATCGGAGCCGTGGACACTCGCCTGCGATGGATCGTCCCTGACATCAAGCTGAGACTTGAAAACCAAGACCGACTTCGTCCGCTGTTCCAAAACATGCACGAAGGAACTCTGGACTGCGCCTTTGCTGAAAACATTGATGGCTCTCTGTATGCCCGTCTGTCCTCGAAGGTCGAAAAAATCGACCAGCCGATGACCGCGCAGAGGGGCTTGAGCTGGCTCATCAATAACGACCGCTCGGATCTGGCCTCCTTGATGCACGCCTGGTTTCAACGAGCGAGCCGAGATGACGAAATCATGCGGATCCAGGATCACCACCATGCGAATCTTTCGGAATTGGATCGCCATGACGCCCAAAGGTTTCTGCTGAATCTGCGTTCGCGATTTCCCGAGTTTAAGAGCTCTTTCCTGAGTTCCGCAAAAGAGCACCACCTGGATTGGAAACTCGTCGCCTCCATCGCCTATCAAGAGTCGCAATGGAATCCAGACGCCCGCAGCTTCACCGGCGTTCGCGGCATGATGCAACTGACTCATGAAACCGCTCGCGCCGTCGGCATCGAAGACCGCACCGACCCTCAACAAAGCATCTGGGGCGGTTCGTACTACCTACGCTACTTGCTGAATCGAATGCCTCGCCACCTCGATCCCCAAGAAAGACTCGCTCTCGCTCTGGCCGCCTACAACTCGGGCCTCGGTCACCTGCGAGGCGCCCAAACTCTCGCGCTCCGCAAGGGATTGAACCCCTACTCATGGCGCCATCTGAAAATGGTTTATCCTCTCCTTGAAGATCGCGAAGTCGCCGCCACTCTGCCCCTCGGCATGGCCCGCGGCCGCGAAACCGTCCAATTCGTCGAACGAGTCAGAGGCTTTCACAGTCTCTGGCGAATCATTGACTGATTTTTCCTTCCTGCTGACTGAGATTGTGGCGGTGCGCCTCTTTGATTTGTTTTTTTGGGTTGGGGGGATGGGCCCTCTCTGACTGGAGGGACACGCCCATCCATGGGCTCTACTGTGGGGATTCCCGTCGTGGCCACAGAGGTCCCTCCAGTCAGAGAGGGCCCATCCCCCCAACCCAAAAAAACAAATCAAAGAGGGTCATCGTTGAATTTGAGAAAGAGAGAAGGGGAACGCGGAAACTCTGCCATTCTTGAACTTTAAAAATAAGAAATTGATCGCGAACTTCAACCCGGGTTTTCCGAGGGGCTTTGGGTGCCAAGGGGCCGGTAGGCCCTGCCCTTTTCGGAGGACATCCGGGAAGCGTGACGCGTTTTTCATTCTGGGAACGCCGACAGGCGATCCCAGAATGAAAATCCCGGTCATAGCTCAAGGACGAGCGGGTCCTCCGAAAAGGGCAGGGCCTACCGGCCCCTTGGCACCCAAAGCCCCTCGGAAAACTCGGGTTGGATTCGAGAACGGTTACTCGACGGTGACTGACTTTGCGAGGTTTCGCGGTTGATCGACGTCGTAACCCAGATTGTCCGCGAGGTGATAGGCCATGAGTTGCAGAGGCACGACGGACAGAATGGGATTCACGGTCCACAGTGCTTTCGGCAACGGCAAGTATTCAGCACTCACGCGGCGGAGTTTTTCGTCTTCGCCGGTTCCGAGGGCGATGATTTTTCCGCCTCGGGCTCGTGCTTCTTCGAGGTTGCTCATGGATTTTTCATAAAGGCCATCTTCAGGAACAAGCATGATGATTGCCATGCGCTCGTCGATCAAGGCCAGAGGGCCGTGCTTCATTTCGCCTGCGGCGTAACCTTCGGCATGAAGATAGGCGAGCTCTTTCAACTTGAGCGCCCCTTCCATGGCGATCGGGAAACTAACTCCGCGGCCCATGTACAAAAAGCCTTTGTAGGTTTTCAGAACCTCAGCGGTTTCGCTGAAGTACTTGTCATAGGCAAGAACTCCTTCGAGCTGCGAAGGTGTGGCCAGCAAGGCTTGAACATAGGTTTTTTCTTCGCCGGGCGAAATCGTTCCTTTGATTTGTCCGAAAGCAGCGGCGAAACAGTTCAACACCGTCAGCGTCGAGGTGAAGGCCTTGGTACTCGCAACGCCGATTTCAGGACCGGAGTTCATGTACAAATGCCCATGAGCTTCGCGATCGATGCTGGAACCGCGCACGTTGCAAAGACTCAGGGTCAAAGCCCCTTTTTCTTTCGCCAAACGGATCGCGGCCAAGGTGTCTGCCGTTTCCCCTGACTGGGAAATCGTCATAACCAAAGTATTCGGAGGCAAAACGGGATCACGGTAACGGAACTCGCTGGCGATGTCGGTTTCCACCGGCACCTTGGCGATTTTTTCCAACAAGTATTTGCCGACCATCGCTGCGTAATTGGACGTTCCACAAGCGATCATGAAAATGCGTTCGACACCTTTCAAAACCTTCTGGGTGTTCTGCCAGTCGGCCTCGATATCCAGTCCTTCGAGACGCTCCAAGGGCTGATTGAAACCGACTCGCTTCAGACGCACTTTGAATTTGTCGATGTCGAGATGAGGCTCCATGGCGGCGGCCACCGAACGCGGCTGCTCATAGATTTCCTTTAGCATGAAGTGGGCGTGGCCTTGTTTTTCAACGGCCTCTTCGCTCCAGTCGACTTCGACGACTTTTTTCGTCAAAGGTTCGCCCTTGGCCGAATACACTTGGACTTTGTTTTTATGAACGTGCACCACTTCGCGGTCATCGAGATAGATGAACTTCTTGGTGTATTGCAAGCAGGCTTGGACGTCGCTCACCACAAAGGTTTGATTGTCCCCAAGACCGACCACCAGCGGAGGCCCATCTTTGAAGGCCACCATCGTTTCGGGATCCTGATCCCACATCGCCACGATGGAAAAGGCCCCGTGAATCCGATCCAAGATGTTTTGAACGGACTTGAGCAAGGAACCTGTTTTTTCGACTTCTTCAGCCAGCAAGTGGGCCACCAGCTCGGAATCGGTGTCAGACGAAATCTCGGCTCCGCGGGCGAGCAGCGCTTCGCGAATGTCAGCGTAGTTTTCAATGATTCCGTTATGAACAAGGCTGATCCCGCGCACTTGGTGAGGGTGAGCATTCCGTTCGGACGGACCACCATGGGTCGCCCAGCGTGTATGACCGATTCCCAGATGACCATCGAAAGGCTCTGCTTGCAGCTTTTCTTCGAGAGCTTTGAGTTTCCCCTCGGCGCGGACGCGTTTGGTTTTTCCCTGATGAAGAATGGCGACACCCGCGCTGTCATAACCGCGATATTCAAGTTTTTTCAAACCCGCGACGATGACGTCTTTGGGATTCATAGGGCCGAGATATCCAACAATTCCGCACATAAACTAGTCCTCTTTTTTCTCAGGGGCTTCGGCAGCAGGGGCCTTGGGAGTGTAGTTCTCTTTGACGAACTGTTTCGCACGAGCAACAGCCAGAGCGTGCTCAGGCACGTCTTTCGTGATCGTCGAACCGGACCCGATCACGGCATGATCGCCGACGCTCACAGGGGCCACGAATTGCGAATCGCTGCCGACAAAAACATTGTTTCCAATTTTGGTTTTGTATTTCTTGCGATCGGCGGCGTAGTTGCAAGTGATCGTTCCGCAGCCGATATTCACATTCTCGCCGATCTCGGCGTCACCCAAGTAAGTCAAATGGCCCGCTTTGGACTTTTTGCCGAAGCTGACCTTTTTGAGTTCAACAAAATTTCCAACTTGCGATTCTTCGTGCATGACGGTCTCGGGCCGCAGCCGCGCATAAGGGCCAACCGAGCACTTCGAATGGACCTTGGCACTTTCGAGATAGCTCCCGGCGCGAATCTGCACACTGTCCCCGATCTCACTATCGGAAATGAATACGTTGGATTCGATCACCGAGAAGGAACCGATCTGAGTCCGGCCGCGCAGGAAACAGCCCGGGTACAAAACAGAGCCGGGGCCGATCTTGACGGCTTCTTCGACATAAGTGCTTTTCGGATCGATCACCACCACGCCCTCTTCCATCAGACGGCGGATCTTGCGCAAATGAATCTTGCGAGTGGCGCGGGCCAGTTCCTCCTGGGTATTCACACCGACGGCAACTTTTGGCGAAGCCTTGATCGCCTCGACCTCGCGCTGATGAGCCAGAGAGATCGCGATGATGTCCGTGAGATAATATTCACCTTTGGAGTTCTTGTTCTGGATACGCTCGATGTCGTTTCGGAGGACCGAGGCCTTCACCACATAAATGCCCGTATTGACCTCGCGGATCTTGAGCGTATCGGCGGAGGCATCTTTGGCCTCGACAATGGCGACCATCTGACCCTGGTGGCGGATGATTCGACCAAACTGGCCCGGCTCTTTCAGGTCGGACGTCACCACGGCGAGATCCGCTTTGTGTTTGCGAAATTCGGCGACGAAGGCGCGAATGTCTTCGGCCTCGATCAAAGGATGATCACCATTCATGATGACGACATCACCTTCAAGATCATTCAAGCGCGCCGATTTAACGGCGTCTGCGGTTCCGAGCTGTTCTTTTTGCTCACAGCAAGTCACACCCCAGTTTTCGGCGACCGTTTTCACCAATTGCGAGCCGTGACCGACGACGATGCGAACCTCTTCGGCTCCGGCACCTTTGGCGGCACGGACGACACTTTCAAGCATCGGACGACCGGCAACCGGGTGAAGAACTTTCGGCAGCGGGGACTTCATTCGAGTCCCTTTGCCCGCAGCCAGAACGATGACGCTCAATCTCTCTTGCGACGGCATGAAAGCGGTCCTTTCCAAATGGGAAAAAATCA
>JAHBUU010000001.1 GCA_019637895.1 Pseudobdellovibrionaceae bacterium | reverse complement strand
GTGAAGCACCTGAACCGGCGGCTTCCGGGATGGTCGAAGAGGGGGGGCTGGTCAAAACGGGGTGGATGGGGCTTGAGCTCCGCGTGCTGCGTTTTCTTCCGAAGGCTCGCGAGCGCTGGGATTTCGAGGAACGTCCGGCTCCGACGCCACTGACGACGTCGGCTGTGAAAATCCAGTTCCAGGGAAAATCTCACTGGCTGCTTTTGAACGACACGGTTCGCCTCTTCACGGACAACACCGCCTATCTCGTTTCCTATCTGAACCGACGGATTGATCTTGGCTTTCCGATCAAACTCGATCACTTCGAGATGATTCCTTATGAGGGCACTCAGCGTGCCAAGGAATACAAAAGCATGGTCGAATTCCCGACGCTCGGGCAGATCGAAATTTCGATGAACGAGCCCGGTGTTTATCAAGGGCTGACTTTTTATCAGGCCAGTTTTCAAAACGACGAGATGGGGCGACCGATCGCCTCGGTCTTTTCCGTGAATCACGATCCAGGGCGATGGCTGAAATATCTAGGCTCTCTTGTCATGAGTTTGGGTGTCGTGGCTTTGTTCTGGCTCCGTAAAGTTTATTGGCCGCCGATTCCGCCGGAGGATCAAAAGTGAAAATGCTGAGACCTTTTTTTCTGCTGTCCGTTCTGCTTCTGACTTCGTTCGCGAACGCCATAGGGCCCGGTGAAGGGCTTCGTTATCTGCCGGTTCAGGATGGCGGTCGGGTCAAACCTTACAGCACCTTCGCTCAGGAAACTCTCGAGGTCGTCTACGGCAAAAAAACTTTTGAAAAGAAAGCCGCTTGGGAAGTCGTTCTGACTTGGATGCTGGCACCGTCCGCTTGGGCTGAGCGTGAGCTGTTCGAGGTTCGTAATAAAGACATCTTGGATGCGCTGGGGCTCGATTCGTCGCGCCGCTGGTTCAAGGGCGACGAAATCTTCGCGAAAGAGCGTTTTCCGGAACTGATGCAGGATTTGCGCGTGAAGCGCGAAAGCAAAGAAAAGCTGACGCCTTATTTCCAGGCTCTTCAACGAATCGAAAATCAGTGGTTCGTTTTCCGCGAGATGGCCTCGGGGCGTCTGCTCCGCGTGTTCCCACCGAAAGAGGGTGAAACATGGTTGTCGGTCGCTGAGCTGCCCGAGGGGCCGGTGCAAACGGCCTTTTTGGATGTCACTGAAAAGTTTGTCAGCTACCTCGCCAAGCAGGCGGATCCGAACGCAGATGCCACCGAAGCTGGTTTGGCTTTGAATCAGTCGGTTGCCAGTTTTGAAAAACTGCAGCAGGCCGAGAATCCGCAGTTGATCATTCCGTCGAGTCGGATCGCCATGGAAATCCACTATCTGGATTTCCATCCCTTCCGCTTGGCCTATGTCAGTTATTTGCTGGCGTCGATTCTGCTGTTGTTGTCCTGGGCCTTTGGTCGCAAGGGCTTGATGCCAGCCTCATGGTTTTTTGTAATTGTTGGATTCTTGCTGCACACCTACGGGTTCGGACTGCGGGTTTATTTGGCAGGACGGCCCCCGGTCGCCAATATGTATGAAACCGTGGTGTGGGTTGCATGGGGAGCGATCTTGTTCGCGGCGATCCTTGAATACTTGAATCGGACAAAATTCATTCTGCTGGCGGGGGCGTTGGGTGCCTGGGCTTGCTTGGTGATGGCGGACTCCGCTCCGGCGGTTTTGGATCCCTCGCTGCAGCCTCTTGAGGCCGTTCTCCGGTCGAACTACTGGCTGATCGTTCATGTGATGACGATCACTATCTCTTATGCAGCCTTCTTCCTGGCCTTTGTGTTGGGTGACATTGGTTTGTTCTATTATTTAAAGGACCCAACCAAGAACCGACAGCAGATCAAGAGCATCGTCAGTGCGATCTATCGCTCCATGCAAATCGGCGTGGCCTTCCTGGCGCCGGGAATTATCCTGGGTGGCGTTTGGGCGGACTACAGTTGGGGCCGATTCTGGGGCTGGGATCCCAAGGAAACTTGGGCTCTGATCGCGTTGCTTGGTTATCTCGCCGTTCTTCACGCGCGTTTGACGAACTGGATGAAGGATCTCGGGATGATCGTTGCGGCAGTGGTGACTTTCTCTTTGGTGATCATGGCTTGGTACGGGGTGAACTTCGTTCTTGGCGCGGGGCTTCATTCCTATGGATTCGGAGCGGGTGGTGTCGAGTATGTCGCGACCTTCATCGGAGTTCATCTTCTGTTCACGCTCTACATCGTGGTTCTTCAGAGAGGTCGCGAGAGAGCGTCTGGAAAGTCTGCCTAAAGTTCAGGCAAGACCCGTTCTTGCGAGTGAGAACGGGTCTCATTCATCACTTTGCCCACTCGAGGTAAGGTGCCGGTTTCTCAGTCAGTTTGCAAAAAGGTCTTGCCGCTTCTCAGAAGAGGGGCTTAAATCGGGGGCAAACCAAAATCAACAGCATAGGTGCGCATGATGCCTCTGAAAACATCTGTGAGAGCCACGTTGGGGCTCGCATTTCTTTGTCTTGCCTTTGGCGTGTCCTTGACGGGTTGCAAATGGCAACCTGGATTCGGTTACAACAAAGGTCATTCACCTGAACAACCGATTCCATTCGATCACAAGCTACACGTTTCGACGAACGGGATTCAGTGTCAGTACTGTCACAACCAAGTGGAGCGCTCGAAGCATTCGAACGTCCCGGCGTTGTCGACTTGTATGAACTGCCACATGCAGGTGAAGACCGACAGCCCGCACATCCAAAAGTTGGCCGAGGCCTACTCGAAGGGTGAGTCCATTCCTTGGGTGCGTGTTCACATGCTCCCGGATCATGTGACGTTCAATCACTCCGCGCACATTCGTCGTGGTGTGAACTGTCAGACCTGTCACGGCCAGGTTGAGACGATGCAAAAGGTTTATCAAAATGCCGATCTCAGTATGGGCTGGTGTATCAACTGCCATCGTCAACCTGAGAACAACGCTCCTCTCAACTGCACGACTTGCCACCACTGAGGGATAAGATGTCGGACACAAATCACGATCATCACGATCACGATCTTGAAGCAAAAAAAGCCCTTCGCCCGAAAATTGAGCGGGATACCAACTATTGGCTGAGCCTTGAACACTACGAGCAGGATCCCGAGTTCATGAAACTCGCCGAGCAAGAGTTCATGTCGTCTCCGCTGCGCGAAGGGGATGCTGAAGACGGCGTTGCTCGCCGTGACTTCCTGAAACTCATGGGAGCGTCGCTCGCAATGGCGAGCGCGGGCTGCATCCGCCGTCCCGTTCAAAAAATCGTTCCTTATAACAAACAGCCCGAAGAAGTCGTCCTCGGCGTTCCGAACTACTACAGCTCGGTCCACTTCGACGGCTCTGAAGCGATGGCCTTGTTGGTGAAAACCCGCGAAGGCCGTCCGATCAAGATCGAAGGCCACGGCGATCACTCTTTGAACTGCGGTGTTTCGATCAAGGGTCAAAGCTCGATCCTGAACCTCTACGATCCAGAGCGCTTGCGCGGTCCTCGTAAAAACTTGTTCAACGAAAAACGCACGAACAAAGACACCATCGGCACCTCTTGGGATGCGATGGACGGCGAAGTTTCCAAACAACTGCAAAAAGGCCAAGCCGTCGTTTTGACCGGCGCGGTCACGGGACCCGCCAATCAGGCGGTCATTCGTGATTTCTGCCAGGCGTTCAATGCTCGCCACGTGGTTTTCGAACCTCTCTCGCACGAAGAAATTCGTCAGGGACAAAAAGCTTCTTACGGCGACGACAGCATCCCATTCTATCGTTTCGACAAAGCGAAAATGATCGTTTCCGTCGATGCGGATTTCCTGGGTGCTTGGCTGATGCCGATGACCTTCTCGAAACAGTTCTCCGAAGGTCGTAAAGAACCGGAAACCATGTCCCGTTTGGTGGTCTTTGATTCCAATTACTCCCTGACCGGTGCGAATGCGGATATCCGTGTTCGAATCAAGCCGTCGCAGCAATTGGATGTCGTTCTCGGCCTCTTGCACGAGATCGTGGTGAAAAAAGGTCGTTCTTCTTATGCAGGAAACGGCTCTGTTAAATCCGTGATCGAGTCGGGTGCCGGTGCGGCCGCTCGCTTGGGCATCGAGCCTGCGTTGCTGACTCAGATTGCTGAAGACCTGTGGGACAAACGCGGTCAATCCTTGGTTGTTGCGGGCGGTTTGCCGACCCTGACTTCCAAAGCGACTGAACTCCAGATCGCGGTCAATCTTTTGAACTCCGTTCTGGAAAACGACGGCAAGACCGTCGAAGGACGGGGCGGGAACCCAGGCCTGAAGGGCTCATGGGCCGACCTCCTGACGCTCATCAAGGACATGAAAGAGGGCAAAGTCAAAACCCTCATCATGCACAACGTGAACCCAGGTTATGTCCTTTCCTCTGAACACGGTTTCTCGGAAGCCGTTCGTAAAGTTGAAATGGTCGTTTCGACCGCTGATCGCGTCGACGAAACGGCGGGCGAAGCTCACTACATCATTCCGGACAACCACGCTCTTGAATCATGGGGAGATGCCGAGCCGGTCGCCGGCGTCGTCATGATCCAACAGCCGACAATCCGTCCAATGTACGAAACCCGTGCGTTCCAAACTGCTCTGATGAACTGGGCTCGTTTGGCCGAAGTCGGTCCGGCTCGCCTGAGAAACAGCGAAACTTTCTATGACTACGTTCGTACCGTTTGGCGCGAAGAGGTCGCTCCTAAATATGGACGCGGCATGGGCTTCGAAGCCTTCTGGAGTGAAGCTCTGCAAAAGGGCTTCGTGGGGACTCCGAATAGCGCCGGGGCACGTTCGTTCCGTGCGGATTCCTTCTCGTCCATCAAGCCGGGCAAAGCGTCCGACTTCACTGAATTGGTTCTTTATCCGACGGTGACGATGGGGGATGGCTCTGCCACCAATGCTTCATGGCTGCACGAGATCCCGGATCCCGTCACCAAGATCACTTGGGATAACTACGCCAGCGTTTCGATCGGCTTTGCCAAGAAACACAATCTCAAGGCGAACGACGTCATCGAGATCACGGTCGGCGATAAAAAGATCGACCTGCCGGTGAACGTTCAACCGGGTCTGCACGATGAGGTTCTGACCGTTGCGATCGGTTACGGCCGGACTCACGCGGGCAAAATTGCCAATGGTGTGGGACGCAATCTGTATCCGTTCCTGTCTTTTGTGAACGGGCAGGCGATTGCCGCCGGTGCCAAAGTTGAAATCAAGAAAACGGGTCGCAAGGAAAGCCTGGCGAATCCGCAAGGTCACCACTCGATGGAAGGTCGTCAGATCGTTGTCGAAGCGACTTTGAAAGAGTACCAAAAGAAAAAAGACGCCAACATCCACCGCCATCACGCCTGGTCTTTGTGGTCCGGTCACCAATACAACGGGCACAAATGGGGAATGGCGATCGATCTGAACTCTTGCACAGGCTGTAACGCCTGCGTGGTTTCCTGCCAATCCGAGAACAACATCCCGGTCGTCGGCAAGAAATACGTTCTGCAGGGCCGCGAGATGCATTGGTTGCGGATCGACCGTTACTATGTCGGCACGCCGGAAAATGCCGAAACGGTTTTCCAACCAATGTTGTGTCAGCATTGTGACAACGCTCCTTGCGAAACGGTTTGCCCGGTTCTTGCCACAGTCCATACGGACGACGGTTTGAACGCGATGGTTTACAACCGCTGCGTCGGAACTCGTTACTGCTCGAACAACTGCCCGTACAAAGTTCGTCGCTTCAACTGGTTCAACTACACCAAAGATATCGAAAAGCCGTTGAACATGGCTTTGAACCCAGAAGTCACCGTCCGGACCCGTGGGGTCATGGAAAAGTGCACGTTCTGCGTTCAGCGGATCAAAGCGGGTGTGAACCAAGCGAAACAGGAAAACCGTCCGTTGAAAGACGGCGAGATCAAGACGGCTTGTCAGACGGCTTGCCCATCTGGCGGAATCGTCTTCGGGGATATGAACGATCCAAACTCCGAAGTCTCGAAGATGTTCAAAAAAGAACGCGCTTATCTGCTCCTCGAAGAGTGGAACGCGGCTCCGGCTGTTCGTTATCTCACGAAGATTCGCAACAACGGGAAAGATGCCCGTCATGAAAAGGCTCACGGAGAAGGTGAACACGCATGATCCTCCAGCGAAACAAACTCATTCTGGGTGAAAAAAATCTGAAAGATATCACCGACGATATCTGCGAACCGGTCGAGACCCTGCCTGGCAAAGGCTGGGTTCTCATGTTCATCGGGGCGTTGTCCTTGCTCTTGTTCTATCTCGTGATTCTCGGGACCGTCATCGCCAAGGGGATGGGGCTTTTGGGTGTGAACCACCCGAACGCTTGGGGAACGATGATCATCACCTTCGTCTTCTGGATCGGGATCGGTCACGCGGGAACCCTGATTTCCGCGGTCTTGTTCCTCTTCAGGCAGAAGTGGAGAACCTCGGTCGCTCGGACGGCGGAAGCCATGACGGTCTTCGCGGTCATGACCGCGGGTCTGTTTCCGCTCCTGCACACCGGTCGTCCTTGGCTCGATCTTTGGCTCTTCCCGTATCCGAACCAACGGGGACCACTGTGGGTGAATTTCCGTTCGCCTTTGTTGTGGGACGTTTTCGCGGTTTCCACTTATGCGACGGTTTCGATTTCGTTCTGGTACATCGGGATGGTGCCTGACTTCGCGACGATCAAAGATCGGGCGAAAAACAAGGTCCGTCGGATGATCTACGGCGCTCTTTCTTTGGGCTGGCGTGGAACGGGTCGTAACTGGGCTCACTACGAGATGCTCTATCTGATCCTGGCGGGTCTTTCGACTCCGCTCGTTCTGTCCGTTCACACCATCGTTTCGTTCGACTTCGCGGTTGCGACCCTTCCGGGCTGGCACACCACGATCTTCCCGCCATACTTCGTTGCGGGTGCGATCTTCTCTGGTTTCGCGATGGTCGTGACTTTGATGACCTTGGTTCGAATCGGATTCCCGGCGTTCAAGGACTATATCACCATCGACCACATGGAAGTGATGAACAAGATCATCATGACCACGGGGATGCTGGTTGGTTACGCCTACGCCTCCGAGTTCTTCATCGCTGGGTACTCCGGCAACATCTACGAGCGTTTCGTGTTCATCAACCGGGCGTTCGGTCCATACGGTTGGTCGTATTGGATCATGGTTTCCTGTAACACGATCTTCCCACAGATTTTCTGGTTCCGACGCTTCCGTCGATCCATCCCTGTGATGTTCGTAGTTTCGATCTTCGTGAACATCGGAATGTGGTTCGAACGTTATGTGATCACCATCACTTCGCTTCACCGCGATTTCATCCCTGCCAGCTGGGGGAACTACGCATGGAGCTTCTTCGATGCCGCGGTTCTGTTCGGTTCGTTCGGAATGTTCCTGACTTTGTTCCTGCTTTATCTCCGTGCTTTCCCGGCGATCTCCATCGCCGAAGTGAAGCCGGTTCTTCCCGTCGGCCGTGAGAAAGGTCAAGGAGGGCACCACTAATGGCACAGCAACAGATTGGCGGTTTGGCCGCCATTTTCCTCGATGAGCATCTGACCGTGACTGCGGCGACTCGTTGCCGCGAAGCCGGCTTGAAAAAATTCGATGCGATCACTCCTTATCCTGTTCACGGAATGGAAGAAGCGGTGGGCATCCGTCGCTCGATTCTGCCTTACTTCACCTTTGGTGGGGGAGTGGTTGGATTGGTCGTCGGTCTCTGGTTCACGATCTGGACATCCGCTTACAGCTGGCCAATCAACGTCGGTGGTAAGCCTTTCAACAGCTTGCCTGCGTTCATTCCGGTTTGCTTCGAGTTGACGATTTTGTTCGCGGCGCTGACGTCTTTGGCGGCTTTCGGTTATATGTGCAGCCTGCCGAAGATCGACCCGCCAATGATCGATCCGGATTTGAGCTCTCATAAATTCGCGATTTTTGTTCCTTCCGACGATCATGGTTATGACGCCGGAAAACTCGAACAGATGTTCAAAGACCTCGGGGCCGCTGAGGTGAAGAAAGTGGCGGTGTTCTAATGAAGACGACTTTGACCATTCAAATGGGCGTCGTCGCTTTGGCAGTCTCGGTTTTGGCCGGATGCTCGGGCGGCAATCAGCCGAATATCGAATTTATCCAGGATATGATGGAGTCTCCGGCGATCAAATCCCAGGAGTACGACGAAAGCTCTCCTCATCAGTCTGGAATGCGCGTTCCTCCCGAGAACACGGTTCCCGTTGGTTTCGAAGCCTATAAATACGGCAGCGACATCGAGAAAGCCTCCAAAGAAAACAAAAACCCTCTCGCCGGTGACACCAGCGAAGCGGTTTTGTGGACGGGCGTGAAGGCTTACGACACGCACTGTGCGGTCTGCCACGGATTGAAAGGCGATGCTCCGGCGAACCATGTGACTGAATTCATGGCACTCAAGCCGCCATCACTGCTGACACCAAAGGTTCGTGCCTATACGGATGGTCATCTCTATCACGTCATCACGATGGGTCAGGGGATCATGGGCCCTTATGCGTCCCACGTTCCTCAGAAAGACCGTTGGCAGCTCGTGAACTATATCCGCCAACTCCAAAAGAAAGCTGAGTAGGAAGAACTATGGCGAATCACGCTCATCATGACCTTGAGGTCAAAAAATTTGTCGCTCCCTCGAGCTTGAAGGCCATCGCGTATGCTCTCTTGGCCATCGGATTGATCACTTTTGTGGTCGGTCTGATGAAAAACCAAGAGCGCGCATGGACATCTTACCTGGCGGCTTTCTTTTATTTCAGCAGCTTGGGCTTGGGTGGTCTGTTTTTCGTGGCCATTCATAACATTGCGAACTCGGGATGGTCGGTGACCGTTCGCCGGTACGCCGAAGGAATGACCTCTTTCATTCCGTTCATCCTGATTGGCGGGTTGGTTCTGGTGGCGGCCGGAAAAACTTTGTTCCCCTGGATGGACGAGGCCGTGATCGCCGGCAGTCCGATGGTGGCTGCAAAAACGGGCTACCTGAATATCACTGGCTTCGTGATCCGCATCATTCTCTTTGCGGTGGGTTGGTTCCTCTTCAAGTGGTTCATCGTCGGCAACTCCATCCATCAGGATACGGACGGCCGTGTCGAGCGCACCCTTAAGAACGTCGGCCTGTCGGTCGGCTTCGTGCTGTTCTTCGCTTTGTCCTATTCTTTGTTCAGCGTGGACTTGTTGATGAGCTTGCTCCCAACTTGGTACTCGACGATCTTCGGCGTGTACACTTTCGCGGGTCTGTTCCAGAGCTCGATCGCGGTTCTGAGTCTGATCATCATCTACATGAAGCGAAAAGGTTTCGTGAAAGGCTATGTCACTCATGACCATCTTCACGACGTCGTGAAGTACATGAAGGGCTTCACCATCTTCTGGGCTTACATTGCTTTCTCCCAGTTCCTTTTGATCTGGTACGCAAACATCCCTGAAGAGACCGAATACTACATCATGCGGGCTCAGCATGGCTGGTTGGGCGTTTCGATGGCCCTGATCGTGTTCCGCTTTGTTGTTCCTTTCATCGCTTTGCTCCCTCGCGGACTCAAGCGAAACGAAAGTCACGTCATCGCGGTCTCGGTTCTCGTTTTGATCATGCAGTACGTGGACATCTGGTGGATGATCTATCCAAACTTCTTCCACGGGCACATGGTCTTCGGATTCTGGGAAGTCGGTGTCTTTGCGCTCTTCGCGGGATTGTTCCTGATCGGTTTGATCACCTTCTTCTCGAAGTTCTCGCTGGTCGCTGTCAAAGACCCACGTATCCAAGAGGCGATCAATCACCACGTGACCTACTGACGTGAAAAAGACCTCCTGGAAAATCGTCGTCATTTGGATCGGGCTGGTGGTTTTGATCGACCAGCTCACCAAATGGATCGCAAGAGGGCCGATGCTGAAAGCCGGCCCTTTTTCTTTTTTGGGCGACTGGGTTCATCTCGAGACGGTCGAAAACAGCGGCGCTTTTTTAAGTCTCGGCTCCGGTTGGTCGGCGGGGGCCCGGCAATGGGCCTTTCAAATCGGAGTCGTCGCGACTCTGGCCTACATCACTTGGCTCTATAAAAGAAAAGCGTGGGATCGTCGCGCGACCTTCGGTCTTGCCATGATCTGGGCGGGTGGGTTCGGAAACCTGATCGATCGGGTGTGGAAAGACAGCGTGACTGACTTTCTGATTCTTGGACAAGGTTGGTTGCGCACGGGCGTGTTCAACGTAGCCGATTTTGCCATCGTGCTTGGACTTGTTTTCGTTCTCTGGGGCCGCGAACTTCGGTCCGAAAAACAGCCTTAAAAGATGGAAATCTATTGAAAGTGCGCTCGCTGCTTTGCGATTCGCCGCGTTTAGATTTCTCCCTTTTTGTCAGATTTTTCTTAAGAATCGTTTTTTTTATCTTGATTCATCTCATTTCCTCACTAGGCTTTTGTCTTGGCCCATGGCCAAGGAGGGGTACCTAATGTTGAAAGCATTGATTGCATCTACGATTCTGCTCGCTGGCTCGATCGGCATGGCCCAATTGCGCGGTCCACGCCCTGGTTACGAAAACTACGGCAATCCGCAAGTGAAGACGTTCATGCCGCCGAATGGCGCGCACCAAATGGACCGTGTCGAGCGCACGTCCCAAATCACGGAAGAACAGTTCAACGAAATCGTTGATAATGTTGTGAAGCACTGGGAGCCAATCGCGGCTGCCAAGGGTGTTAAACTCGTTGCTCACAAGTTGTGGAATGACAGCACCGTGAACGCGGTTGCCTATCAGTCTGGCAAAACTTGGAACATCGAAATGTACGGTGGTCTCGCTCGTCGTCCAGAAGTCACTCCAGACGGTTTCGCTCTGGTTGTCTGCCATGAATTGGGTCACCACTTCGGCGGATACGTGTTCTACGGTGATAACAACTGGGCATCGACCGAAGGTCAGTCCGACTACTGGGCAACCAACGTTTGTGCGAAAGTCGTTTGGGGGAACGAGTTCCGTCAAAACGAAAGCTTCCGTCGCATCCGCAACGTTCCACCGTCTGTTCAACAGGCTTGTGGAAACGCATTCCCGTCCAACACCAATCAACAAGGATGGTGTGTACGTGCGGCAGCCGGTGGTCACTCGCTCGCCAGCCTTCTCGCAGCTCTGGGCCGCGAAAAACAACCTCAGTTCGAGACTCCGGACACCACCGTTGTGACTCGCACAAACACACAACATCCTCGCGCTCAGTGCCGTTTGGACACTTACTTCGCGGGATCTCTGTGTAACAAACCTTTCGACCTCAACGTCATCCCTGGTAAAGGCCATGCAAAAGGCCAAAACAGCAAAGACGCTGAAGCTGAATCGATGAAGTACACTTGCTTCGCTGTCGAAGGCATGAAAGAAGCGGCTCGTCCGACTTGCTGGTTCAAAGGTCAACTTGACCAGCCTGCATTCCGTCGCTTCTAAATCCTGACTTCTTCTCTTTCTGAGAAACGGAAGGCTCCCTTTTGGGGGCCTTTTGCTTTTTCCTCGTCACTGCTTGAACGCAAATTTTCTTTTCCGCCTGTGTGAGGCCTCGGGCCGCTCCGGGCGCTCTGTGCCTTTTGCGGGACCCGCTCGTCCTTGAGCTATGACCGGGATTTTCACTCTAGGATCGCCTAGCGGCGTTCCTAGAGTGAAAAACGCGTCACGCTTCCCGGATATCCCGCAAAAGGCACAGAGCCCCTGGCAGCCGCAGGCCCCGCAGTGGCGGAAAAGAAAAGTTGTGAGGCGATGGTCTTTGGGAAGAGGTCTTGAGCCTTTGCTTGATGGGCTTTTTTTATAGCAGGGCTTTTGAGCAGTGGCCGATTCTTAATGATTTTTGTTCGAGGAATCTTGGGAGGGCATTGCGTTCGGTGGGGTTGAGTCTTTCGTTCATCGAGGTGGTGATCGAGAAGATGAGGCGGCGGATTTCGGGGTTGGGTTCGTTGAGGGCTCGGGTGGCGAGGGCCTTGATCGAGTTTTGGTCGTAGTTGGCGTACTCGGGGATGGTCAGGTTTTCGATTTTTGCGGAGGAGCTTTGTAGGCCTCTTTCGACTTGTTTCAGGATGGCTTCGGTGGATCTGTCGTTCAGCAGTTGAGCCTCACGCAGATCCAAGGTGATTTCGGCGGTCGAGATATAGGGTTTTTGGCCGGGCTCTAGGGGGCTTCCGGTTTTGTCGTCGTAGAGTTTGTGGATGAAGGTCAGTGCGACTCGTTTTCCGAATTCGGGATGGTCTTGGACTCGTTTGTAGGCGTGGACGTCTTTTTCGCCGTTGTCGCCGACCAGGATGAACAGGGCGTCTGGATTGGCTTTCATCAGCTCAATGACTTTCATTTCTTTGTAGTCAGCCATGGGATCGCGGACCGAGTCTCTGGTCCACAGAGGGCCCACTGGGAATCCCGATGTTTCCAGGAACTTTCTAGGCAGGAAACTCAGGAACTTTGGAGCGGCGGTCACGTAGTGGAAATCGATGCCGTTGGCGGCGAGGGTGTTATAGAGCGCGGGCATCCCGACGAAGGCATCATGGAACGAGAACAGGTTTTTCGCGAAGGCGATCGGATTCAGTTTCCAATGAATCTGGCTCTTCTGGATCGTATCGTCGATATCGCTGACAATGACGAATTTGGGCGCGCCATCGGCGGCCATCCCGGTCATGGGAAGCAATAGGCAAAGGATTCCGAACAGAATCGACTTCATACCCTGGGAAAATGCAGAAACAGGGCCAATGCCGAAGGGGCACCGTCCTTAAATTTAGAGTTCGTTTCTGCTGAGGGTTTTACTTCTGTCGGTCTTTTGTCATCAACAGGACTCGCAGGGCGAGTTCCGTGGATTGAATGAGTTCAGGGATGGCTTTCTTTTTACGGATGGCGAGGGCCTGGCGGAAGAGGTCTTCGGCCTCTTTGAATTTTTTTTGTGAGAAACGGAGTTTGCCGAGGTGTTGCAGAGCAAAGTCCTCGAGCTCGCGGATCTCGGGGTGGCGGAGGCTCATCTCGAGGACCGAGTGAAAGGCCGTCTCGGCGGCCAGTTCGTCTTTCTTGGCTCGCATGACTTCGCCATAGCGCAGGGAATGGACGCCCCACAGGGGCAGGCCCATGTCGTGCTGATCGATCAGTGTCAGGGATTTTTCCAAGGCATGATGGGCGGCTTCGGTTTTTCCGAGCATGCGGGCATAGGAGCCGACTTCGCCCAGAAACTTGACCGAAAGGCGAGGTTGTTCCGCTGTGAGTTTTTTCAGTTCATTCAGGAGAAGATCGACGTAGGCCTGCATGCTGGCCGGGTCTTCGGGGATTTCCCGAAGATCCGCACCGTACTTGTAATTCAGATTGTATTGAGGCGAGGTCATCGCTTCCCAGTGTCCTGGGAAGCGCGAAGAAAATCAATCTTGAGCGTCTGTTTCTGGAACTTCGGCCTCATCAGCAACCGTTGCTGCGGCGTCCGTTTTCTCAACGGCTTCATAGGTCGCCATGGAAAGCTCGGTCATCTTGAATTTCCCATCACCGGACAAACGATCGACTTGGCGTCGGATGATCAGGTGATTCTCGCGGATCCTGTTCAGGACGACTTGAGCTGTTT
The DNA here is from genome assembly GCA_019637895.1 of Pseudobdellovibrionaceae bacterium. Lineage (GTDB taxonomy): Bacteria > Bdellovibrionota > Bdellovibrionia > Bdellovibrionales > Bdellovibrionaceae > JAHBUV01. The sequence continues at coordinate 45,366 of JAHBUU010000001.1, read as the reverse complement.
GTCCTTGTCCTGTCGATTGAGCTTCCATGGTCTTGAGGTCGTAGTCAGCTGACTTCTTAAAGGACTGGATCGAAGTCTCTCCGGGCGATGCGGTCATCTTGAGTGTCAGCAAAGCAGGGATTTTCCCGGTTGAAAGGTCCAAGGCGTCTGGCATTGTCGAAATCGAGGTGAAAGCGTCTTCGGCTTTTCGGTCCACCCGAATGGTGTGGCAATTCATTGTGGCTTCCAAGTTCGCTTCGGCGGCTCCTGCGGACAGTTCATCCGTCGAGTTGTCGCCGACGTTGACTCGTTTTGCCCACTCTTTCAATTCCACCAGCTTGAAGACCACTTTTTTCCCTTTGAGGTCGGCACCCAACTGGAGGGCGTCTTGATTCAAAAGGTCCGCAAATGAAACCTGGCGTTCGCCATCTTGTGGAGAGAAGTCGTCGAAAGGTTTCGGGCAAGAGTCCGAGGCCGTGAGCTTGTCTTTCTTTTCTTCGGTGGTTGCCGCGCCGATGTCATCGCTGGCCGGAGGAGTGGTTTGCCCTTCGCCCGCTGGAGGAGTCGGTGTTGGATTCAGGAGGGATTTCTTGATGACCGTTTTATTGTTACTGCCTTCCTTTTGGCCGCAGGCCACGAGGACGGAAGTGAGTGCGATCGACATCACGATCAAACGGAATGCGGGGTGATTGAACATGGAAACCTCCCGGGTTTCTGACTGGGGCCACAACCCATTGAGCAAGCAGGGGGCCATGAACAAGCGGAGGGCGCTGCGATTGTATTGCTTTCCAGGCCCGTCAAAAACTTTGAACATGACGGAAATTGTTAGTGGCGACGTTTCTCGGCCCCATGGATGGGCGTCTCATTTTGAGACTTGGAGAGGATCAAGGTCGGCAAGTCGGAATCGTCCGAGAAGAGAGTCGTGACACCAGTTGCTCCACAGAGTCCGCTTCTTTCGGTGTGATCGAGGCATAGTTGATCAAGGTCCACGACAGGATCAGTGAAGACAGAGTTTGCTGCCGCGTCTCGCAGGCCTGGCCCGAGAGATCTTGCTCGAGCAAAAGGTCGAACTCCCGCTCGAAACGTTTTTGAAAGTCTTCAGAAAAGGCCATCTCCCGAGAACCCTAGGCCAGAGTCATCAGATTCTCGACTGAAAACGAAGGCAGTTGTTCGCAAGAGTAATACTCGATCACCAGAGGCGCGCATTCGGCGGGACTGGTCGGGCAGACTTTCTTTGCCGCGGCGGTGTGAATCGCGATCATCTGCTTTGCATTTTGGATCTCGTTTTTTGCCCGTTTCGAAAGACCGTTTTTGGTGAAAACAAGATTCTCATCCAGAGGGACAAAGCCGTGCAGGGGCTTTCCATCAAGAGGAGACCGGAGGATGCCAAGGCTTGCTTGCGATGGTCGGTCGGTTTTCCGGCAGGAGGTCTTCAGGATGAAATCCATCTCGGCTTCGGGAAGATGTCGGCGTTGATTCTGAACTCCGAGCAGTCAGAGGGCCGAGTTGAAGCAGTTCGGTCCCGTGAAGACGATGTCTTCCGTGAGCAAGGCTTCCAGACGTTCATGGAAAGAGGATTCCACGGCCATCGCCTCGAAGGAAAAAATCAGAAGGACCACTGCCCAAAAGTTTCTCATGTGGAAGAATCATTGCAGAAAGCGGGCCTGAAAAATCCTCTTCAATCGCAATAGGTTCTTTCTGCCGATCGTGATGTTGGTGGCCCCTGATTTGCGTCCTGTCTGCTTCCTGGTCAGCTGAGAAAGCCTTCGCAGGTCTCCTTCAACCAATGCGATCCCAAGATGGGACTCCTTTTGCAATGTTGTCCGGTTGGATGGGAACACTCCTTTTACTGGGAAACTTTCAGCATCGACGATCATTTGTTGCGGCATTAGGGGGCTGGCGGCTTTTGCTTTGCCATAGTCCTGAAGCCTTTCAGGGGCTTTGGCTCAAGTCCAAGCCCGAGGCGGTCGCGATCTCTTATTCGGTGATGACTCCGGCTTTGCGCCACTTCATTCAAGAGGCCGAGCGGCGTTTCCCGGGGATTCGTTGGATCATGCTGGGGGATCATCTGAACCCTCAAGATCCCGCGCCCACCGAGCGGCAGATTTTCCTATCGGGGCCGAGTGAACCAGGTTGGGCGGCACGGGTCTCCCGTTGGCTTCTCGAGACTGATCTTCGTCAGAGAAGGGCCGAGCGCCAGAGCTGCCGGGGCGGGGCCCGTCTCAGGGATTCTGATTACTCGCGTCAGCAGCGGGGGCGGAAGTTCTAAGGTTAGGTCAGGGATGCGAGCGCTCAGGGGGCGAGGCTTTGCTTTTCCTGTGAGATTCCGCCCTCCGAGAGCGATTTCTTTGAAGTCACGTTAAAGGACTCCCTGGGGCAAAATCGGAGCTACCACGCACAGGTCCGCTGGCAAAAACGGGCGGCGGACGGGGGGACGGAGCTCGGGGTCCAGCTCTTGGCGGAATCCTCGATGTGAGGGCATCTTCGCGAGGCAGATCTTGACTTTCCGGGCCTCCCATTGTCTTTTTGATGCAAATGCTTTCATTCTCTGTGTCTTCAAAAACAGCCTCGCTCCGCACCGTCACGACGACGAGCACTCTTTCATAATGTCACAGGTCACAATTTATCTTCCTGACCAGTCTTCGAAGGTGTTCGATCACGAACCCAGTGCTTTGGAAGTTGCCCAAAGCATCGGCCCTCGTTTGGCCAAAGACACCCTCGGTGTAAAAGTGAACGGCGGAACCGAAATCAAAGATCTTCGCACTCCGCTCAAAGACAACGACAAGATCCAGCTCATCACCATGAAGAGCCCGGAAGCGAACGATGTCGTCCGTCACACGGCGGCCCATGTGATGGCGCAAGCCGTGCAAAGCCTGTGGCCCGAAGTGAAGGTCACCATCGGCCCTGTGATCGACAACGGTTTTTACTATGACTTCGATTCCCCATTCTCGATGACCGAAGATCATTTCGCGGCCATCGAAAAGAAGATGCAGGAAATCGTCGACAAGGATCTGCCAATCCGTCGTGAGGATTGGGATCGTGAAAAAGCGATCAGCACCTTCGAAAAGATGGGCGAGCGATTCAAGGTCGAACTCATTCGTGACCTGAAGGATGAAAAAACCCTCGGCATCTATCACAACGGCGATCAGTGGTTCGATCTCTGTCGCGGTCCCCATATCCAGAGCACAGGTCAGATCAAGGCCTTCAAACTCTTGAGTGTGGCAGGAGCCTACTGGCGCGGGGACGACAAGAACCCGATGCTCCAGCGCGTGTACGCGACGGCCTTCACCGATAAAAAAGAACTCGAGCAGCATCTTCACAATCTCGAAGAAGCGAAAAAACGCGATCACCGCAAGCTCGGGAAAGAGCTCGAACTCTTCATGTTCCACGAGTGGGCTCCGGGTTCTCCGTTCTTCACCGCGAAGGGCGCGACGATCTACAACGAGCTTCAGGGACTGATGCGCGAACTGTATCGCGAATACGACTACAACGAGGTCATCACTCCGCAGCTGTTCAACGTTGAACTGTTCAAGACCTCGGGTCACATGCAGAACTACGAAGAAAACATGTACTTCGTCGAAGTGGACAAGCAGGGCTTTGGAATGAAGCCGATGAACTGCCCTTCGCACTGCCTGCTGTTCGGGTCGACGAAACACTCCTATCGCGAGCTTCCTTACCGCATGGCCGACTTCGGTCGCTTGCACCGCTACGAAAAGTCAGGAGCCATGCACGGCTTGACCCGTGTGCGGACGTTCTGTCAGGATGATGCGCACGTGTTCTGCACGGTCGATCAGATCCAAAACGAGATCAAGCGCTTCATGGAGATGCTCCAAAAGGCGTACTCGTTGCTGGGCATGACGAACTACAAGATCTATCTGTCCACACGCCCTGAAAAACGCGTGGGAACCGAGGAGCTGTGGGACCAGGCTGAAGGCGCTCTGGAAAACGCGCTGAAGGGTTTGAATCTGCCGTACACGATCAATCCGGGCGACGGGGCCTTTTACGGACCGAAACTCGATATCATGTTCGTGGATGCTTTGAATCGTCCGTGGCAGTTGGGAACTCTGCAGGTGGATCCGAATCTGCCCGAGCGTTTCGAGCTGTCTTATACGGGCGAGGACAACAAAGACCATCGTCCGATCATGCTCCACCGTGCGATCCTGGGATCGCTTGAGCGTTTCATCGGTGTGTACCTCGAGCACACGGCGGGGCACTTGCCTCCGTGGTTGATGCCGACTCAGGCCGTGGTTTTGAACATCACTGACCGGGTCAACCCGTTCTGCGAAGAGCTGCTCGGGAAATTAAAGGACAAAGGCGTTCGCGCCGAATTTGATCGTCGCAGCGAGAAGCTGAATTTCAAGATTCGCGAAGCGCAGATGCAGAAGATTCCGTACATGGTCGTGATCGGGGACAAAGAGGCCGAAAAAGGCGAAGTCTCGGTTCGATTGCGTGACGGATCGCAAGTGAATAATTTGTCCGTTGAGACATTATTGAATTGGATTGAAAACGATATCAAGACTCGGCGGTTGCAACCGTCGAACCCCAATGAACGACCGTAAGGAGGTCTGTTATTAGCTTCCAGGGTGGACGAAACGATTTTAGAGGTGGTGCCGGGTTCCGCGGCAAACGTGGCGACAAAGACGGCTTGCGGGTCAACCGCGAGATCCGTGCTCCTCAAATCCGTGTGATCGATGAAAACGGACAAATGCTGGGCGTAATGACCGTTCCAGAGGGTGTTCGTTTGGCCGAAGACAGAGGCCTCGACTTGATCGAGATCGCGCCAACGGCGCAGCCTCCGACCTGTAAGATCATGGATTACGGGAAGTACAAATACGAGAACAAGAAAAAGGCCGTGGCCGCTCGTAAGAACCAAGTCATCGTGACGGTGAAAGAGGTGCAGATGCGCCCTCGCACCGACAGTCACGACTTCGAGACCAAGATGCGCAACGCTCGTCGTTTCTTGCTCGAAGGCGACAAGGTGAAAGTGAACATGCGTTTCTTGGGCCGGGAAATGGCCCACCAGGAACTCGGCATGGAGCAGATGAAGCGAGCTTTGGATTTCGTCAAAGACATCGCCTTGGTGGAAAGCCCTCCGAAGATGGAAGGTAAAAACATGTTCACCATCCTCGCGCCCGACGCGGTGAAGATTAAGGATTTCCTGAAAGCGAATCCTCAAGCCGCCGTGAAGAAGAAGAAGGAAGAGGACGAAGGCGAAGAAGAAGCCTAAGGACTTTGTCTTTTTGAAGATGATTGGAAAAGCCCGGGTGAAAACCTGGGCTTTTTTTATTTTAGATTGATCTGAATTCGTCGGAGGTCAACAGGTCATCGGTTGATACCAGTCGTTGAGCCGTCCCTAGAGTTTTTCATCCGAGAGCCTCCAAAGGTTCTTTGACCGCAGCACCCGATTCCAGCATCACGACCAGCTCCGGCGCGGCCCCGAAGTGCCAGATGTGGCCATCAATGAAGTAGTGCCACAGAACGACGCCGTTATAGGGAATGGCCCACAGGTCGGAACCCATGATCATCATGATTCCCAAGGCGAGGCTGCCCGCCAGAGCCAGGCTTGGAACCAGCACTCGACGGGTTCTCCGCTGATTGTAGATCCACATCCAGGCTTGGTATTGGATGTTGTGTCCGATGGTGGAGATTGCGATCAAGAGCAGCGGTGGCGCATTCAAGAGTGACAGCCAGAAGACCAAAATCAAGCTGGAGGCGATCATCGCCATCTTGGGTGAATTCCACTGTCCTTTTTCGCGGAAGACCTGGAAGTTTCTCCAGAAGACAATCGCCATCAGTGTGATCACGGTGAGAGTCGAAACCAACTGCAGGATGGACAGGGCATTGAACCAAGGAACATGGGCAAAGACCGAGCGGATCAGATCCTCGAAGTCACTGTGTCCGTGCAGATAATAAAAAATCAAAGACAAGGGCAGAAGCCGAGTTTCAAGCCGGGAATGGCGCGGTTCCAGATGGCGATTCGTCTTTTGATAGATCCGAACGAATCCGACGTTCTGTTTGATGATGTGCCAGGCTCCATAGACAGAAAGCAGAGACAGAAAAAGATCGCTCCAGTCCAGCATGTAAGCCGCAATTGAAACGGTGATCGTCACCGCAAGCGAGGTCCAATGCAAGAGACGATGTCGGCGATACTCGGCCTCATCGAGATGGGTCCTCGCAAAGGTCTGAAAGATATGAGGCGCATCGAAGAGGCCGGTGAAGAGCAGGAACAAAAGAAAGGCGAATTCATCCGCAGAATCTGCAGTCCAGCCTGTTGCGGAAACCGTTCCCAAGTAGATCGCATAAAAAGCCACGGCGACCAGTGGGGACGCGATCAAGAAGAACCCGTCGAAACGAGGGCTTACAATCCATTTTAAGCCTTGGGTCATACCTCTTCAGGGTATCGAGAAGTGAAGTCATTCCCAAGGGAATTGATGAATTGAGACGCCAAATGAGACTGTGGAGCCATTGTGAAGTGCGGGTTTAATCCTGCGTGCGTTTCGCAACGAGGGCGTAAGGGCAGGTCCTTTTGCTTTTCAGGATCGCCGACAGCAGGCCTGGATAGGTTTTTTCAAGATCACGTCGAAGGGAAATGAAACACCGAGTGCCTTCCTTGCGGTGCTCAATGAGGCCTGCCAATCGCAGTTTTTTCATGTGATGGCTGAGCGTGGCCTTGTTCACATTGAACTCGAGATCTCCCCACGGGACTTCGCCTTTGTGTCTGAAAACGAGTTCGACGATCGCCAGGCGAATAGGATCCCCGAGCGCGGTCAGCACGTCGGTCAGGGAGATCTGATTCATGCGAGGGTGATCCAAGTTCCTCATCTTTGCTCACCTTAGCGCAAGCAGGGCGCTTTTCGCAAGATGATTGATGTTTGACGAACATCGAACAATAGGCTAAGGTGATCTGACCCTCTTTGCAGAGAAAATTCTCAGAAAGCGTGCCATCAAATGAGTTCCTCCAGCCTTTTTCAGCCATTCACCGTTAAATCCCTTCCACTCAAAAATCGCCTCGTGATGGCGCCGATGACCCGGTCCTTTTCTCCGAACGGAGTGCCGACGGACGAGGTGGCCGCCTACTACAAACGCCGTGCGGAGGGCGAGGTCGGCCTGATCCTTTCCGAGGGAACCGTCATCAATCGTCCGTCCTCGTCGGCTGATCCGAACGTGCCGCATTTTCATGGCGGTGAGGCCCTCAAAGGTTGGAAGACGGTGATCGACAGCGTTCATCAGTCGGGCGGGAAAATGGCTCCTCAATTGTGGCATCAGGGTGTGATGGCGAATCATCATTCGGGTTGGACGCCTCCTCAGCCGTTCGAGGGGCCTTCGGAGCGTTACGCTCTTGGAAAAAACAATGGTGTTGCAATGAGCGAAAAAGACATTCACCAAACGATTCAGGCTTTCGCTCAGGCGGCTCTCGACGCGAAAAACCTGGGCTTCGATGCCGTCGAATTGCATGGAGCCCACGGCTATCTCATCGATCAATTTTTCTGGGACGTCACCAACGACCGAACGGATGGTTACGGAGGCCAATCGTTGGCCGAACGCAGCCGGTTCGCGATCGAGGTCGTCAAGGCGGTCCGAGCAGCGGTCGGCGAGGATTTCGTGATCCTCTTGCGATTGTCGCAGTGGAAGCCTTCGGCTTATGAAGCCAAGCTTGCGAAAACTCCGGCCGAAATGGAGTCGTGGCTGGCTCCGCTGGCCGACGCTGGCGTCGATATTTTCCACTGTTCGCAACGCCGGTTCTGGGAACCCGAATTCGCAGGGTCCGATTTGAACTTTGCTGGTTGGGCCAAAAAGCTGACGGGCAAAGCCACGGTGACCGTCGGTTCGGTTGGTCTTTCCGGAGAATTCATCGGCGCCTTCCGTGGTGATAGTTCGACTCCGACACCGGTCGATGCCTTGGAACAACGACTCTCTCGGGGAGAGTTCGATCTCGTTGCTGTCGGCAGGGCTTTGCTGGCGGATCCGGAATGGGCTCGGAAAGTCCGCGAGAGCAGACAATCCGAACTCAAGGGTTTCAGCAAAGAAGATCTGGGAGTGCTTCGGTAGTTACCACTCGTTTTTTGGAAAGACGGAGTGATAGGCCAGCACGGCCCTGAGGCTTTCCATGCATTGAATGGGATTCAGGGGTTTTCTGATGAGGATCGCTTCGTCGGCGTCCTCCTGTCCCATCAGGCCGTTGAATCGACGAGCGCTCAGGCCGCTGGTGAAAAGAAAAACCGTTTCAGGACTGCCGTATCTTTTCCACAGGTCCACTCCGGTTTTTTCTCCGGCCAACAGGACGTCCGCGATCACGACATCGAAAGCGTCATTCAAACGATGGCGATCGCGAATCAGCTTTTCCGCTCCTTCTTCGGTCGTTGCCCAGCGGATCAGGGCGTTCGGTGCAACCCGCTGAATGACATGCTCCCAAAAAGGCTGAAGGGTGAAATCATCCTCGACGATCAGAAATTTCTTTCGGTTCACGAAAGGAAGGGAACTCTGGGTTTGGGCTTCGCTGTGGTCGATGGAAAACTGACTCATTGAAAACCTCCTCGTTGTGAAGAGTCTTTCGGAGTCAGATATCCGGCTTCGGTGAAGGCCGTTTCGCGATATCGGCACAAGTCGAAGTTTTGGTCGAAGGTCCTGTCTCAAACGGGATCAGTAGCGCTTTTCCTCGAGAACCTGAAAGATTTCTTTCAAAGCGAAGGTTTCATTTTTTAAATCGCATTCGATTTCCATGATCAGCCCGTTGGGAATGACCCGAGACGGTTGCACCGGAGAGATGTCCTGGATGAACCGACGAAGCAAGAATCCATGAATGCAAACGGCGGCCGTTTCGAACGGGTGTTCGCCGGCGATCTTCAAAAGACATTTTTTGAGTCGGGCGTTGGACTGGCGGGGCGTCTCCGCTCCGTCATAGGCGAAGTCTTCGGAGCCTTCGGGCACTTCCATCCATTTTTTCCAGGTGTCCAGGCCGAATTCCTGTTCGACATCGGCCTGCATGCGGCCTTCGAGAGGGCCCAAGTTCACTTCGCGCAGATGCTCTTCGATGACCATGGCCTTGCCATTCCAGTTCGGAAAGATCAGTCGCAAGGTTTCCTGCGCACGACCCAGAGGGCTTGCACAGAGGAGGTCGATCTTGTGGTTATCGAAGAACGGCTGCAGCACGCGGGCTTGCTCGCGACCGGTTTCATTCAAGGGGATATCGTGGGAACCCTGCAGTCTCTTTTGCAGATTCCAGTCCGTCTGGCCATGGCGGATCAGATAGAAGGTCTTTTTTGTTGGGTTCATTTTTGAAGGTTCTTTCGGAGGGTGAAGTCGATGCTTTGGCCTGTCGATACGGTTTTTTCGGCCAGAGGCTGAGTCGGTTGCTGAAACAAAATCACGCGGTAAGAGCCCCGTCTGAGATCGGACGCCGAAAACAGACCGCGCGTGATCGGCAGAGTCTTGATCGAGCGAGTGCCTTCTTTGATCTGAACGAAAAGACCGCTGCAGTCCGGAGACGAGGCGGGACCGGCATCCTCATTATGGCAGGAGCCGCCAATGGTGTTGTCCGGAAAGGCTTTCGATTCTTGCACGGCCGCAACCACCGCAAAAGGCAGGGCGATGGCGGCATCGATCGAGGGGTTCCCGCTGGTGATGACCGGATTTCCATAGGGCCCGGGTTCGACTTCCGAGGAGTCGGCCTTTTGGAGCGGGTATTTTTCGCGACTGGCGCACCCAGAGGCGGCCATTCCCATCAGCAGGAGCAAGGTCAAAGAAAGAGTTTTCATTGCCTAACTCTCCGAAAACTTTCAGGATTTGGCAAGGCGCGGAATCCCGCGTGAAACCACGGAAAATCCTCCAAGTCCCTTAAAACCCTTGCATTTCCGTCCTGGGGAGCATATTCCTGTCCGTCTTCAAACGACTGAGATCGGCCCCAAAAGAAGAATCCCTTCCGGATTTTCGCCCTCTCGGAGAAGGAAACACTATGAAGCAACGCACTCACTCTGGTGCGAAGAAACGCATGAGAGTCACTAAAAGTGGCAAAGTGAAGCGTAAACAGGTTGGCATGCGCCACTTGAACGGTCACATGAGCTCGAAACGCAAGCGTCACCTTGGGCAGGGAGCCTATGTTGACGATGCGAACATGTATCAAACCAGCCGGACGCTGTTGTTCTAAGGGAGGTTTGTCATGGCACGTGTAAAATCTGGTAAAACCAATCGCGCTCGTCACAAAAAAGTTCTTAAACGCACAAAGGGTTTCTACTCTGCGGGTTCTCGCGCGTACATCCACGCCGTCGAGAAAATGGACCGCGCACTCGCTTACGAGTACCGCGATCGCAAAGTGAAGAAACGCGAGTTCCGCGCTCTGTGGACTCAACGTATCAACGCTGCTGCTCGCTTGAACGGAACCACTTACAGCCGCCTCATGGGTGGACTGGCCAAAGCTGGTATCGAAATCAACCGCAAAGTCCTCTCTGATCTCGCGATCAACGACGCTGCGGCTTTCACCGCTCTTTGCAAGCACGCTTTGTCCTAAGCTCGTCCGGGAGCGGCTCTGAAAAGAGCCACTCCGAATGTGGAGGCAAGGAATGGCGGAGCAAGATCCCCAATTTGAACAAAGAAAGCGCGATCACATTCGGATCGCGCTTGATTCCAAGGCTCAGTCGGAACTCTCTGCCGGCCTTGAATCGATCGAGCTTCTGCATGAAGCCCTTCCCGATCTCGATTTTTCCGATCTCGACCTCAGAACCAAATTTCAGCAACACACTTTGTCCGTTCCGTTTTTCATCAGTTCGATGACCGCTGGTCACGAGCATGGTGAGGAAATGAATCGTCGTCTGGCGGTCTTTGCCCAGGAACGCGGCCTTGTGATGGGTGTCGGCTCCCAGCGCAAAGAACTCCTGAACGGGATGGCCGCCCAAGAGTGGAAAAAAATCCGCTCGGAGGCTCCTCGTGCCGTCTTGATCGGGAATTTGGGTATCGCCCAGTTGATCGAGGCGGGGCCGGAACCGGTGCTGCGACTCATCGAGAATCTCCAGGCCTCTGGAATTTTCATTCATCTCAATCCCTTGCAAGAGGTTCTTCAACTGGAAGGAACACCCCATTTCCGAGGGGGACTCCGGGCTCTTGAAGCTCTGGTGAAGGCTTGTCCCGTTCCGGTGATCGTGAAAGAGACCGGCTCGGGCTTTTCGCGACCGACTCTAGAACGCCTACAGAACACCGGGATTTACGCGGTGGACGTCAGTGGACGTGGTGGGACCCATTGGGGTCGAGTCGAAACTCTAAGAATCAATGAATCCGATTGGCGCTCGCAGTCCGGTTCCGTCTTTGCCGATTGGGGTGTTTCTACAGTCCAATCGATGATGAATGCCAAAGAGCTTCCCCTGAGGTATCAACTCTGGGCGTCGGGGGGTGTGAGAAACGGCCTCGACGTGGCAAAATTGATGTCGCTCGGTGCAGAGATGGTGGGTTTGGCCCAGCCGTGGTTGCAGGCGGTGATGCTGCCAGAGCCGATGGCTGCTTTGGCCGCCTTCGCGGATCGCATCGAGTATGAATTGAAAGTCGCTTTGTTCTGCACGGGATCCAAAACCCCGTCGGAACTCCGGGAGAAGTGGACATGGCGAAAACACTGACGGAGATCTTCAAAGGTTTTTCGAAACTGGATCGTTTGCAGCGCTTAAAGGCTCTGCAAGAGGTCGGAGTTTTGACGCCGGAAGAATCCGCCTACCTGGAAAAGGGCGGACTGCGCGACATGGCTCTCGGTGAGAAATTCATCGAAAACGTCATTGGCTGGTTCCAGCTTCCTATGGGTGTTGCCACCAACTTTCGGATCGATGGCAAAGACGTCGTGATTCCCATGGCCGTCGAGGAAACCTCGATCGTGGCCGCCGCCAGCAAAACAGCCAAGTGGATCCGGGAAAACGGCGAGATCACGACCGAAGTGATCGGCACCGACATCATCGGACAGATCCAGCTGGCGAAGGTCCGCGATTTTGCGGCCTTTGAAAAAGCCATCCTCGAACAAAAAAACTATCTGATCGATCTGGCGAACCGTGAGGTGGCCTTTGGACTCGTCCGTCGTGGCGGTGGTGTTTCTGACATCAAGGTCCGGCACTTGCCTCGTCCCGATGGCATCAGCATGGCCGTGATCCACGTTCACATGAATCCCTGCGACGCCATGGGGGCGAACATCATCAATCAGGTTTGTGAATTCCTGAAAGATCCGATCGAAAGCTTCACCGGCGAAAAAGTCACGATGTGCATCCTTTCGAACTTGGTGGACACCAAGGTCACTCGGGCCACCGTGAAAATGAAAATCGACGAAGAACTCGGTCGCAAGATCGAAGAGGCCTCTTTGTTCGCGCAGCTCGATCCCTATCGGGCCGCGACCAACAACAAAGGCGTCTTGAACGGGATCGATCCGATCTTGATTGCGACCGGCAATGACTGGCGCGCCGTCGAAGCGGGTGTTCACGCCTATGCTTCCCGCGATGGTCAGTACCGTTCGATCACTAAATGGACTTATCAAGACGGAACGCTGACGGGCGTTCTTGAGGCGCCTTTGGTTGTGGGAACCGTGGGTGGTGTGACAGCCCTTCATCCGACGGCGAAAACCGCGATGAACATCCTTGGTGCGAAATCCGCGAACGAGCTTTCGCGCATCCTCGCCTCGGTTGGATTGGTTCAGAATCTGGGTGCACTTCGGGCTCTCACCACGGTGGGAATCATCGAAGGCCATATGAAATTGCACATCAAAAATCTCGCGCTCGGCGCGGGCGCCGAGGAAAAGGAACTTCCCGGTATGGTCAAGAAACTGGAGGAGATCCTTGCCATCCGCAAGCGCATCTCGCTCAGCAATGCGGTCGAGGTGCTCAAGGAGTTGCGAGCGTCCCGTCCTCCGCTCTAACGGAGGCTCTTCGTGGCACTTGTATTTTCCGTTCCAGGCAAAGCTTTTCTCGCAGGTGAATACCTCGCTCTTGATGGAGGCTTGACCCTTTTGTCGATGACGGAGCCTCGCTTCGAGCTTCGTGTGAGTGAAGGCCACGGCGAGGCGACGGGGATTCCTGAGGGATCGCCGGCTTCGAAATTCATGACTCGGCATCAGGATTTCTTTTCCAATCTGAAACTTGAATTCCAGGATCCGCATCAAGGGGCCGGAGGCTGGGGGGCTTCGACCGCCCAGTATCTGTCCGTCTTTGCCCTGTATTCCTGGAAGCAGGCTTCGAATCTCGAGGCCGAGGCGGAACTCGATACCAAAGTGCTTTTGGATGAGTATCGCAAAGACGCCTGGAACGGACAGGGACGCGCACCATCGGGTGCGGATATGATCGGACAGCTCAAAGGTGGATTCACCTTCTTCGAAAAAAACGCGGGCATGATCACTCAGAAGGCCTGGCCCTTTGAAAATTACGACGGTTTTCTGATGAAAACCAGAGTGAAGGTCGCGACCCATGAACACCTCAAGAATCTGACGGAAACCGATTTTTCGGCCTTGGCGCCGCTCATGGAAAAAATCAAAGAAGCCTGGGCGACCTCGAACGCCGATCTTTTCGGCGAATCCATCACTGCCTATGGGAAAGCCTTGGCAAAACAGGGCAAGGTCGCCGAAAGCACCCTCGATATTCTGCACAACCTGTTCTGGTTGAATGGGGTGAGGGGAGCGAAGGGCTGCGGAGCCATGGGGGCTGACGTGATCTTTGTCCTCATCGAAAAAAATGTCCGTCGGTTTTTCGAGATCTGGGCTCAGGAGCACGAATTTGAAATCGTGAATGTCCGCGAAGCTTCGACTCGCGGTCTGGAGCTAAAGGTGGAATCACCGGTTCCTTTGAAAGGGTCGGAATTGCCGGGAGCAAGTTTGTGATGATCAAAGGTCAGGCTCCGTCCAATATCGCGCTCATCAAGTACATGGGAAAAATCGAAGGGACCGGGAACAAACCGACCAATGCGTCTCTGTCCTACACCTTGCCTCATCTGGTGACGGAAGTTCATCTGCACGAGATCGACGGCGACCAAGATCAGTGGGCGCCCCTGGAGCTGAAGGGCTTTGCGGCTCCGGAGTTGTCGGAAAAAGGACGAAGCAAATTCTTGGGTCATTTTGAACGGCTCAAGCAGGCTTGGGGACTCTCGGGCCATTACCGAATTGAGTCTGCGAACAACTTTCCTTCGGACTGCGGACTGGCCAGCTCGGCCTCGAGCTTTGCGGCCCTGACTCAGGCGGCGGCTCATCTGCGCGAGCAAAAAACCGGCGTCAGAACTTCGCCCGAAGAATTGTCCGTTCTGTCCCGTAAGGGCTCGGGCTCGTCCTGTCGTTCTTTCTTTGCGCCTTGGGCTCTTTGGGAAAACGAAGGAGCCGAGGCTGTGGATCTTGGCTATCCGGATCTTTTGCATGCGGCGGTCGTGATCAGTGCGGGCGTCAAAGAAGTCTCGTCCAGCGATGCTCACGTGCGAGTGACGAGCAGCCCTCGATTCGAAGGCCGTGTGGATCGGGCTCATCAACGCCTCCGGGATCTGACGAGTGCTTTGAAAGAACGCAACTGGTCCGAAAGCTATCGTCTGTGCCGGGACGAGTTTATCGATATGCACGAACTGTTTGAAACCAGTGCCGTGCCTTTCAAATACCGGACGAAAGAGTCTTCGGATGTGACGGATGCCTGTCAGCACATTTGGAATCACAAAGGCGATGGACCTTTGGTCACGATGGATGCGGGACCGAATGTGCATTTGCTGTTCCGAGCGGATCAGCGGGAACTGGCTGACAAAATGATCGAGCACTTCCGCAAAAAGCACATGACCTTCACCTCGTGGCGAGGTCTTAAGTAAATGTCCTTTCACACGGAGTCTTTCGGGAAATGGATTCTGGCCGGAGAACACGCCGTCTTGCGCGGCAGTCCGGCCCTGGTTTTTCCGTTGAAGTCCCGTTCGATGAAGATTTCCCATGAAGACGGCGAAGGCCCCTTGGCGGTTCAATTTCGCGGGAGCAATGGGTCCGAGCTGGAGCCTTTGTTCTGGGCCGTGCTTGAGCGAGCCTGTGATCTGATCAGAATTCCTCGGAGTCTCTTGAAGGGTCGCTTGCAAATTGAGTCGAGGATTCCCATCGGCGCGGGCCTTGGAGCCTCGGCGGCCTTTTGTGTCGCCATGACCCGTTGGTTTCATCACCTGGGTCACCTGAAATCGCCGGAACTGGCCGAGTTCGCACGAACGCTCGAAAATCTGTTCCATGGTGAAAGCTCGGGCGTGGATATCGCGGTTGCGATCAGCGGCGAAGGTTTGCATTTTGAACGGGAGGGGCGGCAGTTTGCCGTCGTCCCTAAATGGAATCCGCGATGGTTCATTTCCTACACCGGTCAGCGAGGGATCACCTCGGATGCCGTCAACAAAGTGAAGCGCTTGATCGAAGAGAATCCTGAAAAAGGCCGCGAGCTTGATGCACGCATGAGTCAGGCGGCTCAAGATTGTGAACGGGCTCTGTCGATGGATGAAAGGGATGGCTTGTCGCTGTTGATTTCCTCCATTCAAAATGCCGGTTCCTGTTTCGAGGACTGGGGGCTTTCGGAAGGCGCGGTCCAACAACATCTGGAACGGCTAAAACAGGCGGGCGCTGTGGCGGTCAAGCCGACGGGAAGCGGTGGGGGTGGATATGCCCTTTCCCTCTGGAGCGAGCCTCCTCCGTCCGATCTTGAAGAGACGCTGATTCCCTGCTGAGGTCGGCTGATCAGATCTCTCTCGCCGAGAGAATCCCAAGACCCGGAGAGGGCGATGTTGAATCATCAATCATTCGTTGCGCCAAGTCCGACGCCTCGGTGGCGAGGCCCTTGAACCAGCGGTTCGGAAGGACCACTTTCAAAACAGAAGCGACATGGGTCGCCGCCTTCTCTCCGGAGCGATGCTCGCGGCGCGAGCCCAGCAGCAGACCGGGTCGGTACAGACGGAGACTCTTCAGGGGGAGCGCTTGCAGGGCTTTTTCCGCTTCGCCTTTGACCCGGTTATAGAAAAAGAATGAGTTCGCATTTGCTCCCATGGCCGAGACCACGGACAAGCAAGTGGCTTGATGCTGGGACGCCAGTTGACCGAAGGCGAGAACGGCATCGAAGTCGACCTCGCGGAATTTTTCCTGACTGCCTGCGGTTTTGATCGTTGTGCCCAGGGCGCAGAAATAATGCGTTCCCTTGAGTTCATTGGAGTGGGCCGCCAGGTTTTTGAAATCGGGAACGAGAACGGTCGACAGTTTGGGGTTCGACAGATTCAATTCTTTTCGCGCAACGATGATGACTCTCTGGACCTCCGCGGTCTCGAGGAGTTTTCTTGTGAGGATTTCTCCGACGAGTCCCGTGGCTCCAGCGACGATTGCAATCATGTGTTTTTCTCCCTCTTGCTCCCGAGAGCTTCTTTATTCGTGTCATGGCCGTGAGGTCGAGGGAAGCGGAATTTTCTGCCTGGACCGTCCGAAGTCCTAAAAGCTCAAACCAGACTGTCGAAGCGTCCGCGATGCCCCGAAAACGAGCATATGAAGACACATCTTTGTTCGAAATGGTTGATTGGCGCATCGATTTCACTTTTTGCTCTGGGCGTTCAGGCGCAAGAGCTTGGGGCCTTGATTCTGGACGGGAAACCCGTTCCTGCGAACTCGGACGTCTCGAAGGCGATGATGTTCGTCTCTGTGCAGGGGGGAACTTGTTCCGGCGTGGCGATCTCGAAAACCCATGTTTTGACCGCAGGCCATTGCGTCGACAAGAAGCCGCGGACGAGTCAGATCGTCGTCTATAAAGGCTCGAACAAAAAAAGAGCGTCGGCAGTTAAAAGTTACGAGATCCATCCCGGCTACGGGATGGAGAACAGCTATGTCAAAGCGGATCTGGCGGTTCTGAAAATGTCGTCTGCGTTCGGTTCGGATGTCGTTCCCGCGGCCATCACGGGGTCCGAATTGCCAGAAGGACTGGAACTGATTGCGGCGGGCTTCGGTTATTCGAACCGTGCGAAGACTCGGATCCGCACTTTGCTACAAGAAAGCTTTTTCTTCGGGCAGACCGCCGAGATGAAGCCCGGCCGCTTCTCCGATGGTTCGCGACTGCTTCGTTTGTGGGGCTCGAATAACTTGTGTCAGGGCGACTCGGGTGGGGCGACCTTCCGTCGCACCTCCTCGGGACTACGCACGGTGGGCATTCACTCAATGGCGGATTGCGATACGCGGGGTTATGACGTTTTCGTCCTCGATTATACCTCTTGGATCAAGGCGCAGCTCGCAAAGTAAACGGTGACCTCTTTCTGCAAACATCTCTTGTCCTGGCGCCGATGACTGGTGGACCGGGCTCTCTTTGATGCGGCTTCGGATGCCCCGGGCCGATTCTTGACATTGTGAAGGGTGCCATCGAATCTTTGCCCCGAGATGACCATTTGAGGTCTCGGAAAAGGATCACCGTGAAACAGTTGATGATGGCCGTTTTTGCTCTCGCCTTCGCGCTGCCGCTACAGGCACAAGAACGAGTTTTGAAAAACGAGATTCTGAATCTGCTCGAAGACATTCGTTCCGAAGTGGATTTTTCTCGAGCCAGCCGCCGCGATCTTGAAAACATCCGTTCGCAGCTTCGCGAGATTCGTGAAACTTTGCGCTACGGCTCGGGTGGTGGCAACCAACCAGGCCAGCGTTATCAACTCAGTTGCATCTCTCGCGACAATGACGGAGTGAATCCTTTCATCGCTTCTCTGCGCGATCCTTCCGACTTTTCGGAAACCAAGATCCCAGGGACGGTTGGAAACCGCGAGAGCTGCGAACGGGCGATCAATCAGGCTCGTGAAGTCGAGGGCGTTTTGTTCGTCTGTGGCAGCCGGGACAACGACGGTCACAATCCCTATGCGCTGGTGATGTTCAGTCTTCGGACGAAAGCGGCGAAAACGTTTGCTTCTTTCCGCGACCTTAACGAGTGCACGACGATGTTGTCCCAGGCTTTGGTTTCGCGCACGCATCTGTCCGTTTGTGCGGCCAAAGACAATGACGGGATGAAGCCCTACACGCGTTTGTCGATCGAGATCCGCACGGGGGATGTCCGCTCTTCTGGAGCGACTTACGATTCTTTGAATTCTTGTGTGAGCGGTCGCTAGTCAGACGGTGAATCGAGAATAAAAAAAGGCGAGGGGAGTCCTCGCCTTTTTTTCGTTTCAAAGCAATTGAACCTTACTGACATTTCCCAACGACGAAGCCACCCAGGTAGCTGCCCATTGCCTGGCCTTGGCCGTTGCGGGCTTCAACGATGGCGGTCATGCCGATCGGATTATTCCCTTGCTCTTCGAGTCCGACGACATAGGCGGTCACCTCACGAACATCCTTGAGCTCAAGGCCTGCGGAAGCCTTCATTTCATCGAAAGACTCGATCATCATGGCGTGAACGACGAGTGTTTCTCCGAGGTTCAAATTTTCCTCCGAGTCGATGCTTTCGGCCGACAAGCCGGCGCGAACTTGATGGGTTTCGACAGTGGCTTTTTGGGCTAGAATTCTGCCATTGTCGGTGCGGCTTTCACCAACCAGGCGGCCGTCGGCATTTTTGAAAATCTGGATTTGGATGGTGCTCTGTGGTCCACCCAGGCTGACTTGGGCTTTGCAGTTCGAGATCAGCGTCCGTTCCGCTGCGTGGGCTTGAGCTGAGAGGATCATGGAGGCGCCGACGAAAAGCAGGGCCGAGAACTTCATAGGACTTCCTTTCGCTGTCGAAACTCGCGACAGTGTGCGGTTTTTGGGAGGCCTTGGAGTCACGGAAACAAAGGGGCCTCGCTTAAAAAAGGATCGTCCGCTAGGACAGCAAGGCCCGTGCCCGAAGTCAGTGCAGAGAACAGGCGATTTCGTCGAAAATCTCGCGGCCTTCCGAGGTGCTTTGCCAGCTCCCAAGGAACGAGTGGGCCAGGTTGCCATATCGAATGAGGCGGATGTAGTGCTCGGCTTCACCCATCTTGAACTGCATGCTGAAACGGTGGGGACCGACGGAGACGGGAACGGTCAGCGCTTCATCGAGTGTCCAATAGAGATTTCTGAGAGGGGTTGTTTCGCCTTGAGGAATCCAGACGATTTCAGTCGGGAAATGAATGAGATGATTTTCTCCGGAACGCATCAGATGGCCGAACGAGGCCCAGAGGGTCCCGTGTTGAGGCGCCGTGCACTTCATCAGCTCATGCCGGGGTTCCGAGGCGAGCTGCGCTTGTGCCGACGAAATCGAGAGAGCGATAAAAACAAAAGCGATCCATTTCATGAGACCTCCCAGGCCGACTTGAGCGGGAATTGTCCGCTGGTCTCTGGGAGGAAGGCAATTTTTTTGTGCGTTCAGCGCGTCTGGGGGCGGCGCCTTTAGGGACGGGAAAAGGTCTGTCTTTTCCAATCGAAGAGAGCGATCGAGGCGGCGACGGTGGCGTTCAGGGACTCCACGCCCCTTGTTGGAACAGAAATGCGGCGGACTCCTGGCAGCTCGGGGAGTCCGGGCCCTTCTTCTCCGACGATCAGACGGAAGTGGTCTGGCCATTTCAGATCACCCACCGAGTCCCCCTTCATGTCGAGGGCCCAGCTTTCGCCCGAGGCCTGATAGTCTTTCAATGAAGGACCTCTCAAAAACTTTGTTCGGAGGACGGCTCCGGCGCTGGCCTTCACGGCTTTCGGATGCAGGGGGTTGGCACTTTCCGATGTGAGGATCAGGGCTGTGGCATCAAAGGCCACGGCCGATCGAACGATGGCCCCCAGGTTCGAGGGATCACCCAAAGGACAAACCAGCTCTAAACCTTGTGCCGGGTTTGACAGATCCGCCGTCTCCCAAGTGGGGGCTTCGAGCACCAGCAAATTGAAGTGCGTGCCCATGACGTCGACTTCTTTGAACAGTTCTTTCGCCAGGAAGTAGCGCTTCGGCGTGCGAGGATCGCGATCATGTTCTGGCCACAGCGAAGTCAGGCCTTCGGTCAGAATCTCCGCGTGGATTTTCCAGTCGCCTGGTTGGTGGCGGAACTCCTCGATGAGCTTTTCGCCCATCAGAATGAATTCGCCATGTTTCCGAATGCCCTTCGACGAAGACAGGTCGCGCCAGCGCTTAAAGTGCTCATTGCTTGCAGAGCCGATCTGAATCATTCGCCCTCCAGCAAAGGGAAGTCCTGCTCTTCTTCATTCGGAAGAGGGGCATTTTTGATTTTTTCAAAGACCACCAGGCGGCGATGGTTCGTTGTGTGGGGCAGATCATAGGTGTGATCTTCGACGAGCTTGTAGTATTCGCTCCAGGCCTTCACGGCCACCGGGATCTCTGGCTCCACACCAGGGCCCTTCATGAAGTAAACACGTCCACCCACTTGAATGGAGGACAGCACATTCCCCAGAGTGTTTTGCATGTCCTCGACGGCGCGGGTGATGACTCCCATGACCGGATACACAAAGAAGGGATTGATATTGCGGCCGATGATATCGAGATTTTGCAGGTTCAATCCCTCACGAACCTTTTTCAGAAAGGCCACACGCTTTTGCACGCCTTCGGCGAGCAGGATCTTGTCCTTGGGATACATAATTTTTAGGGGCACGCCCGGAAAGCCGGGGCCGGTGCCCACGTCCATCAGCGGGAATTGCAGCTTGGTCAATCGAGCCACAATGATCGAATCGATGAAGTGCTTGATCGCGATATCGCGGAGCTTGAGCAGGCGGGTAAAATTCTGGTGCTCTTGCTCGGCCATCAAAAGAGCATAGAACTCGGCGAACTTTCGGCGTTCCTCGTGGGTGATGTCTGCGAAACCATGGTTCCGAAAGACATCATCCAAGCGTTCATCGGCCTCAGGGATGGAAAAAACCTGATCGGGTCGCTTGTGCTGCCCACGCAAAGGAGCCGCCGTTGCAGACGGGGAACCCTTTTGACGGGCTTTATAGGCGCTATAGTTCGTTTTGTTCTTATGGGCCATGAGAGAAGCCACCTTAAAGGAGGGGGCTTTCTTTGCCAAGGAAAATGCGCGTCATGGCCCTCGGAAATGATTGAAATCATTGAAATAAAGACATTGTCGTGGGACTTTTGGAGCCTATGTCATCCTCACGACTCGATCAAATCAAAGAAGAAGCCCTTCTGGCTTTCCGCCAGGCCGCGAATTCCAAGGATCTTTACGACCTCAAGGTCAAGTTCCTGGGGAAAAGCGGACTCCTCACCGAGGTCATGAAAGAAATGGCCACTCTCCCGAAAGAGGAAAAACCCCTCTTCGGAAAGCGGGTGAACGAGGTGAAATCCGCTCTCGAGACCGCCTATGGAGAAGCGGAAGAAGCGCTCAAAAAACAGGAAATCGAAGCGAAGCTCGCGCAAGAGGAACTGGATATCACTTTGCCAGCGGCCGGTCGCCCTCGCGGCGGTGCTCATCCGATCCATCTGGTGACCGAAGAGATCGCAACGATCATGGCTCGCTTGGGGTACGCTCTTCGCACCGGTCCTCAGATCGAAAAAGATTATTACAATTTCGAGGCCCTCAATATTCCGAAGGACCATCCTTCGCGGGATATGCAGGACACATTCTTTGTCGATCAAAACCACGTTCTTCGCACGCACACGAGTCCGATTCAGATTCATTCGTTGGAAAGCGAAAGCCTGCCTTTGCGAGTGATCGGGACTGGCCCCGTTTACCGGGTCGACAGCGATATTTCGCACTTGCCGAACTTCCACCAGATCGAAGCGCTCTGCGTGGACAAAAAAGTCTCGATGGCGGACCTGAAAGGCACGATCACTTATTTCGTGCGCGAATTCTTTGGCGCCACCTTGAAGACTCGTTTCCGTCCCAGCTTTTTCCCTTTCACCGAACCCAGCGCGGAAGTGGATTGCCAATGCCCGATCTGCAAAGGCAAGGGTTGCAGCATGTGCAAACAAACGGGCTGGATCGAAATCGGTGGTTGTGGATTGGTGAATCCGCGGGTTTTCGAACACGCGAAAATCGACCCTAAGCAGTGGCAAGGTTTTGCGTTCGGCTTTGGGATCGAGCGTATGGCGATCATCAAATACGGGATTCCCGATATCCGCTTGTTTCCAGAAAATGACGTCCGGTTCCTTCGTCCCTTCGCGGGAGAGTCCGTATGAAGATCAGTTTGCAATGGGCCAATGATTTCGTGAACCTCGCTGAGGACCTGAATAAACCCCAGGATCTGGCGGACACTCTGACCAAAGCCGGCCTCGAAGTCGAAGAGATCATCGATCGTCGAAAGGACTACGAGTTCGTCATCACGGGCTTGATCCTGGAAAAGGAACAGCACCCGAATGCGGACCGTTTGTCGGTTTGCAAGGTCACGACCGGCGAAGGCGTCGTTCATCAAATCGTTTGCGGTGCCACCAATCACAAATCCGGTGACCGTGTTGTCGCGGCTTTGCCGGGAGCGATTCTGCCGGGCAATTTTGTGATCAAAAAAAGCGCCATTCGCGGTGTCGAATCCGGAGGCATGCTTTGTTCTTTGAAAGAACTGGGGCTCGCCACCGAGTCCGAAGGAATCATGATCCTTCCGACGGATGCGCCGATTGGAAAACCTTTCGGTGAGTATATGGACCTTCAAGACGTGCTCTTTGAACTGAAGGTCACTCCGAACCGCGCGGATTGTTTGTCCCACTTCGGCCTTGCCCGTGAAATCGCCTGCGTGCGCGCTCGTGAGCTGGTGACGCCGAAATCGACTTTGGCGCCGGTTTCCGACTCGACGAAACAAAGCATTTCCCTCGAAGTGAAGGACCAGGAACTCTGTCCGCGGTACTGCGGTCGCGTCGTTCGCGGCGTGAAAGTCGGTCCCAGCCCTGATTGGCTGAAGAAACGTCTTGAAAGCGTCGGAATGAATTCGATCAATAACGTGGTCGATGTGACGAACTACGTGATGATGGAGTTGGGACAACCACTTCATGCCTTCGATACGGCTCGTCTGGCCGGTCGTAAACTGGTGATCGGAAAAGCTTCGGCCGGCGAGAAATTCACTTCCTTGCAGGATGCGGAGCTCACCTTGAAAGACGGCGAACTCGTCATCCGTGATGGTGAAAAAATCGTGGCCTTGGCGGGTGTTGTCGGTGGAAAAAATTCGGGCGTGACTGAAGAAACCACCGAGATCTTCATCGAAAGCGCCTCGTTCCAGGCGATGGCCGTGCGAAAGGCCTCTCGAGGACATGGGATTGAAACAGACTCCGCGTATCGTTTCAGCCGGGGCGTTGATCCGGATGGAGCTTTCCGTGCCATGGACCGAGCGGCCGAACTGATCGTGAAGGTCGCTGGTGGCGAGGCTCTTGGGGATGCCTATGATACCAACCCCGAGCCTGTGAAAAAGCAGCCGGTCGATCTGCGCTTGGAGCAGGTGTCTGAACGCTTGGGATATGTCGCCGACGAAGAGCGCTTCGTGGATTATATGAAACGTCTTGGCTGCGATGTGCAGATGAAGGCCGCTCAATCCTATAGCGTTTTGCCTCCGAGTTTCCGCTTCGATCTCGAACAGGATATGGATCTAGTCGAAGAGTACGCTCGACTGAACGGCTATGATCAGATTCCTGAAACCATGCCGGTCCTCGCGCAGGCTCCGGCTCCGCACGAGGATAAATACCGTTTGCTCAAACGAGTCCATGGGGCGATCCGCGCTCAAGGGGCTTTGCAAGCGTGGAACTACGGTTTCGTTGGTTCCAAGGGCGAAAAGGCTTTCTTTGGAAATGTTCCGGCCTTGAATGCAACCGGTTTGTCGGTCTCGGAAAACCCGGTTCGTCTGCGCAATCCTCTCAGTGATGACCTTGATGTCATGCGCTCGGGCCTCAGCTATGGGCTTTATAAAAACCTGCTGACGAACGTGCGCTATGGCAACGAAGAAGGTTTCTTGTACGAAATCGGTTCAAACTTCGGGACCACCGAGGGCGGTTACCGCGAGGGAACTCGTTTGGGGCTGATTGCCTGGGGGCGTCCGCGCAGTCTGTGGACCAAGTCTTGGTCCCATCCGGTTGTTTATGACCTCAAGGCGGCGGTTGAAAGTCTGCTCGAGGGACTTCGGATTTCTTCTTACACCTGGGTGACTCCTTCGGATCGGGGAGAGGTCGTTTCTTTCTGCCATCGCGGACAGTTCGCTCAGCTCTTGGTCGAAGGTAAAAAAATCGGCTTTATCGGAACGGTTCATCCCGTTTTGTTGGATGAAGAAAAAGTTCGGGTGCCTGCGGCGATTGCCGAGTTCGATCTCGATCTGTTGCTCAAAGGGCAGCCACGTCCGTATCGTGCCGAGGGCCTTTCGAAGCTCCCGGCCGTGGAGCGCGATTTCGCCTTTGTCATGCCGAAAAACCTGAAAGTCGGCGATGTCCTCAAGGAGATCAAAAAGACGGCAGGCGCGGTTTTGGCCGATGTGGACGTGTTTGATGTCTATGAGGGGGACAAAATGGAGGCGGGACATAAATCCGTCGCCATCCGGCTTGTTTATCAAGACAAGAATGCCACGCTGCAAGATGCGCAGATCCAAGAGCTTCAGAGCAAGATTCTGGAGCAGGTTTCGAAAACTTTCGGGATCCATGTGAGATAAAAAACTTGATCGGTTTCAAAGGGTTGATAGGCTTTCTTTCAGAAGTACGACCTCAAGGAGTGAAAAGGGATTATGGCAGGCCAGAATTTGGGCAAATCCACTGTGACCAAAGCGGACATCGTCGAGAAGGTCTATCAAAAGATCGGCTTCTCGAAAAAAGAAGCGTCTGAGTTGGTGGAACTCGTCTTCGGAACCTTGAAGGATGTTCTTCAAACGGGCGAAAAAGTGAAGATTTCCGGGTTTGGAAACTTCGTCGTGCGCGGGAAAAATGAACGTGTGGGACGGAATCCTCAAACCGGCGATCAGATCAAAATTTCCGCTCGTCGTGTTTTGACCTTCCGTCCGTCGCAGGTTTTGAAAGCGATGTTGAACGGTGAGGATATCACTAACTTGACGGATGATGATGACGACAACGATTAAACCCCAGCTCCCGGATCTCGAGATCCAGGAGCCTGTAAATACGGAACTGCAGCTGAGCGACGCAAATGTCGAGGCGCAGGGTCTTGCTGTCACCGCGACAGAGCCCCTGTCTTTACCAGCGGCTTTGGTGGATGAAAAACTCCTCGAAGAGATCAACGCGATTCCGGATAAGATGGGTTTCAAAATCGGGGATGTTGCCGACCTTCTGGATGTGAAGCAATACGTGCTTCGCTACTGGGAGAGCGAGTTTGACCTTCTTCGCCCGAAAAAAGCATCCAATAATCAGCGCATGTACACCAAGAAAGACGTCGAGAACGCTTTCTTGATCCGCAAGCTCCTTTACCGCGATCGTTTCTCGATCGAAGGCGCCCGCCAAGTTCTGCGCGAGATGAAACAAGTCGTCCGCAAAGAGCGCGACTTCTCACAAGTCGCCCAAAAATTGGGTGGGGCCTCGGACCGCTTGGCCGAACTCGCCCAAGAAGTCCGTCATCTCCGTCAGATGTTTCGTTAAGAATCCCACCTCTGCTTGAGGACGGTGAGGAGGCTCTCTCTTTCATTTCCCTCAATGGCGGCGAATTTTTCGACAGGACCTTGGTCTGCGAGACCGTGAATTTCGTCTAAGGGTTTTTCACTCCCGTTGAAAGCAGGAGATCGGCGCCAGGAAAAGGGACGAAGGTCTTAAGACTTTGGTTCCGCGACCGAAGAGCAGTGTATGAAACATCATACATACACTCTTCGTCGTTGGGGTCGCATTGGATTTGTCCTGATGAGCACTCTGGTGTCCATCCCAACCGCTCATGGCTTTTCCTGGAGACCACCCGAAGAAAAGCCGCCGGTGGTGACGCCTCCGGCCCCGACGCCGGCTCCACAGCCAACTCCGACGCCACAACCGCCGGTGACGACACCGACACCCGCGCCCACGCCAGTGCCAACACCTCCGCGGGAACCAGCCGGAGAGACGCCGATCGAGATCTTCAGTGATGTCTCGTATCCCGTGGGTCTGTCCGTCGACAATTACTACAGCAGCTATCGCGAACTTCTCGAAGTTCGTTCGAACGCTCAAAACGTCAATGCCGATAGCTGTCTGGTCGATGTCAAAGGGAAGGATCGTTTTTCGGATCGGATCACGTTCTTCGTGAACGAAATGATGAAAGATCAGCGCCCTCAGGTCGGTTCGATCGCCTCGCTGTTTGGTGCCTCGTCGACTGTCGCGAATCATGCGCCGGTCAGCCTGAAGCGCTTTCCGATGTGCAATGTGACGGTGGCCAGCCTGACCCATACCTTGGGATCGGGCAAAGTTCCCGCCCAAGGCGTGATCGATAAAATGAACACCTTTGTGAATGCTTATAATAAACATCGCACGGGCAGTCTCAAGGGGGACGTGAAAAGCGAGATCGCTTTGAATCGTCTATGGACCCGTTTCATGAGCTGTCTTTCTTATGCGGAAAGCCTGACGACGGCGGACACCAAAACCAGCGAAAACGTCGCCCTCAAGGTCGGCCCTTCCGGTTACAGAAAACCGGCAGGAGTCAAATTTTACGAGGATGCCCTGCAACCGCAGGAAAGCCGTTTGAACATCGGTCTCTATCAGTTCACTCCGACCGCAGGTGGAAACGTCAATCCTTGCTTGAAGAGCTGGAACAGCTCTTATCCAAGCTGCGCTTTGCCGACCAATGCCTCGCAGGCTCAGATGATTCAGCTTTTGGGCTCGAGTTATCAGACGTTCAATGCGTTTTGTGGAACGCATAAGCTTTTACAGACCTTTGCCATTCAGGTGAACACCACCAAGGCGAGCGCCACGCACACGGCCAACCTGTCGGGTTCTTCGACCAAGCCGACCAACGATCGTTGTGTCACTCCGTTCATCAAAGCGGGGAAGGCTTATAACCACTTTGGTCCTTTGCAGAACTCGACGGGATCGAATCTGAACTCGCTGTTGACCTGTGTGCTGAAGGATCTGCCTTAAGACCGCCGAAGGCGCGCCAAGGCGAACGGGATTTCACCAAGGATGTCGGAGGCCATGAGGCTCAAGACATCCTTTTTGTTTTTGATCCAATGATCAGCGATGGCGCCATGAACGAAGGCACCGAGGCAGGCGGCCTGTCGAGGAGAAAGCCCCTGAGCCAAAAAGCCCGCAATCATTCCCGTGAGGACATCCCCGGTTCCAGCCTTTGCCAAGGCCGCATTTCCTGTCGTGATCTCGATGACTTTGCCTTCCGCGACGATCAGTGTGCCCGAACCTTTCAGGAGCAGAGTGCCGCCCCATTTTTTCTGAGCTTTCAGCGCTGAACCGAGACGATCTTTTCTGACGTCCTTTCCGGAAAGGGACAAGAGCCGTCCCAGCTCGCCTTCGTGTGGAGTGAGGATCCAGTTGTCCGGTAAGAGAACCGGTTTTTTGAACGAAGCCAGCGCCGTCAAGGCCCCGGCATCGACCACCACGGGGCAGGAGGTGTGCTTGAGGAGCCAAAGAATTTCTTTTTGCAGATGAGGCGTGGATGGCAGTCCGGGTCCGATGGCGATGGAAGAGAAAGAAACATCGGGGATTTCCCGGCGGGATCCGAGAGTCAGAAAATCAGGATGCTTTTGATGGGGGAAGTTTTTGTCCGCAGGAAGCAGGTACACATAGCCAGCCCCGACTCGGGCCGCGGCGGTGGCACTTAAGATGGCGGCTCCAAGCATCGTTTTCGAGCCCGCCCGAATGAGGGTTTTCCCACCTCGGGTTTTGTTGTCGGAGGGGCGGCGAGAGGGGAGATCCTTCGCCGCTTGAACCGCCAGATACCGCGTGCGTTTCACAGGCGTCACGCCAGAACGACGTTTTCGAGCAGGATCAACAGAATCCCGATGATCGAGCCCCCCGCAATGATTCCCGCACATAGCGTTTCCTGGTTGTCGACAAAGACTCTCGAAGCCGTGGACTGAGGATTCTTGAGCTGGCGTCGGCACAGCCAAAAGAACAGAGCACCGATGGCCATGGACAAAGAGTCCGTAAAGCGCAGAACGAAAGCAAGCCCAAGTCCCACTCCGGAAATCGGGAACTTTCCGCGTGTGCGGATATTGAGGACTTCACAAATGATCCCGACCGCTGCGCCCGCAAAAACCGCGATTTGAGCCGTCGGGTGCAGGGCATTCAATCCCTGCATCAGAACTTCAGCCACGGCCTTCCAGATGGTCGCGCCCGGCAGAGGCAACTTGTCCGAGGTGAATAGGGAAATATCCCCATGAAAGATGGCATAGAAAACGGGAACGGCAACAAGGCCACCCGCAAAGACACCCAGAATATGACCGAGTGCTTGGTGTCGCGGTTTTCCGCCCAGCATATAGGCGGGCTTGATATCCATGAGTAGGTTGCTGGCATTCAGCGAGACCTCGGAGGTGATTCCCGCCGTCATGATATTGGTCGGAATATTGCCCGGAGCAAGGCCTGCATAAGTGATCTGCGTGATTTTTCCGAGCGCGCTTCCCGGCGTGATCGCCGTGAGTCCCGTCGAGGTCACCGCGATCAGCGTAAAGACAAAGACCAGCGGAATGGCGATGAGCCCCAGCCAGTAGTGCACACCAAACCAGGCATGCCCCAGGTAAACGGTGAGGGCACCCATGACTGGAATCCCAACCAGGGAAACCCACATCGGCAGCTCGATCTTCCGGAGGGGGTCTTCTTTCTTTTTTTCGTTTTTACGAAACAAACTTCGGAAGGCTTCGACAAAAATCTGTGGCTTTGCAAAGAACGAAGTCAAAGAAGCGGTGGTCATCATCGCGGCCCCAGCCCACAGCGACCACATGGTGATGTTTTTGAACCCAGCGCCCGCGATGGCTCCTTGCTGGATCATGATCGGAGCCAGAACGACATAATTGAGAATCGCGCCCAGCAACAGGGACATGGCGGTCTTCATGTTCATCAGGCCGCCGGTTCCCATCATCACGATGGAGGTGTCCACCTGAATGGTCAGATCCTTCAGTGGGGTGCTCAAGATGGCCGGTGTGTAAAAACGATAGACGATATCGTCCCAGTAATCGGGAAGCTTGAGAAAACGCATTTTGATCGCGGCCATCACGGATTCGTTCCGCATGGTTTCGATCAGGGCCGAGATCCCAGCTCCGGCTATCAGGATCTTGGCTTTGAACAGTCCATCGCGACCGGTCTCACTGTGAAGACTGTCCAGAACGATTCCCGCCGCTCGTCCTTCTGGGAAGGGGAGCTGCTCGTCGTTGATAAATCTTTTCTTCAGAGGGAAGGCGAAAAGCACTCCGAGCAGAGCCAAGCAAACGATCCACCAGAAGGTTTGCCACATCGGAATCACTTCACCGGTCACCATCATGTAGGCCGGAAGAGACGCCATCAGAGGAGCCGTCATATAGCCCGCGCTCGTCGCGATGGACTGCATGGCATTGTTTTCGAGAATGGTCATCTCCTTGCCGATTTGAAGTTTAGCGAGGAGCTTAAAGAGAGCAAAAGACAAGATGACCGACGAGATCCCGACTCCCAGGGTCCATCCGGTTTTGATCCCGACATAAAGATTGGTCAGGCTCAAGATTCCCCCGAGCAGCATCCCCGTGAGGGCCGAGCGCAGATTCAATTGGGGCATATCGCCCTTGTAGACATTTTTGAGCCACCATTCGTCCTTTTCTTTGAGGGACATGGTGTGGATCTGCTCTTCGCTCAGTTCGTGAATGGACATGCTGTTTCTCCGGAAAGAAGGAGGTGGAAATTTAACAAAATGTCCGCCTCTGTCCATTGTCAAATCGGAGAGGCTAAGAAGAGGGCTGATTTCTTGAGTGAATGCCTCATGACGTGGCGCAGCCAGTCGATGAAGAACTCGTCAACTCATCTGAGAGCAAGGAACAGGCGGGGTTAGAGTGACTTAAGGCATTTTAATCTAAGAAAGCGAGAGAACGTGAGGAAATTTAATTTTCCTCGGCAGGGCTTTTGGGGTAAATCATTAGAATTTAGTGAAAGAACCGATTTGAGTGAAGATGATCCATTGGATGAAGGACATTTCGATTGCCAAAAAACTGTCCACCCTGGTGGGCGTTTTGATCTTGTTGATCACGGTCGAGCTGTTCGCGTTGCACTTTTCGTTCACCACCTTGTCAGCACTTCGATCCTTTGTCGGATTGGCCGGTCATTGGAGCATTGCCCAGAAAAACGCCACCCTGAGCCTGTACACTTACTCGGTCGTTCGGGAGGAAAAGCACTATCAGGATTTTTTAGAGGCCTCGCGGGTCCCTGCGGGGTTCAAAAGAGCGCGAACGACCATGGAAACCTGTGAGGACATCCGCACCTGCACCGAAAAAATCAAGATCGTCACGGCGGCCTTTACCGAGGCCGGTCTTCCTCCATCGGATATTCCGAATATCATCCGACTGATTCGCTTCGTGCGAGGTCTTCCCCATATGGAGAGCAGCGCCGACCTCTGGAGAAAATCGGATCGCATGTACGAGGAGGTCCTCGCCGAGGGAGAGACCCTGCATCGGGAAATCGAGTCGTCGTCTCCGAGAGAGGCGGTCATTGCTGCTTCCATCGAGAGGATCGGAGAGCTCAATCAGGAGTTTTCCGGCCTGCAAGCCGGTTTCACCAAGCGAATGACGGATGGGGCTCGCGCCCTTGAGAAGATCATGATGATTCTTCTGATCGCGGCCGTGGGTTTGGTGGGTGGGACCGGGATTGTTCTGATTTATGGGCTGAGCCGGTACTTCCGACGCAGCATCGGTGAGGTTCGCGATGTAGCGATGAAGGTGGGGGGCGGCGATTTCACTCAACGGGTTCCCGTTCGTTCTCAGGATGAGTTGGGCTGCATGGCCCACAGCCTGAACAAGATGATCGAAGATCTTCAGACGAGCATTGGACGCCAGGAAAAAGCGGAAAGCGCCAACCAGGTGAAAAGCCTTTTCCTGGCGAATATGAGTCACGAGGTTCGCACTCCGATGGGCGTGATTCTGGGGCTTGTCGAGGTGCTCAAGGACCCCAACCTGACCGAAGAAGACCGTCAGAAATACATCGCGGTGATCGAGCAGACGGGAAAGAATCTGCAGCAAATCATCAATGACATTCTCGATATTTCGAAAGTCGAAGCGGGCCATCTGGACATTCACAGTTCGACCTTTGAGTTGAATGAGTTTATCGACGAATTGAATGCCAATCTGCAATTGTTGGCGCATCGA
This sequence comes from Pseudobdellovibrionaceae bacterium, assembly GCA_019637895.1. Lineage (GTDB taxonomy): Bacteria > Bdellovibrionota > Bdellovibrionia > Bdellovibrionales > Bdellovibrionaceae > JAHBUV01. The sequence continues at coordinate 14,345 of JAHBUU010000001.1, read as the reverse complement.
GGAAAGAACGTCTTGGAGTTTCGGAGGCAAGGGGAGATTTCGGAACTGCTGTCCTCCGATCGCACTCGCTTGCGCCAGATCCTGACCAATCTTGTCGGAAATGCCCTGAAGTTCACTCACGAAGGTTCGGTCACGGTTTTTTACGGTCAAAAAGACAAAACGATTTTCTTCCGTGTTTGTGACACCGGAATCGGAATCAACGAGTCAGAGCACGGTCAACTTTTCAAAGCTTTTTCCCAGCTGGATCATTCGGCGAGTCGCAAGTACGGCGGTACAGGTCTGGGGCTCTTGCTGTCTCGTCGATTGGCTCAGTACATGGGCGGAGACATCCAACTGGAATCCAGTCGGCCCGGAGTGGGGTCTGTTTTCATTCTGACCCTGCCTTATCAACCCGAGCTAGGATCAGGTCAAAAGCCTGTCGAACTGGTCCCACCCGTGAACGAAGACTATCTGGAACTCAGCGGGAAGCATGTCTTGGTGGTTGAAGACTCCATCGACAATCAGCTTTTGGTGAAGGTTTTCTTGGGACGCAAGAACATGGTCTTGGATTTTGCGAACAATGGCCGTGAGGGAATCGAAAAGGCCTTGGCCCATCGGTATGACCTGGTGCTGATGGACATGCAGATGCCCGTGGTGGACGGCTATGCGGCGACCGAGGAGCTGAGGCGACGGGGGTATTCGGTGCCCATCATTGCACTGACCGCTCATGCGATGAAAGAGGACAGGGAACGTTGCTTGCGGGTGGGATGCAATGAGTACCTAACAAAGCCGATCGATGCGCGCCTTTTCTATCGGACGTTGGCGGCGTTCATTTCTTCGACATCATAAATTTTTCGAGCTGATCGATCGCCCATTCGGGAGCATCCAAGACCAGGTCGTGACCGGCCGTGGGGTGCACGGCCAATTCGGTTTGAAAGTGCCGGGCCAGGGCTCGTGAACATTGGGGGTGAGCCAAGTGATCTTGCTCCGAAGCCAACACCAGGGTTCGCGTGGGGAGCGAGGGCGGCAGGCGAAATCCAGTGGCGGCCAGCAGCTGCCGCAGAAAAACTGGTCGTGTCAGGGGATATTGCCGATCGAAAGAAACCCAGAGATCAAGCAGCTCCTCATCGATTGTGACCAGATTGGTAGTGAGCTCGAGAATCGCTTTTTCCCGAGCGCGAATGTCATTGCTCCAGAAAAGTCGCAGGACCGTTTTTAAAGCCCGAGGTTGCAGGCGGTGAAAAAGAGGGCTCAGGTCCTTCGAGCTGGTATTGATCGTGACAAGAGTTTGAAAGTCCGATGGGAACCGCGAGACCCAATCCAAACCGACCATGCCGCCGAGGCTCACCGCAACCAGTGCCCACGGGGTTTGGGGATCCGCTTTCGATTTGAGGGAGCTGAGTTCTTGATGGAGATTCTCTGAATACTCCGAGATTCTGAGCGGAGATTTCAATGGGGATTTTTCGCCGACGCCGGGGAGATCGAGACAGTGGATGTCTCCTCCGAGTCGGGCCTGGAGTTTTTCCGGAAAGCCTTTCCAGTGGGTTTTCTGTCGACCGAGGCCGCGGATGAAAACCCAGTTCGTCATCGAGGGCTCCAGCTGGAGCTATGGGCGGTGGCCTTCAGGAAAAAATCGATCAGCAGAATGTGCCGACGCATGACCCGTGAATAACGGTGCAGCTTCATCGGGTGGAACAGTCCGTGCGGGCTGAGAATCTGAAGTGGATTTTTTTTCAGCCATGTCCAAGAGCCCATCTCGAGTGTCCAGGGCAGGAACAGATGATCTCGATAAAGTGGCGAGCTTTCGTGAATTTCAAACAGATAGTCCCAGAGATCTCCGTGAGTGGTGTAGCTGTCAGACTGGGATTCGATCTTGTAGACATGATGGGCATAGGTCAGATCAAGAAGCGTTTTCAGTGCCATCGCCTCTTTGAGTTTCGGGAAAGGCTCCTGAGTTTTTGCGTAGGGGTACCACAATCGGTCCCTCATCCCGAAGCCGGAGTGAAAATCGATGGCCAAGCAGGTCTTTGCCGTTAGGCAGTTTTCCTTGGCGAAGTCGATCAGGGTTTGCGCTTCCCGTTCAAGCGGCGCGCCCTCGGGTCCGCGATACCACGGCAGTCGGGGACTCAGACGCTGGCCACCGATCAGCCAAGGACGATTCGATGAGAGGCTCTCGACGGGAGCGTTTCTCATCAAATCGACACCGTTCGGGTTGCTTCGACGAGAGTGGGCCATTCCGCCGGGGTTCAAGATCGGAATCGTGCAGATGCGAACTTTTTTAAAAAGTTCCTGCAGGTGTTCGTCCCAAGTGAGCTGGCGGAAAAGAACCGCCAGATAGGCAATCAAAACCTGTGAACCGATTTTTTCCAAACCATGAACGCCACCGACAAGAAAAAGAGTGGGCGCCGAGGGATCGGGGTTGCCAAGAGTCAGTCCCAGAATTGGATAGGTTTTTTTTGCTGTTTCGACGGTGGCCAAGGTCCGAGTTTGCAGATTCGGAAGAGGGAACCGTTCAAGGAGCTGTTGGAGTTGATCGAGTTCTTGAAGATGTCCAAACATGAAGCCTCTCTAGGGCTCCTAGTCTATGCAAGAAAACCGTTCATTGACAGTCCAGGTTCTTCTCGTTACCGATGAGCATGGCCGAAAAGAAATTGCATCGTTTCGAGCAGGGTTGGATGGCCTTGGCCGTCAAAGAACAGCTCGAACGAAAAGGCATCGAAGCACGAGTGGTCTCTCAGCCGAGGGAGTACACCACGCTCGTTCTGGGTGGAGTTCAGGACAGAGCGGATCTGTATATTTCCGAACGCGACTTTATTTCCGCCAAACATGTTTTGGACGAGTTTTTGGCCGATGGGGAGGGCGCTGAAACCTCTGCTGACGATCTTCCGGCTCGAAAGAACTATCGGAAGCGAGTGGTCATCTTCAGTCTTCTTGGCTTCTTGCTCCCCTTGGTCTTTAATTTTGTAGCGACCTTGAATTTCGTCGAGATGAAACGGCGCGATCCTCCGTCCAAGTGGGATCTTTGGGTTCTGCTGGTGCTGATGTTGGGGTGGACCGTGGCGCTGATTATCGTGGTGGATGGCTTCTTTCTCCGTCTGCTTTAAGACGAGATCGCAAACAGAGGGATCAATGAGGACATTGTTGGTTTTTTTCGTTTTTTTGCTGGGACTCGGTCTGGCCGAAGCCGCTCCTCGGACCCTCGTGGAATGTCACGGACACTCGACAACTTTCCCCCGATTTTATGCTCGGCTTTTCCAGGATGAAAATGGCAAGTTAGGGAGTGTCTACACTCTTGGAGCATTGCCCCTGTACACGTCCCCCTGGACGACGGCAGGCGAAGTGACCACGCCTCCGACGAGCTTGCCTCATTTGCTGGACGAGGTGAATCGACACCGGGATTCCGGCCTGCGAGCGGATCAGGTGGCGTTGTTTCAAAATATCTTCGTCGATGGCAGCAATCGTTGGGCCGTTGAACTCTGGAAGTTGATGGACCAGGATGGAAAAATTCTGGGCTGGATCGCTTCTGCTCACGGTGTTCGAATGTGGTGCCAAGATCATCCGGAAGGATCGATTTAGTCCGAGGCTTTCACGGAAACTCATTTGACTTGCAGTTCGGTGGTCCTCGTTTTTAAATTGCTTTCAACTGCCTCTGTGTTCAGACATCGCATTGCCTGGAGATGGGGATTTCGATATGGCCTCGGTCATGAGTCTCCTCATGACGCGGTTTTTTGCAGCAACATTTCTTCTTGTTTTTTCCTCGGCCACTTTTGCGGAGCCTTCGACGGGTACCGAAGAGACCGTTCTCGGAGTGATCCGGGTCGAATCGGCCTCTCTGATCGAGCAGGATATCCAGCAGGCTCCGGCAAGTATTTCGATCATCACCCATGAGGAAATCGAAAAACAGACGGTCAGCACGGTGGCGGATGTCCTGCGCTACGCAGATGGCGTCATGCTCATCGGGGGAACAAACCGGGGAGTGAGTCTGAGGGGATTTGATTCCAGCTATGCCCTGATTCTTGTCGATGGGAGGCGCCTGACCTCGCGCTCGCTGTCTGTTCGTCAAAATGACGATGCCGATCTGTCTTGGATTTCCCCGCAGGACATCGAAAGAATCAAAGACGCAGCACCAGACTCAGTTTTCTGTGAGTGGTCCTTTGAAGCGGGATCAGTTGGGTTTGAAACTCACCGGACGCAGTCTGCAAAAACCACGTCCTGAATTTGCGGCCAGTGATTCCCGTCAATATGATGGGCGCGATGATTCCTCTTATGATGGCGAACTCAGTTGGAAGGTCAGTCCGGGCCAGGAGCTGGGGTTGAATCTCGGGCGAAATTTTCAAAAAAAAGAAATGCTGTCCCGAGGGACACCACGGACGACAAAAATCAAACGTGATCATTTCGATGCCCAACACAAGGGGATCTGGGAAAACACCAAGACGACACTTCGAGTTTCCGGAGACTTTTATGATTACGAGGACGGAGCGAAGGCTCGCTTAGGGACCGAAACCGCACAGGCGCAGTTGCAACGGGCGATCGGCGAGAGCCACTTCATCGTCGCCGGCATCGACGCAGAAAAAAACGTTTTGCGGAATCAGGCTCAACTGACGACGGGGGAAACCAAAGCAAGCCAACTAGCGGTCTTTATCGAGGATTCGATTTCTGTCACGGCTGACTCGGTTCTGACTTTAGGCCTTCGACAAACGAAACACGACAGCTTTGGGTCTCATCTGAGCCCACGCGCCTATTTGACCAGCCAGCTCAGCTCCGACTTGACGCTCAAAACCGGCGTGGGGACGGGTTACAAGCCTCCGGGACTTTTGGAAATGGATCCGAACTTTCATCTTCCTAGCTGCCAAGGGGCCTGCACGATGATCGGAAACTCCGATTTGTCGCCGGAAAAAAGCGTCAGCTACGAAGCGGGTCTTTACTTCAAGACGGAACGCACGGGTTTGAATCTGACGGTGTTCCGAGCAGATCTCGATGACATGATCACGACCTATTTTGAAACCATTGGAACGGATCGGTATCGCCTCTTGAAGAACATTGATGGGGCGAGAACTCAGGGGATCGAAGGCGGCGCTTCTTATCGGCTGACGGAAATGTTTCTGCTGAAAGGGAACCTCACCTACACCGAAGCCCGCAATCTGACCGAGGATCGCATTTTGACCAATACTCCCCGAATGATTTCCAATCTGACCGGAGAATGGGACTTTTCCGACCGGCTCGGTTTTCACTCGACGCTCAGCTATCATGGGCGACGAACGGTCGAGAGCGGAGGGATCAATCAGCAGTTGGCCGAGTATCTTCTTTGGAATCTCGGAAGCTCTTATAAGATCCCGCGACAAATCCTCAAGGAGGCCTCGGTGGGCTTCGTGGTCGAAAACGTCGGGAACCATGTCTTAGGCAATGACTATGGATATGGTGAACCCGGTCGGCGTTATTTTGCGAAACTGAATATTGGCATCTCCGAGTGAGCGGTTCGCAAGCGCTCAGTTCGGCAGTGTCATGATGAGCGGTTTGCCTTTGGTGATCACCATCGTGTGCTCGTATTGAGCGGTGAAGACTCCGGGGCTTGTCATCAGAGTCCAACCGTCGCCATTTTCAAAGACTTCACGGGCGCCGGACGAAATAAAAGGCTCGATTGTGATGACCTGATTTTCCCGCAAAACTCGCTTGTCGCGTTTGTCATAATAACCGGGGATAAAGCCCGGCTCTTCGTGCAGAGCGCGACCGACGCCGTGGCTTCCCAGATTTTCGATGACGGTGAGTCCATTTTTGACGGCTTCGGCCTCGATGGCAAAACCGATGCGGTTCAGCTTGGCTCCGGCTCGCGCTTCCAGCATGGCATTTTCGAGGGCTTGTTTCGCGACAGCACAGATTTGCAGATAGAGCTTCGATTCCGGAGGAATGACCGCAGAGCCACCGGTGTCGGCAAAGTAGCCGTCCAGCTCAGCCGAAACGTCGATGTTCACCAGATCTCCGGCCTGTAAAACTCGGCTGCCGGGAATGCCGTGGGCCGCTTCTTCGTTGACGCTGATACAAGTGAAACCAGGGAAGTTATAAGTCAGCTGCGGCGCCGATCGGGCTCCATGCGAGGCCAAAAACTGCCCGCCGATGGCATCCAGTTCAGCGGTTGTCATTCCGGGCTCGAGCTTCGATTGCATGAGCTGCAGGCATCGCGCCACGATACGACCGATTTTCCGAAGCCCTTCGAGATCTTTTTCTGATTTGATCGACATAGGGAAAGTCTATACGAATTTGACGATTTGGTCATTAGGGGAATGAACTGTGAATTTTTCCCCTCTCTATGGGCTTTAACCCGGCTTTAAGAAGCGTCGGGCTAGGGGGTCTTGATTCGGAAGATCAGATTGCAATAGCCCAGCCAGATCAGGGCGGCCATCGCTTGGTGAAAGACGGCGAGGGGCACCGGGACCAGAAAGAGCAAGGTCGAGATTCCCAAGAGGACTTGGATGACGACGACACTCACCAAATGCAGGATCGGTCTTTTGAACGCTGGGCTTTCGCACCGGAGCAGATGAAAGCTCACAAGGGGAAGAATGACGGCAAGGCCAATGCCCAACCATCGATGGATCCACTGCACGGTGATGGGGTTTTCAAAAAGATTTCGAAAGCCGGGAACCAGATCCCAGCCTTGAGGAGGGAGCACGCGGCCATCCATCAAAGGAAACGTATTGAAGTAAAGCCCCGCTCTCAGGCCTCCGGTGAAGCAGCCATAAAGGATCTGCAGCAGGATCAAGCCTCCCAGCAAACCGATCAAGAAACGGCCCTTCGTTGAAAGCTTCACAACCAGAGGCTGTTTCATCTTTGCAAGGGAATGATAGACGACGCTCATGGTGAGCAGAGCCAGTAGAAAATGAACCGCGAGCATATAATGGCTGACAGAGGGGCGGTGATTGAGCCCCGTCTTGACCATCAGCCAGCCAATCAGCCCTTGAAAGGCGATCAAGGCCGGCAAAAGCAGAGCGCGTTTGCCCGAGAATTCTTTCTTCCGCCAAAAGACAAAGCCCATGACCGTCGCGGTGAAAAAGATCACCCGTCCCAACAGGCGGTGAAGATATTCCCACCAGAAAATGCCTTTGTAATCTTCGAGTTCGAAATGATTGTTGTGGTGCTCAAATTCGGGCGAGCTGCGATAAAGATCGAACTCTTTTTGCCAGGCTTCTTCCGACAGGGGTGGCAGCGTGCCTGTGACCGGTCGCCATTCGGTGATCGACAGACCGGACTTTGTCAGTCGGGTGATGCCGCCCACAGCGACCATGGAAAAAAGCATGATGAGCAGACTCAGCAACCACAGCAGTTTTTTAGACTTAGACATGAGCCACCTTCCCGGCCAGAGGCGCCGTCGATTTCAAGCGAGGAATGATCGCCACCGCAAAAAGGATTCCACCGATGAGAGCACCCATCCCACCGATGGCCATCACGGCGACACCGAGACCCTGTCCCCAATGCGTGAAGACGTGTTCAGCCCCATAGGTTTTCCGTGGCATTCCGAAGGAACCAGCCAGGAACATTCCCCCTGCAAAAACCGCTTGGCCGACACCGTAGAACCACATGGACTTCAGCATCCAGCGGCTCTCTGCTCGGTCGGCTAGCAGGAGATATCCCAGGGCCATAAAAGCAAGAGTCACGGCGCCGATGCTGGCATGATAGTGACCCGGAACCCGCATATCGGGTCCGCGGATGAAAGCTCCGAAGACGAAACCCATCAGCAAAAGTGAGGCACTTAGAAAAAAAGCAACGATCTCGTGATTTTTCAAGTCGGACAGACGCGGAGAAAGGCGCCAAAGGGCTCGGCCGAGAAAAAAGACAATCGGTGGTGCGATTCCCCACTGCATCAGCCAGGTAAAGCCCTGTCTGTAATCGCCACCCGTGACATCGAAGAACAGAATGACGGGGACAAAAAAGATCGGCAGGCCGATCCACCCAAAGACCACAAAGAGTTCAGAGCGAGAAAGAATCGGTTGGTCCACTCGTCGTGACAAAAAAAGCACCCAGGCGCAGACCGTGAAAACAGCCGAGGCGTGCTGAATCAAGTGCCCACCTCCCCACATTCCCAGTTCAAAAAAACGAAACTCCGAAATCAATGGAACCGAAGCGAGATCCTTGAAAGCAAGAGCCAGGGTGACAATGGCCAGGCCGATAAAGGTTGAACCGACAAAAAGGCCAAAGCGAATTTCCAGCAGGCCTGGCCATCTTTTCGCGATGGAAAAAGAGTCGACAAAAAACTTCGGAGACAGCAGGCCAAGAGCAATGCCCGCCAGATAGACGGCGATCCCGATGGAGTAACGGGGGTGACTGAGAACAGGAATGTAGTTAGACAGAATGGGGCGGACACCCTCTTGAGGGGGAACGCTGAACAAGAGCAGCATACCGATCAGTGCCAGCAGGAATCCTGCCCAGGAAAGCTGTGTGCTGAAGGTACCCCGCACTTTCGTTGACAGATGCAGCAAACCCACGGGAAGGGCCGTGAACCAGACCAGTGTCGCGAGGTTAACATGAACCACGAGGCACCACCGGATGAACTCGACGTCCGCCAGATGTTTCACCCCCGGCATCTTGGCACCGGTGACGAGGATCGCGAGCAAGCCGCTGGCGAGAAGAGCGACCACTCCCAGAGAAACCCATGCCTTTGCGAGAGATCCATTCATGGTGCTTTCTCCTTGAGAACGGCGTTCTTTTCATCGGGCGAGTAGCGAATCAGAGCGATTTGTCCTGGTCGAAATTCAACGTTTTTCTGCAGAGCCAGGCTCAGGGTTTGGGCGCTGGCCTCCAGCGGCTCCATCGAAAATTCGATCCGGTGGGTTCCGCTGTCGACTTCGATGTCTCGACTGACATAAAGAGGTCGGTCGCGTTTGAGCCCCCCTGGATGGACGGGTTCATCAAGGATCTCCTTGCCATCGATGTTGAGCTTCATGCGGTAGCTGAGAGAACGATAGCTGCAAATCTCGGCGGCTCTCATATGCAGAGGGAGCTTTGCGGTCTCTTCGGCGGAGGGGGGGCGGCAGGTTTTTTCAGTCTGACCGACGAGCCGGATATTGAGACGCAGCAGTCCTTTGTCGGAAATGGCGGGCGATGGCGAACGAGTGAGAACGGCCGCGATCAGAACAATCCCGAGGCCCGCGACAATCGCCGAGGCTGGAATGGATCGAAGTCCTTTGCGAGCGACGGGAAGTTCGCGACCACTGCTGATATTGCGGAAGAAGGCGGATTCTTCGCCCTCTCCCACCGGAAAGACATGGATCTTTTTCTGAAGAGAGCTTTCGGGCAGAGTGGGTTCTCGTTTTCCGCTGAGCCTTTCGTTGAGCAGCATGGAGCCATCCTTGTTCACGCAGATTCGCTCGGGGCAGGAGGCGATGACCACTCTTGAAAATTTCTGAGCCAGCAAGCCGTAAACGACGCTATGAAGTGTGCCCGGGCAGTCGACCGGGTACAGTTGATAGCCCGCCGTCGTTCGACAACTGTTGTTCAGGTATTTGAGAACGCCACTTTGGTTTCGGCAGCCCACGATCAAGGTTTGTCCGGCAAGGTTTCCATTGAGAGAAGCCATAAAGGCCTTGGCGGCCCGCACTTGATGGCCTCCTTTGCGTCCCTCGGGTCCGATCGTCATCGGTTCACAAGAGGCCGCACAAAGTCCGCAACTGACACAGAGATCGGGATTGACCAGAGCGACTTCTTTCATTTTTGAGCGAACGTCCATGGACACCATTTGAATGGCTTCATAGGGACAGTCCTGCACACATTGGGAACAGCCCATGCAGATATTCGGATCATTGAACGAAGGTTTCCGTTTTTCCCGGGGTTTCAGATACCAGGGAGCCGCAGCGAGCACGAGTCCACCCAAAATAAAAAATGCAAAGACCGCCAAAGGGGAACTCTCTGTCCAAGGCATCCAAAAATTGAAAATCCAGTCTTTCGGATACTCAGAGACCCGGAGCAGAAGATCCGCCTTTTGCCCCAGCGGAGCGGGCCAGACAACAGAGACGAGAATCAGCAAAGCGCTGAGTCCCCCCATGAAGGCACGACTCGGAAGCCAGTCAGCTCTGGCGATTCGCGAGGTGTGAGCCCAGACGCCGAACACCATCCCCAGAGGAATCGCGACATGCAGAAAGAGATTCAGGAAAAAGAAAGAGGCTGCGGCATTCTCGGCGCCGCTGAAGGAACGCATGATGGGGTCGGGAAAGAGCCCCAGGGAATCCATGATTCGGGCTCCGGCGATGGCGAGAGCCTGTCCTTGGACATCCCAAACCATCACATAGCCGGTCCAGGCGGAAATCAGCATCAGGCCCACAAGGCCAACGCCAGTGACCCAGGCCAGAGTTCTTGGACCCCAAGTTTTTCCTTGGGCGACCATTCGGAGGATGTGAAAGACGACAGAGATCGCCATGAGGTCCGAAGCATAACGATGCACCGCCCGGATCCAGGAGCCAAAAAAAAGATCGGCATTCAGGGCTGCGACGGATTCGTAGGGTTCACCGAGCCGATAAAAAAAGCTCAGATAAAGACCGGTGATCAGGACAATAAAAAAAAGTCCCAGAGCGACGGTTCCCGAAGCATGGATCGGGTTGTAACGGGATGAAAAAAGGCGGTTGAAGAACCTATCGAGATGCCGAATGAGTGCGACCATCGTTTGCAATCCGTTCGATCGCCTGACGCAGCCACTGGTCCGGCGCATTGTTAAAGGTGTAAGCGATTCGTCCGCCCGGCGCGATCACATAGACCAGAGCCGGATGAATGATGTCGCCGGTCTTCTCGTTGCGCTGAGAAGACACCTGATAATTTTTCAGAACGTCGGTCACATCCGCCACCGGCCCTGACAGAAGATGGGCCTTTGCCGGGAACTCCCACTCTTGCGCCAGATAGGGCAGGGATTTCGGAGTATCCCGCCAAGGATCCAGAGTCAGGACGACAACGCGAACGCCGCCTTTGAAGCTTTCTGCGACATCCAACACCTGACGAACGAGGACGGGGCAGACGGAATCACAATGGGCAAAGGCAAAGGTCAACAGGATCGTCTCTTTCGAGTGCTCAGCCAGTCGGAACGCGGAACCGCTCTGATCCACCAGAGTGAAATCCGGAGCTGGTCGATCCGTGCGAGGATAGCCGATGGGCAGGTCCTCCGACGAAGAGTTCTTGTAGCTGAAATTTTCATAGAGAGCGGCTGTCGCGAGTTTGCTGCGGACCCAGTGGGCCTCGACTCCGATGGAAAAAAGAAGGACCACGGCAAGGACTTTTCCAAGGCCTGAGGACCAGGTTCCTCGCAGCGCCTTTCCGAGTTCTTTCGGCCAGGCCACGAGACCCACAATCAGAAAAGACAGTGGACCCAAAGTCAGGACGATCCATCCCGCCGGATCGGGCAGGCCCCCATCCATCGCTCCGAAGCAGACGTTCCTCGCGACACTCAGCCATTCGGGAGTTTGTTCCCCCGTCGGGTAAAAAGCGAGCCCCCACCACAAAAGGGTCCCCAGGATCCAGACCATCATCATCAGATAGGGAGCCCCTTTTGACAGTTTCACGTCATCCCACTTTCCACAGGAAGGAGAGGATTTTCCAGTTCACGAAGTAGTAAAGAACGAAGCAGGCAAAGAAGATCATGATCAAAACCATCGTTCCCGGTGCGCCCTTTTTGTGAACGGCAACGACCTTTTCTCCTTCGTGCAGTTGGGCCGGAAGTTTCAGCACGCCTTGAGGAATCCCACTGGCGCCTTCGCGGATCGCCTGTTCGGTGAGCGGTTTCCCAAAGAAGACCGTGACGACCGCGATGATCACGAACAAGAGAGCGCCACTGGCGGCCAATAGACCACCCACTCCCATGGAGGCTTGCGAGATCCAAACCGCCGGATGGAATTCCACCGAGAAAGGGGCGTTCGAGAAAGAGGAGTCCCAGTGACGACGGGGAACACCAAAGATCCCCATGTAGATCATGGACATGCACATCAAGCTCATGCCGCCACCGAAAATCCAAGGCTGAAGTTTTGCGAGCTTCCAGAAGGCAATTCGTTTTTGGAAGATCAAAGGCAAGACATAGTAAGTCACGGCCATGAAGGCGAGAGCGGTTCCGCCCGCGACGGTGGCATGGAAGTGACCGGGGAGTCTCATCGTATTGTGAACGATGATATTGATCTGCTCGGTTCCGATGACGACGCCGGTGATTCCTCCGAGGAATCCGAAGATCACCACGGACAGGACCATGCCCGAGAAGCCAGGATCGCCCCAAGGAGCTTTGCGAAGCCATTCGAATTTTCCAGCATTGAAACCGCGCAGTCGCTGACCGATCTCAAGACCGGCGGGAACGGTGAATCCATGAACCATACTGGCCAGAACCGCCAGATACATCGCATAGCTGGTGTTCCAGATTTTCCAAGCGGAACCAAAACCAGGATCGACTAAAAGATGGTGAGCCGAAGCCATGGAAATGAACAGGATATAAAGGACAAAGGCGGTCCGGCTGACTTTTTCGTTCAGAACCACCGCGCCGACAGTGAGGCCACCCAACAGATACCAGACGGACACCATCGCGGCGACGTTGATCTGCTGTGAGGAGTGTCCCAAGGCCCAGAACAAAAGCCGATAAAGCTGAGCATCGAGCTCGATCAGGTTCATGGACCACAGAAGTGCCGGGATATAGGTCGCGGCTCCATGAACTAGAGTGATGACGGCAATGATGGCCGCCGTGGTAGCTCCGAAGGTCACCAAGGGGACGCTGCCTTTATAGGTTTTTTCGCGCTTCGCGACCACAAGGGCCGCAAAGAAAAGTGAAGTTGCCAGCAAGGCACCGACGGCGAACAGGATGACGCCCAGATAGTACAAAGGATGCGCCTGCAGAGGAGGGTAGGACGTGAAGAGCACGTCGGCTTTTCCCATCAGGATCATGACGTTCACCATGATCATCCCGATGACCATCAATCCGAAGGCGGCCCAGCCCAGTTTCGGTGTTGGTTGCCGGGCATTCAGCAGCACCGGTCCTGCAAAGTACAGGATCGCCATTTCGAAGAAGATGATGAAAAAGATCAGCATGTTCATTCCATGGAGAGTCAGGAACCGGTAGTACATCTCGGCGGGTAAGAGGTGCACCGTCTGCCATCGGGTCAGAACGAGCCCGAAGGCCGCCGTGACTCCGATCAGCAGGCAGACGATGGCGATCACCGCATTGGCCTTGATCAGGTTTTCAGAATCTTTATTGACCTTCAGTCCAGTGACGGCACAGGTTCTGAACCGGGAACTTAGTCTTTCAATCGCGCCACTCATTCGCTGCTCCTTCATGTCAGTCGACGACGAGAACCTTGCCGACCATCATGTGATGGCCGATTCCACAAAACTCGTTACAGATGATTCGGAAATCCCCTGATTGATTCGGCGTGATCTTTAAGCCGTAGTCGTAACCGGGAATGACCTGGAAGTTGATATTGACCGGGAACAGGGCGAAACCGTGGTTGACGTCGATGGACGACAGATGAAGTGTGTACTCGACACCTTTCTTCAGTTTCAGGACGGGGTACCACTGCCACATTCGGCCGACGAGATACACATGAGAGCCGGGCGGTGGCTCGACCACCGGGATCCCCGATTCCTCGCCGATCTTGTACTCTTCGACGAAGCGTTCGGTTCTTTCCAAAAAGGCCGCCGGGTCCACTTTGTGACGGATCCCCGAGGGATTCTGTCCGCCGCGAATGTGCCAAACCGGCATCATCGCGAACAGGATCATGCACCACACGAAGGCGATGGTGATCCAGACTTTCTCTTGGGGAGGGACGTTTTTCCACCAGACGCCCTGTGGGGGGACAATCCCGGAATGCATGCTTTCTGTTTCTGACATCGTCATTCTCCAGTCTGAGGCCTACGGAAGAGGCGCCTTGGTGAGATTCGTCATTTCGAAGATTCCCCAGGCGGTATAGAAGACGACCATCACGATCATCCCCAATGTGAGCCACAGGAAAGGCCGGTCATAGAGTTTTTGAAAGGAGGGGAGGTTCTCCTCGGAGGATTCCTCGTGCTTCTGTTGGCTCATTTGACCTGCCCGATGTATTTCGAGAGTCGGTCTTTGTTCATCGCGAAGGTTTTCGACAGAGCATCCGCTTTTTCTTTGGCCGCAGCGAGGTTGACGGCTTTTCCGACTTGGATGACTCCGACCATGCCCATGGGAAGGTGCGGATCGCATTTGAAGATGTAGACGCCTTCTTTGTCGAGTTTGACGGTGAGCTTTTCATCCATCTTCCCTTTCCAAGGTTTCGCTCCGTCCGGGACGAGATGGGAAGTGGAGTTGTGGGCCCGATCGGTCGGGATGAAAACGACGGTATCTCCCGGCTGGGCATTGACGAAACCGGGTTCGAAGGCCATGACGCCGTCTTTAC